>CAZAQY010000152.1:0-20213 GCA_964486845.1 uncultured Pirellulaceae bacterium
CTAGTTCACTCAGCCACCGCGGCCAAAACGGCTGAATTCTGTTGGCCACTGACAAGGCTTGGAACAACTTAGCCTGACCAGTTGCGATCTGACGGACGAGATGATCGTCAAGCTGTTGCCGCTCAAGTCGTTGAAGGTTTTGCAGCTCACTTGGAACTACGAGCTGACACACGCCGTCCTTCCGATCTTAAACCAGTTGCCCGCCCTCGAACATGTGGATCTGCACGACACCGGCTTCGCCCCGCCTCCGATGGTGGCGCGACGCTTTGCCGAGCGGTTGAAGTCGTTTTCCTATTCGGCGCCGACGCGGTCCGGCCAGGAGGTTTTCACGCTGGATGATTTCCGGGAGATCGTAACGCTACCACGGCACACCTGGGACTATCCGCACCGGACGGACGTGCCGCTGGCCGACATCGTCGCGCTGCTTCCCGGCCCGGTCACGCATCTCTCGTCGACCGAATGGTATTATGAGATCAAGCTCGGTGGCGCGGACGCCGAGGGCAAGAAATTCTCGCTGAGCATCAGCCGTCCCCTGTCGGACGAGGATCTGGAAACTGCGGGCCGGATGACGGAACTGCGCAGTCTCTCGGTCCGTGCGGACACGCACGAAGGCCTGCGACGGCTGACAGAACTCGCCAAATTGGAGTTCCTGAGTATCGCTTCCTCCCGGAAACTGACCAGCGATTCGCTGACCGCGCTGTCCAAGATGCCATCGTTGCGCCGCGCGGAATTGCGCGGGATCGATCTTGATGCCGATTCCCTGGCCTGGATTCGCACGGCGACGCGGTTGGAGTCCTTGACGCTGCTCGATGGGACGGTCAGCGGTGACGCGCTGGCCGACCTGGTCCACGCGCGAAACCTGCACAATTTGAAACTGGGCAATCAGGAAATCTACGGAACGGTTCAAAGCGTCTCGCTCACTCCACCCACCCGTCCCGTGCAGATCGACAACATCAAACGGCTGACACTCGTATCGACCGGGCTGACGGTCGAGCAATGCGAGGTACTGGGGAGGTTTCGGTCACTCGAATCGCTGGTGCTTACCGCGCCAGTCACGGACGCCCACCTCCGGTGCCTGACGCCGCTCGAGCGATTGTCGAGGCTAACCGTAAAGCTCACGACAACGCGCGAGAGGGAAGAAAGCGTTCCTGCCGGAAAGATCACGCCGCACGGCATCCAGCAACTGCGCAGCATCAAGACACCGATCTATCTCGATCTCGAGGTTCCCATCGCGGACTCCGAACTCGAAGAGGCAATGGCTCATCAGTTCGGTTGACGGTTCTGCGGTTGCAGCAGTGGATGCTGTGACACAACGCCGATCCGCGGCACCGAGTGGACAGTCGACGCCGGGCGACTCAAGCCGATCATGCAGGAAGCCCGAAGCCTGAGCGAGGGAGAGGGCTTGCAGGCAGTTCGATTGCGAGGGCCGATGCGCGTCGAGCGGCTGGTGCTGGATCGAAAGATTCTGCCTCCGGAGGCCGCTGTGCTGTGCCTGACCGACTGCCATATTGACGAGCTTTGTTTCCAGAATTGGTTGCCGGGCTCGATTCGAATCTGGGGGGACAGCCATGTTGCGCGCATCGTTGTATCGAAAGTCCCGGAGGACGCGCGAACGACTCTGCGCTATTACTTCCTCGACGGCGTGACGATGCTGGCGGTGCCCGAGTCGAACCGCCTGTCGCGCATCGGTATTACGGAATGTGCGGCTCTTGAATCCTTGCGACTCGACGGGTTCTATCCCAACCTCGAACAGATCGAGCTTCGCGGCGTCGAGCGACTGCGCTACTTGGCCGTGCCGTATCGTGGCGACGCGCCGCGGCTCGAGTACCCCGCCGACGCCCATTGGGGCAAGCGACTCGTTTCGCTCCGTCTGCTCAAAGCGCCCGGCACCGCGTTCGGCAGCAAGCCGGTCGCCGGGAAGCCGGATACCCAGGCCAAAGCCACCGGCGAGGCGCCCCGCTTCCCGCCGTCTGTCGTCGAGGTTGATCTCCGCGATACCCCGATCGGCGACGATTGGCTGCGGCATCTGGCAGCCCTTCGCCATCTGAAGATCGTCCGAATCGGGGAATGCAGGAATTTGACCGAAGAAGGAAAGACAGCGTTCCGCAAGAAACGTCCAGATGTGCTGCTGGACGAGCAGACGGTGCATAGGCCGGAGGCGCACTGATTGCAGGTCGGACCGACTACCCGGACTTTGCGGCCGAGCCTCCGGCGAAGACCGCTAGGGTGCGATTGTCTGCGCACAGGCGATGGCCCAAATACGGCCGCGCCAGTCGACAGGAAAAGAAGGGCCGCCGGACAGTTGAACCAGCAGCGGCGGGGAATCAGAATCTCTAGTAGAAGGGGCTCACGACCGATTTCCTTCGAGGCCAGCAACATGAAGCTGTCAAAAGACAAAATCCGGGACCTGCTGTATGGCCAGGGACACGATCTGCGTTTCACCCAGGACTCGCCGGTCCTGCCGGATGTGTGGGCGGAATACGCGGCCTCACACGTTCGGAGTCAGCTACTTTTCCAGCCGCGGCCCCACGGGCGACGGCCGCCTGAAACCCGATCTGGTCGCGCCGGGTGAAAAGATCGACTCGCTCGCGCCGGACAACGGCCTGGTCCGCAAGGACGGCACCAGCATGGCCGCGCCGCACGCCAGCGGCGCCGCCGCGCTGCTGATGGCCCGGCACCGCGAATTCCTGGGACAACCGAGTCGGGTCAAGGCCATCCTCTGCGAATCGGCCACCGATCTCGGACGCGAACGGCAGGGAATCCGATCCAAAGTTGATTGTGATCGACGGGGGGCCCAGCGGCGTCTACGCCCGTTCGCTGAAACCTCGCTTGGACCAGCTCAAGCAGCAACGGTCGCCGGATGAACCCTTGCCGATCCGGATGGTGATGGTCAGCCACATCGACGACGACCACATCAGCTTTGCGAACCTCGTCATGGTGCCCGCGGGTCAGAAGAGCCGCAAGTTCGACGCCGGCGATGGTCTGCTGCTGACCGTCATCGGGCCGGACGAAGAGCGCGTCAGAGCCCTCCAGGAAGAGTGGGACAGGCAGATCGACAAGTTGGGTGTCGCCAAGGTCGCCGAGTTCGCCGATCAGTCGGTGTTCAATCTGTCGAGCATCACGGTGCTGGCAACCTTCAAGAAGAAAACCAGGCTGCTCACGGGCGACGCCCGCGGCGACATCGTGCTGGCAGGTCTGCGCCGCGCCAAGCTGCTGAAGAACGGCAAGCTCCACGTGGACCTGCTGAAGATGCCGCACCACGGCAGCGACAACAACGTCGATACAGATTTCTTCCGCTCGATTATCGCCGACCATTACGTCGTCTCCGGGGACGGCGAGCACGGCAATCCCGAAGTGTCCACGTTCCAGATGATCTCCGACGCCCGCGGGCAGGACGAGTTCACGATCCACTTGACGCACGGCCGACTGCCGGAGGACCCGGACCCGAACAAGCTGCTCGACTTCTTCCGAAAAGAAAAGAAGGCAGGAAAGCAGTACAAAACCGCGATCCGGGAGCCGGACGCGCTGGGCATCGCGGTGGATCTGCTGGCGTGAATTCTCTGCAGCATTTCTCTGTCACCCCATTTTTCTGCCAGCTCCCTCTTCGTCGGGGCGGACGTTTTTCTGTTTCGAATTCGCTTCCCAGGACCGGATCTCTTTCGGTTACAATAACGCCGACCTGCAACCGCTCTACCGAAGGAGAACGACATGTCCAAATCAAGCAGAGAAAACGAATGGTCACGGCGAGCCATGCTCGGTTCCGTAGCGATGGCCGCTGCCGGGGCGTGGGGCGCGAGGCCTGGAGGTGCGACCGCGGCAGAACTTGTGGCAGGCGGAACACCCCGCAATACGGTTCGCGATCGCCTGTGGATCTTCAGCGTGCTGGCCGGCGGCGACGACAAGTCGCTGGAACGGGGCAACGTCCTCGGCGGCTCGCGAATGACGCCGGCCGAAGGGGCGTTCTGGCTGAACGTGCCCAACCTGCTGTTGATCCGCAGCAGCGACGAGCCGCCGCTGCCGAGCAGTCAAGGCCCGCGCGCCAAGACGTCCTTCGAGCAATACGCCATCGCCTTCCAGCCGCTGGACCGCGTCGTCTGGTCGGTCGTGGGCAGCGGCGGCAAGGGCGGCATGAGCGAACTTGCCCCCGTGCTGGATCTCGCCAAGAAGTTCCCCAACTTCACCGGCATCTACCTGGACGACTTCATCATCGACGCCAAACGGCAAGCCGATGGGGGCGTCGTCGGTCGCCCGGCCATCACACCGGACGAGCTGAGACGGGCGCGCCAGCAGATGAAAGCGGTAGGGCGGCCGATGGACATTTGGGCGACGCTCTACACCCACGAGATCAACCCGTCGCGGAAGATCGCCTCGCCGACGTTCCGGGGCTGCGATCCGCCCCTGGCGGACTTTCTCGACCAGTTCGACGTGCTCGCGCTGTGGACCTGGAATTCGGACGAACTGCCGATGCTGGAGGAGAATCTGGCGGCCCTGGAAACGGTCGCACCGAAAGGCGCTCGCATCGCCTTGGGCATGTACATCTGGGATTTCCACAACCGCAAACCCGTGCCGGTGGAACGTATGCAGCTCCAGTGCGAACTGGGCCGGAAGTGGCTGAAGGAGAAACGCATTCAGGAGATGATCTTCCTGGCCAACACCGTGCTGGACGTGGGCCTGCCCAGCGCCGAGTTCGCCCGGCAATGGATCGCGAACGTCGGGAACGAGCCTCTGTGACGCTCCTCGTACGTCTAGAACGACCAACCGCTGATCGGCCGCACGATCCGGAGCCGCATCTACGGCCCACTGGCGGACGCTCCACTGGTAAACGCGACCGTGGAACGAGCCCATCATCCAGGACTGGACCTCACGCCCCCGCTGGCGGGCCTGGTCGATGGCGCCCCGGAAGCCGCTGTAGTTCGTCTCGCTGGCACTGGCCACTGGCCACCGGCCACCGGCCACCGATCACCGGTTACCGATCACCGGTTACCGAGTCGGCGTGGGAGCCAAGCGTCATGATTCGGGTCTTGGCCCGCTTGTACCGCGAGGCTTTCCCGATCTCGTAATCGGAATTCAGCTCGGCGAACTGCTCCAGGATGCTGCCCATGGTCGCGGGGTCGGCGTCGAGCCATGCTTTGGCCGCCGAGATTTCGGCGTCGAGCGACTCGCGGGTGACCGACCGCGGCCGGCGGACAGCGGAAGTCGCCGTCGCAGGATGCGACAGGCGGTGACGAACGCCAGGGCCTTGACGCGACGGTTGTCCTCTTCCTACGAGGCTACGGACCCAGTAAACGCAGAACATGCTTATCCAGTTTCGCGACATGTCGCAGGCTCGTTGCTGAATTGATCGCCCTGTCGCCGTCGGCTAAGATGAACACAGCAAATGCTGGAGCAGGGGCATGAGGCAGTTCAAGTGGATCGAATGGAATCTGGAGAAAATCGACGCTCACGCCCTATCAGCGGAAGACGTCGAAGCGTGCTTCAACCGCGTCTTCAAGCTCGAAAAACGCAGAGATGGCTCGTATCAGATGTTTGCGGAAACTCCATCGGGACGCCGAATCTGGGTGATTTGGCGATATGACCGGGAGGATGACGAGATACCTGACGTCTTTGGCGAACTGGGCGGGGCGCCCATTTTCGTGATCACAGCATACTGAAAGGAGACCCGATGACTGGTTCTGGAGTTGACTCGCGCAGTCCTGAACGTAGAGCACGCGATGAGCGGATCGCTGCGGAGCCGCCGCTGCCACCGCCCGAGTTGCCACCGGACGCTGAACCGATGTCGATGGAGGCACATCAACTGCGTCGCACGCACCCTGTTGCCATCGCGGGGATCGTCGAGAATGGGATAGTGCGGCCCGTCGATCCCACTGTGAAACTGGCCGAACATTCGTGCGTCATTATCGTGGCGTCGGAGCCGATTTAGTCCATGCGCGGTATGCGGACTCCGCCGAACCAGACGCTGAACCCGAGCGGGAATGGCGATCATGTGTCAGCACTGATCAACGTTTGTCTTCGTCATTCCCGCCGAACTCCGCTAAGCAGGAACGCCAGCCGCCGATCCGGCCGAACGCAGTGCCGTCGCGAACCTCTGGCGGGAAGCGGCCCAGGCAGCGAAAGGCTTCGAGCGACAGTCAATCTTGGCGCGAGCGGGGCATTGGCATCTCCAAGCCTTGGACGGCATGAGCGGCCTGGCGCGCATCCGCCTGGAAGAGCGAATCGAAGAAATCGAGAAGGAGGTCTCCGGTTGGAGTTCTGAGGCGACGGAACACGCCATGATGCCGTCTGAATTCACTCGGCAGAGTCTGACGGATCTGTTGGCTCAATAGCCGGTCCAATCATCCGTCGGGCAGCCGCCCTGGCTGCACCACCTCGGCCTGCGCCGGCCGCCACGCCTCGGCGCTGCCGATCTTGAGCAAGTCCTTCCAGGCCCAGCGGTACAGGTTGCGCGAATCGACATAGCGGCCCTCGGTCGACGACGCGCCAAGCACGACCACGACGATCCGCCGGCCGCTGCGCTCGCCGGTGGAAACGAGACAACAGCCGGCCGCGCCCGTGGTGCCCGTCTTGATGCCGTCGTACCCTTCGATCGCCAGCAGTTGGTTGGTGTTTCGCCAGACGATGTTCCGCTGGTAGCCGGAGACCGAGCCGAGCGTGCAGCCGTGCTGCGGCGTTTTCACCACGCTGCGCAACTCCGGCACGGCAAAGGCAGCGATCGCCAGCCGCGCGAGGTCCGCCGCCGTCGTCTGGTGACCGGTGCTCGTCAGGCCATGGGGATTCTTGAATTGCGTCGACGTCATGCCCAATTCCGCCGCCTTGCGATTCATGGCCGAGACGAAGCTGTCGTAGGCATCAAGCTTCGCTGCCTTGTCTTTTTCGTCGGCCAGCCGCTCACCAAAATGCTCGGCAAAGGCGACCGCCGCATCGTTGCCGGAGGGCAGCAGCAGGCCGTACAGCAGTTCCCCGACCGTGACCCGTTCGCCCGCTTTCACCTGCGACGACGTGCCGGGCGTCCGGTCGGCCCGTTGCGAAAACGTGACGACTTCGTCCAGCACCTGGGGGTCCTTTTGAGCCAGCAGCGTGACCAGATGCGCGGTCATCATTTTCGTCGTGCTCGCCGGATCACGTTTCTCGTCTTGATGATCGCCGGCCAGCAGCTTGCCGGAGTCGCCATCGACGATGGCCCATGCTCTGCAAGTGACAAACGGAGGGCCATCCAGCGCGTCCGGCGGTGCTTTCTTGGTCGCCTCCGCGTTGACAACGGCCGGCTCCGGAGCCGGCTGCTCGTCCATCACGAGCGGACCCAGGGCCTTCCACGTTTCCGCGTTGACGATGCCCGTCGGCTCCAGTCCTTTTTGCGTCTGGAACCGCTTGACGGCGTCCTCGGTTTCAGGACCGAACTCGCCATCCGTGCTGATGTTCGCCGGCGGCGTGATCCGCGCGTTGAGGGTGCGCTGCAGTGCCGTCACCCACTCGCCCGCAGCACCCATTCGCAGCCCGATCGCCGCCGGGGACGAGGCCGCTGCGCCCTTGGGATTGAAGTATTGATAGAGGGCCGCGCCGATCTTGGCGCACAGCACGTCGCCGGCGTTGTCGTCCGTCCAGCGCTGGTCCTTGTTCTTGTTCGTGAGGATGCAAAAAGCGATCGGCCCGGCCGGGGATTCGATGATTCCCGCGTCCGTCCGCGAGGAACTCACCGAGCCCGTTTTGTGGGCCACCCGCGTGCCGGCAGGCAACATTCGAGGCACCTTCAACTTGTCGTCGCAGGCAAACAGGTGATCGAGCATCTGCTCCGATGCCGTTTCGCTGGCGATCGTCTGGGCGTGCAGCGATTCGCACAGCTTGATCATGTCGCGGGCCGTGGTGCTGCCCAGCCCGAACTCCTTGCTGCGCTCCGGTGCGATGGACGTGTCGCGGCGGAACACTTTGGAGTTGATGCGCGTTTCCGGGCAGCCCCGCTTCGCCGTGTACTCGTTGGTCGTCGGCAGTCCCAGCTTGTCGAGCACCAGGTTCGTCGCCGTGTTGTCGGAATACACGATCATCAGGCGAATCGCGTCGCGCAGCGAAAGTCGGGTGCCCGGCGAGAAATGCGGGGTCAAGATTCCGGACCCTGGAACCTGGTCCTCTTTTTTCAACTCGAGCATGTCGTCCAGCGAGAGCTTGCCGCTTTGGGCCGCGTCGTAGGTCGCGATCATGACAGGCAACTTGATCAGACTGGCCGTCGGCATCGGCCGGTCGGCCTGGTACTCGTACGATTCGCCCGACTTGAGGTTCTTGACCGCCAAGCCGACCTCGCCCTGATGGGCCTTGATCAGCGGCAGGAGCGCCTGCTCCAGCGACGTCTTTTCCTCGCCTGTTTCGGCGGCCAACGAGGCTGGGGCCATTCCCAATGCAAAGAGCATCACGAATGGGAGGCAATGACGATTGCAGATTCCAAGGGAAGACGGTGTTGTTCGTGGCATCGCAGCGCTCGCAAGGGTTGCTGGGGATGGTTCCGATTCAAGGGGTCCGCACCTTGTGTCACAGCCATCGGGACCCCGCGACGGCCGCCCGACAAGACCGCAAAACGTGGTGGAAGCGGCGGTCAACGCGGTCCCACGCCGGCCGGCTGACCTTCGATGGTACACAGCGCCGCGGCGACCTGCTCGGCCGTTTCCGCAACGCTCCGCTCGGCCGTGTAACGCATCGAGAATCGTTCGGGTGCGTTCAATACCCGGTAGACGGCGGCGGGCCAGGCGCAGACGGTTCGGCAGCGCTCCGCGTCAAGCGGCGCGAGCATCGCGTCGGCCGGATCGATCAGCACGGCCGTGCGCGGGGCGACCAGTCCGACCAGGTCCGGCAAGTCGAAGTCGGCCAAGGCCCCGGGGACCCAGAAGTAATCGCGGGCCGCGTAGTACTGGGCGCCCACGATCAGCTTGTACGAGGGCACCATGCCCACGGCGATCACTCCCGCAGCGCGGTCATCCATCGCGGCGGCCACCAGGCTCCAGACTCCACCCAGACCCTCGCCCACGAGCACCACGCGGCAGGGCGCCAGTTCGGGTCGGCCCGCGATATAATCCATCGCCCGGATCACGTCCTTGCTCTGCAGGGCCAGCAGCGTCGTCCCGAAAGCGGCGCACTGGACGGCCGACGAGTCGAACTGGAATTGCCGCGCGTCGTAGCGTTCCAGCGGCGGCAATTTGGCGCGGTCGCGAGGATCGGTTTCCCCGGCCCCGCGGACGTCGACCGAGAGCACCGTATGCCCGGCACGCACCAACTCGACCGCCAGGCAGGGACGCAGCGACTCGGCCGGCTTGCCGAGTTCCGCGGCGTGCAGCACCAGCGGCGCGGACGATCTGGGCTTCGCTGGCCGCAGCAGCAGTGCCGGAAGTTGGATCTCGGCCTCAGTCTGGAGGACCAGTTTCTCCGCCGTGAAATCGGGTTGCTCGGCCCGGCCGCGCGATATCGCGGCAGGCGTCGCGCGGACCTCCGGTACACTCAGTCCGATCCGCCGGGCCACGGCCGCGCGGAGTTTCGTCCGGGTCGTGTCGAGTGCGGTGCGAGAATCGGGACTGGCTTGCGGCGGGCGCAGTCGCTCGGCCACGCGGGCGTTCAGCGTCTGGCCCGTCTGGCTGCCCAGGTCGCGGATCGCCAGTCCGGTGGCCGTACAGTTGAGGTCGGCGACCGTCTCGATCGCCAACGGCGGCTCGTCGGCTCCTTCCTGCTCCTGGTCCAGCCACTTGTTCAGCCACGCATAGCAGACGACGCGTTTGGGCTGTTTCATGTCGTGGACGCCGTCGACCAGGAACATCTGTCCCCGGCCGGGATCCGCGCCCAGGCCCCGATAGAAGCGGAGCATGTCGTCGAGCTTCGCTTGATGGCCTGGGGCCTCGCCCGAGTCCCGGCCGACGACGATCGCACAGGGACGCGGCGGAATGAGGCTCAAGATCTCCATTTCCGTCGAGCGCCGGCCGGTAAGAAACGTCTGCTCCATGCTTCCGCCGGGGTGTGCTGCGGCACAAACCTTGACGCGCTCGTCGCAGGCGGTGATCAGCAGGGCCATGATGCCGCCCCCCGAGTTGCCCGTGGTCCCGATCTTTTCCGGATCCACCTCCGGCCGCGACACCAGGTAATCGACCGCGCGGATGGCGTCCCATGCGCGATAGCCGGCCAGCGTGCGGCCCACCAGCCACGACGGGCGGCCGAGGTAGTGGTGGTGGGAAACGCACAAGGGGACCAACGGCTTGCCGCTGGCCGGATCGAAGTACTCGGACCGCTCGCCCTGGCCGGTGGGATCCAGGGCCAACACCACGTAGCCCTTGAGTACCAGCCCCAGGCAGGTTTCGTGGTACAGGTGGTAGCCCTTGCCTTCCGCCGAATGGCCGCAGGTCAGCAGCACGCCGGGCCGCGGCAGCGGCCGGCGCTTGGGAAGGTACAGATTGGTCGTGCAGAAGTAGCCCGGCTGGCTCTGGAAGATGACTTTCTCGATCACGTAGTCCGGCCGGTCGAGTGTGCCGGCCGTGCGGGGATCGAGCGGGCATTTCGGGCCGAAGTCGCCGAGGTACTCCGCCAAGCGCTCCCGGACGCGGTCTTGGCGCTGGCGCCATTGTTCGGGCGACGCGAGCGCGCCCAGTTCCTGATCCCTTTGCTCGATGATCGGCGCCATGGACTTGGCCACCAGCGCCGCGAGCATGCCCTGGGCCTGGGCACGCTCTTGCGGCTCTTCGTAGACCCGCAGCGAGACTCCGCCCGCGTCGGGCTCCGCCGGCCGACCGTCGCCGCACACCACCGCCCAGCCGCCGAGCACGGCCAGGGCCCACGTGATCGAGGATCGTCTTGACATGTTGCACCTGTTCGTGAGGTTCTTTGCCGCCGTCAGCGACCTCAAGACTATCGCCGCGAGCAAAGCAGATCAAGGCGTGTACCGGCTGTTGGAGTCCTCGTCCGTGAGATGGGCGCCCGGAGCGCGCATCTTCGTAGGTTGGGACTCTGTCCCGACCGGATCGGCTCGCAGACCCAACCTGCTTTGGTTGCGGCCGCTGGCCGCGTTAGTCGGTTCCGGCGCCAATGCATGGGACGGCTTGTCAGCCAGCGCAGGGTATGCGATGCTACAGACACTCAGGCTCGGGAGAAGGCGGAGCGTACAGCCCCGCACGGCGGACGTGCGAGAGTGCGCGACGGGCCGGGAGATTCGGAGGGATTTTGATATGATGAAGCAACTGCCTTCGCCGCAGGCGACGCGAATGGACCGTTCGCACACGAAAACGGGAACGAAGCACACGCGCCGCAGCTTTCTGCAGATATCCGCCCTGGCGGCGGTGGCGGCGGGTCTGAGTCGCACGGCTCTGGCGGCGGAATCCGAGCCGCTGAAAATTGGGATCCGTGCTACCAGCCTGAGGATGGCTGGCACGCCGGACGTCTTCAAAGTGGCTGCCGGCATTCCCGGCCTCCGCGGTGTCGAATTGCAGGCGACAGCCGGCCAGCCCAACCTGCGCGACGCCGAGACCGTCCGGCACTACAAGCGGGAAGCCGACCGCTGGGGCCTGCAGGTCCCCTCCCTGGCCGGCATCTGGGACCGCGGCGTCAAGATCCACAGTCCGAACGCCGCCGGCAGCGTGATCGCTTCGGTTCGCGCCGCGGAAATGCTCGGCGCCCGCGCGCTGCTGGCCGCCTTCTTCCGGGACGACGCCCCCAAGATGTCCGACGAGTCGTCGTACGGACCGATCGTTTCCATGTTGCAGCAAGTTGCCAAGACGGCGGCAGATGCCGGCGTCGTCATCGGACTGGAAAACTCGCTCAGCCCCGCCGACAACAAGAAGCTGATCGACCTGGTCGGTCACCCGGCGGTCGGCGTCTACTACGATCCCCACAACATGGACTTCTACGGATACGGCGACCAGGCGATTCCGGGCATCCGATTGCTCGGCAAAGAACGCATCTGCATGGTCCACGTCAAGAATGGAAACAAGCTGATCGAGGAACCCGGCCCGATCGACTGGCCGGCCGCGTTTCGCGATTTCCGGAATATCGGATACCAAGGCTGGTACGTGTACGAGACCGGACACGAAAGCACCGAGGACTGCATCGCTGACACGACCAAGAACAACGAATTCTTGAAACGGCACCTGCAGCCGTAAGAATGCCGTGGATCTTGGTAGCATGGCTCTCCGATCCGTGCTGGCGGCCTGCGAGGAGGCTCGCAAGAAGAACCTGTCGATCGTCTCCGGCTTGAGGTATCGCTACGACCACGCCATGCAGGAGACGATCCAACGCATCCACGACGGGGCGGTTGTATAAACCTCCGATCCGCGAAACTGCATCATTGACCGCTCAGTTGGAGAATGGTGGCCGCTGGGCGCCGACCGGCGGGCCTGCGGCTTGCTCCAGTGTAACCGCTGCAAGACCTGTGCGAGAGGGCGCAGGTCTCGCGTCCGGCGGCACGGGGCTCCCCCTGGCCGGCGCTTCGTGCTACGATGACCGGGCCGCCGACGTACCGTCCCCAATCGTCTGCAGTACATCTCGGCGGCTCGCCACAAGAACAGGAGAACCAACGTGACAGCGGCATATATTATCCTGATCTGGCTGGCTGTCGTTCTGCCAGGGGCCGAGCCAGACCAGCGAGGAGAAAAGGCTGCCTTGACCCAACAGCTTTGGCCGCGGGAGCGGATCGAGGCGGCGCTGAAGGCCGTCCAGCAGCAGCGTGATCAAGGACTGTTGAGCGAAGCGGCGTACGGCAAGCGAAAGGCCGTGCTCGAACAGCGGTTGGCGGGGCGCTACGAGTCCCAGACGCTGTCGGTGACCAATCCGCCCTTGAACTTCATCCAGAACGGCGGGTTTGAAAAGGTCAACAAGAACTCGGCCAAGGACCGTTCACGCTGGCTGTGGTGGGGCGGCTGGAGTTGGGGCGGCCAGTACGAGAACTCGTGGGAGGAACGGCCCGAATACGTACATTCGGGATCTTACTCGGCCCGCATCCGCTGTGTTGGCCAGCCGGGACGGATCGGCATCAGCACGCCCAAGCTGCCCGCCGTGCCGGGGGCGACGGGTTACCGGCTGACGTTCTGGGCGCGCGGCGAGGGGGAGAACCGGCTGTTTGTCAACTTCGAGTCCGGGGCGGACGGGACGCTGCGCGAGCAGATCCCTGACAAGTGGTCCCAGTACACGTTGATCGGGAAGCCCGAACCGAACGCTAACTCGTACATGGTGTATTTCTACGCGATCGGGCAAGGCACCATCTGGCTGGACGATCTGGAACTGGTTCCCGCCGGCGGAACCGTGGAGGAGTAGGACCATGCGAAAACGTTTGCTTGCGAGACGGGAAAGAGAAAGTGGTCCCGGCACCCGGCGGCGGCAACTCTGCACGCCACGCAGTGACGCGTCTGCGTTGTGCGCTGTCGTGTTGGCTTGGCTCGTCACGCCCCTGTCGGCCGCCGAATTGGAGCTGTTCGTGACGGACTATAACGAGGAGCCGGCGCCGACGCAGGCGCCGCTGGTCGCACGCCCCGTCACGTACGTCGACGCTCAGCAAGTGACCGTCCGCACGTCCGAAGGCAAGACGATCGCCTACGACGCCCCGGCCAAGGTCGCGATCCAGTCGCGGGCGGCCGGGGACCCGCGCGTGGCACGCTTGTTTGCCTCGCAGGGCGAATACGAACCGTTCAGTTTCCTGCTGCGGCCCTTGGAGAATCTGACCGACGTGTTCATCCAGGCCGGCGACCTGACCGGATCGGGCGGTACGATTCCTGCGGACTGCGTGACGGTGCGGTCCGTGGAAGGGTTTCACGGCGGCGGGCGGCAGATCCTCATGCGGCTCGGCCACCCTTGGAACATGCCGGCTTACAGCACCGAATACTTCTGGTACACCGTGCGCGTCCCGGACACGGCGGCGCCCGGAACGTATCGCGGCACCGTCACCGTCACCTCGCAGCGGCGGCCTGTGGGAACGATCGCGGTCAACCTGGACGTGCTGCCCCTTCGCTTGAAGGACCCGCCGTTTGCGGTCGGATTCAACTACTCGCGGCCCGAGAACGCCCAGGCCCTGCCCAAGCACCTGGCGGACATGCGCGAG
This sequence comes from uncultured Pirellulaceae bacterium, assembly GCA_964486845.1. Lineage (GTDB taxonomy): Bacteria > Planctomycetota > Planctomycetia > Pirellulales > Pirellulaceae > Anammoximicrobium. Next base: position 14,045 of record CAZAQY010000152.1, read on the forward strand.
CACGGCATGACCACGGTCGCTCCGCTGTACGAATTCCACTTGCCGATTCACGACGACGATACCAGCCAACTGGGCGAGTTCATCGAAGCCTACCGCCGCGCCGGATTCCCCGCCCCGCTGTACTTTGCCACGCCGATGGGGCTGCAGGTGAGCGATCTGGCCGGGTACGGCGACGAGACCAGCAAACGCTGGCAGCAGAAGTACCTGCAAGTCATGCGGCGACTGCACGCGGAGACATTGAAACACGACGTGCCGGTGCTGATGAGCATCGGCGACGAATTGACGAACAAAGGCATCGAGGGCGTGGGCATCGCCGAGCGATTGGCCCGTTTCGTCTGGGAGGAACTGCCGGAGATCGCCACCACCAGCGACATGAACGGTTACCGCGAAGTCATGGCGATGGCCCCGTACTTGAACGTCGCCACGTTCAACAACGGCTGGGACGGAATCGATCACCACAACGGCGGCCGGCGGCTGATCAACAGGGATTTCATCCTGCAGTTGCAGCGCCAGACCGGCGCCATCCCCTGGTTTGTCAACGCGGGCTCCGGCCGATTCCCGTTCGGGTTCTTCTTCTGGAAGATGACCAAGCACGGCGTGCGAGGCAAAGTGGAGTGGTACTACAACCTGCGCAACGAATCCGGCTCGCTGGTTCGCGACACGGACGCCGGCATCGAGCCGACGCTGGACTACGAACGCTCCCGCGAGGGCGTGGACGATTTGAAGTACTTGTGCGGCCTGGAATCGCTGATCGCACAGGCCCGCAAAGCGGGACGAGTTCCGGCGGAGTGTGCCGCAGCCGAGGCGTTGGTCGGGCGGATCGCCGCCGGGATTCAAGACGATTGGACCGCCTACAGTGCCGGCGCCGCCCGCTTTCCGCCGGACGGTTTCGCCGTGACGGATCCGGACAAGGCCGCCGGCCTGGGGTCGTTGGACGTCATCCGCCGCGCCGTGGCGGACGCCGCCGTTCGGTTGCAGGAAGCCCAGGATGTGACCCACGCACGGTAATCGACTTTGTGCGTGGGGCCTCGTAAGGGCACTGGAGGATTTTGACTTCGCCGTGCCGGTCATCACTGCCGACGATCTTGTCCTTTCCCGGGGAAGCGAATTCCAGGCGCCACGCGACAACATCATGTTCGAACTTGGGCTTTTCATGGGCGGCCTAGTGCCGGATCGAACGTTTGGCGTTTGCCGTGACGATGGGAAGATCAAGCCCCCCTCAGACTTGGCCGGCGTAACGCTGGCCAGTTACGACGTCCAGGCAGCGGAACAAGACCCTGTGTCTGCGCTCGGCCCCGCAGCCATGCTGATCCGGCAGGCGATCCGGGAGCACGGTTGTATACCCCGAGGGACAAGAACGCCCGGAGTATGGCTCGCCAGCAGGATGGCGTGGAGTCTCATGTTTCCGTACCGGCGGTCGGTTCTGCGAGCCAATCCTGCCCTTGTTGTGGCATTTCGAGCTGCTGTGAGCCGCGTGCGTGACGCTCTCGCGACTGAACGGCTTGGCGAGGACGAATTCACGGAGTACTTGAGACACGATCTCTCCCGGCGGGAACGTCTGCTCGAAGCATTACTCTCGGAGAACAGCGAGACCCGAATCCGCGAGTTGCTCGCGGCTGAAAGGACGGCAGCCGAAGGCGGCTGGCGGCTTCGCCCTCGTTCGGGGGCGAACCAGACGGCAGAACCGCGCGGTGAATCCGCCAGCAGATTCTGATCCGCCGCTCGCCGTCGCATGGCCCGCCAAGCACCAGGATTGGTGGCAGACATTCCTGGGGCTGTGGTATACCTTAGTGGCTGGTAACGCTTGTCGAAGTTTGCTCGTGCCAGAACCAGACTGATCGGTCGAATTGCTCATTCAGCCGATCGCAAGTGGCCGGTCTATCCAGAATGGGCGGGGGCGAGTCGGCGCGATCAAGCGTGCTGGCGTTCGGGCCAGGCATCTCGTAGGCTGTCGGATCGGCGAATTGGCGATGGCGGGGAAAGTCGGTTCCGTCCAGCGCCATGCGAGGCCGTTGAAGGAGGCCGCAAAATGGTAACGAACGCAGACTCAGGCAAGCATCCCAAGACCCGGCGCGGCCATCCAGAGCGATCGGGAGCTAAGCATCGTTCGAGAAAGAACTGTCGCCTCGTCAAAGTAGCCATCACACTCCGTGGGATGATCAGCAATAGACACTGGACAGTTATTTCTCGAACGATGCTAAGTTGACCGTGCGGCAGGCGCTGTGGCACGTCTTCGACTACATCGAGGCCGAGGGCGACGCGTCCTTGTACAAAGAGATCGTCGATTGCCTGGAAGACGAACCGCTCGAAACACTTGGGCACGGTCTGCTCGAATTACACGAAGGCCTTGTCGCTGCCCTTGGTGGTTCTCCGGTCGCCAGGAGAGAGCGTGCGAATTGGTCAATTCCAGGGCAGACCTTGTGACACCTGTTTCCGGGAGGAGTTTTGCGATGAACGTCCGTGCTACTTGGAGTCCGCTGGTTCGTCCTGCCGCAGGCCTGATCCTGGCCGTGGCGTGCGCCGTGTTCAACACGAGTATCACCAACGCCGGGGCGGCGCAAGCCGAGTTTCTCGCCCCCGGCGACAACCTGGTTGTCGAGGGAATTCCGCCGATCCCGGCGGCGCTGGTCGCCGAGGTCGGGCCCTACACCGAGTCGCGGTCGGCCGTGCTGTTGGATTGGCATCCGTGCCAGCGGTCGATCCTGATTCGCACCCGTTTTGCCGAGGCCGCGCAGTTGCACCGCGTGCTGATGCCCGGCGGCGCCCGGACCCAACTCACGTTCTTCCGCGAACCGGTGGGCGACGCGGAATTCGAGCCCGTCCGGGGCGGATGCCTCGTGTTCAGCCGGGATGTGGGCGGCGGCGAGTTCTACCAGTACTACCGCCACGATTTGGAGGGCGGGTTGAACGGCGCGCAAGAGACGCTCCTCACCGACGGCGCGTCGCGCAACACGAACGCCCGCTGGTCGCCCGACGGCCGCCGCCTGGTCTACGGCTCCACACGGCGCAACGGCCGGGACGTCGACCTGTGGCTGGTCGAGCCTCGCGAACCGAAAAGCACCCGGTTGCTGGCGGAACTGGACGGAGGCGGCTGGTCCGCGCTGGATTGGTCGCCCGACGGACAACGACTCCTGCTGCGCAGTTACTTTTCGATCAACAAAGCCGACCTGTGGCTGCTGGATGCCTCGACGGGCGTCAAGACGCGGCTGACTCCGCAGGACGCGGCGGCCCAGGTGGCCTACCTGACGGGCCGCTTCCGCCGCGACGGCCAGGCCGTGTACGCCTCCACGGATCGGGATTCGGAGTTCCAGCAGTTGGTCGAGATCGCCCTGGACACGTTCGAGCACCGCTGCCTGAGCCGCGACATCCCGTGGGACGTGGAGGAATTCGGACTCTCGCCGGACGGCAAGACCATCGCCCTGGTGTCGAACGAGGAGGGCCAGGGGACGCTGCGACTGATCGAGGCTTCGAGCGGACGCGCCTTGCCACTGCCGGCGATGCCCGCCGGAAGCGTCTCCGGGTTGCGGTGGCACCCGGACAGCCGCGAACTCGGCTTCACGCTGACCAGTGCCCAGTCGCCGGGCGACGTCTATTCGCTGGACCTGCCCGGCGGGCGGATCGAGCGTTGGACGGCCAGCGAGACGGGTGGGCTGGACGCCAAGGCTTTTTCGTCGCCAGAGTTGATTCGCTGGAAGAGTTTTGACGAGCGGATGATCTCCGGGTGGTTGTATCGCCCCCCGGCCCGCTTCACCGGCAAGCGGCCGGTGGTGATCGACATCCACGGCGGCCCGGAGAGCCAGTTCCGCCCCCGGTTCCTCGGCGCCAAGAATTACTGGGTCAACGAACTGGGCGTGGTCCTGGTGTTTCCCAACGTCCGCGGCTCGGCTGGCTACGGCAAGACGTTCCTGCAGCTCGACAACGGCCTGTTGAGGGAAGATTCCTACCGAGACATCGGCTCGCTACTGGACTGGATTGAGGCCCAGCCGGACCTGGATGCCGACCGGATCATGGTCACCGGCGGCAGCTACGGCGGGTTCATGACGCTGGCCGTGGCGGCCAACTACGCCTCGCGGATCCGTTGCGCCGTGGACGTGGTCGGGTTGTCGAACATGGTGACCTTCCTGGAGAACACGGCCGACTATCGCCGCGATCTCCGCCGCGCGGAGTACGGCGACGAGCGGGACCCGAAGATCCGCGAGTTCCTGAACCGCATCGCGCCGAACAACAACGCGCACAAGATCACCAAGCCGCTGCTGGTCGTCCAGGGCCGGAACGACCCGCGCGTCCCGGCCAGCGAGTCCGAGCAGATCGTGGCCACGGTCCGCAGCGGCAACACGCCCGTCTGGTACCTCTTGGCCAAGGACGAGGGGCACGGCTTCCGCAAGAAAAGCAACGCCGATTTCCAGTTCTACGCCACCGTCCTGTTCATGCGACAGTATTTGCTTCCGTGGACGAAGCCCGCTACGCCGAGTGCGAACCCCTGAGCCACACGGCAACGGTGCCACGGGCGGATGCGTCATAACGTCCCCGTTCTTGACACCGGACAGGTATGCCGTTACTCATGGGTGCAAACATCCCCACTCCTCTGTCACTACCCAGGAAGACTGCCATGAGAGACTCGAATCGGAACGTCCGCGCCAGAACCCGCCGTGAGTTCCTTCGCCAAGGTGTATCGCTGGCTGCGTTGGCCGCCTGCGGACCCGTATCCGTCGCCTGGGCCGGCGCGCCGCCCGACGGCAACACGCCCCTCGCCATCGGCTCGCGGCGCGAACTGCTGGTGGACGATTTTCTGATTGCCAGCCTGACCGGCGCGGAGTTGAAGCTGCACAAGCCCCAGCCTCGCGACGTGGCGATCGTGTGCGACGCGCCGTGGGAGGGGAACACCTCGGCCTACTACACGATCTTCCAGGACGGCGATCTGTACCGCATGTACTACCGCGGCTCGCACAGCGACAAGACGATGAAGATGACGCACGGGCAGCAGGCGTGCTACGCCCAGAGCACCGACGGCATCACGTGGACCAAGCCGGCGCTGGGGCTGTTCGAGTTCGAGGGTTCGAAGCAGAACAACATCGTGTGGACCGGGGACGGGACGCACAATTTCACGCCCTTCAAGGACGCCAATCCGGCCTGCACACCCGACGCCCAGTACAAGGCACTGGCGGGCGGCACGACCACGGTGGATGGCAAAAGGAAGGGTTGCCTGAACGCGCTCAAGTCGGCCGATGGCATTCATTGGTCGCTCGTGTCCGAAGGTGTCATCACGGCGGGCGCGTTCGATTCGCAGAACCTCGCCTTCTGGGACGCCGTGCGCGGCGAGTATCGGGCCTATTGGCGGATCTTTGCCGGGGGCGTGCGGGCGATCCGCACGGCGACTTCGAAGGACTTCATCCACTGGGAGAACCAAGCCGATCTGACCTATGGGGACGCGCCGGCCGAGCACCTGTACACCAACGCCGTGATGCCCTACTTCCGCGCGCCGCACCTGCTGATCGGCTTCCCCACGCGGTTCCAGCCAAAGACGCAGCAAGTTGAGCCCGTGTTCATGACCAGCCGCGACGGCGTGGTGTTCCGCCGGTGGCCTGAGGAGTTGATCCCGATCACTGCGCCGCAGGACCGCGACGGCAACCGCAGCAACTACATGACCTGGGGGCTGCTGCAACTGCCCGGCCAGGATCGCGAACTGTCGGTCTACGCGACCGAGGCCTACTATGCCGGTCCGGGCAGCCGCGTGCGCCGGTTCACCTTCCGCACCGACGGCTTCGTGTCCCTCCATGCAGATGGGGAAGGCGCGCTGCTGACCAAACCGCTGACCTTCACCGGATCGAAGCTCTCGCTGAACATCGCCAGCCGGGGACCCACGCGGGTCGAGGTGCAGGATGCCGGCGGCAAACCCTTGCCGGGCTTCGCCCTCGACGACTGTACGGCGATCACCGGCGACCAGATCGGGCAAACGGTGGATTGGAAAGGCGGCAGCCTCTCGCCGTTGGCCGGCCAACCGGTGCGGCTCCGTTTCGTCCTCCGCGAGGCCGACCTGTATTCGCTGCAATTCACATCGTGTGTCGGCGGCCAGCAGAATTCAGCCGGTTTGGTCGGGATGGTTGAGGTAGAGAAAAGCAAGCAGCGTTAATTGGGGGCGCTGCAAGGTAGAAAGAGAAGAATCGCCTCG
>CAZAQY010000153.1:0-20127 GCA_964486845.1 uncultured Pirellulaceae bacterium
CCGGTGACCACGTCGCCCGCGGCCGCCAGCGTCAGGGCGATGGAGTCCGCCCCCAACGTGCCGTTCAGGACGGCCGCGTCCGACCCAACGCTCGGAACGCCGCCCCAGATGTCGATCGTGGCGTAAGGCTGCGGGGCCGTGATCGTGAACGTGTCGTCGCCGTCCAGGCCGTCCAGCGTCAAGGCTTCCACGCCGCTACGGACCAGCCGCACGTGAGTTCCGTACAGCGACACCAGGGACACGTCCCCGCTCGTCGCGGCCACGGCCAGCGCGTCGTTGCTGTTGGTCCCACGGACCACCAACGCATCGGCCAGACCCGTGCCATCGATCGTCACGGTGCCGGCGAAGCCCAAGTCCAAATAGGTGATGGCCAGCCAGTTATCCAGCTGCACCGTCCCCTGGTCCCGGTCCGCACCCGGCGTATGCACGAACCGCCCCGCGCCGCTGACCGTCAAGCTCTCGTCACCGGCCTCGCCGTCGTACAGCAACCGCTCCATCGTCTCCACGAGGATCGTCTGCGCGCCGACCACCAGCGTGCCGCCGTCGAACGCCGCCGGCGTCCACGACACGTTGTCGTTGGAGGCCCCCGCCACGCCTTCGACCGTCAGCGTGTCGCCCTCGATGCTGGGATTATTGCCGATCGCCCGGATCGGGTTTGGCAACGCCAGGTAGAACACATCGATGTCGATTTCGTCGTCCCCGTGCAGACCATCAATCGTCAGGTCGCCGGAGTTCGTCACCGAAATCGCCGGACCCGCGTTCACCGAAATCAGGTAGGCGTCCGTGACCGCAGCATCCTGCGAGCCGACGACCTTGATCGCGTCCTCGGCATTCGTGCCGTTCACCAGGAAGTTGTTCCCGTCCAGATCGAGGCTCAGTCCTTCGATATGGTCCCAGCTGACGGTGCTGGCTCCGTCGAACACAAAGCCGCCCGCGTCCGCCTCCGGTCCCGGTGCAAAGGTCGCGTCGCCTGCCGCCGTCACGTTCAACACGTCGCCGGCCGGGCCGACCGGGTCGCCGCCGTCGATGAACACCGCAATCCAGCCGCTGCTGACATCAAACTCGTCGGCGCCCGCCAAGCCGTTGACGGTCAATGCCTCGGTGTCGTAGTCAAACGTAACCCGGCCGCCGTTGGCTCCCGTGTCCACGAACGGTACAGCCGCCGCCACGTCCACCGTCACGTGATCCGCAGCGCTGGTGGCATTGACCACCAACGTGTCTTCGCCGCCACTCAACTGGGCGATGATCACGCCTGTCGCCACCGGGACGCCTGAGTAGTTGACCACCGGCGCGACGCCGTTGTTGGCCACCACGCCGCTGGTCGCCGAAGCCGGCGTCACCACCGTCACGTCGTCACCACTGGTGGTCTGGACCGTCAAGTCCTGGCCCGCCGAATCGGCGTTGATGGTCTCGATGCCACTGTACACCACCGGGCCAAAGCCCGTCTCGGTCACGGTCTGGGCTTCCAGGTCGACCGTCACGGCATCCGTCCCGGAGCCGGCAAAGTTCAGCACGTCGCTGGCGCCCGGATCGCCGCCCTGCGCGATCAGGCGATCGAAGGGATGGTTCCCCGCGACGTGGAACTCGTCATCGCCCTCGTGTCCGAGGAGATCCAGCTGCAGGATGCCCGGCGTGTGGATCAGGACCGTCGTGAAGATGTTGCCGGTTTGGTGAGCCCGGAAGAGCTGCACGTCCCCGCCGGCATCCACATCGAACCGGTCATCCGCCGCGGTGCCGTTGATTTCGAGGTGATCCGCGCGGACGGCGCCGGCGTCGTCGAACGTCACCGAGCCGAAAGCGCCCAGGCCCAGGTACTCGACCGGCAGCCGTAGCGTGCCGCCGCCCAGTTCGCGGGTGGCGATCGAGCCAGCGTCCGGCTCGCTGCCCGGCGTGAGCGCCAGCGCATCGGAGCCTGCCGGCGTGATGACCGTCAACTCGTCGTCGCCGCCCTGGCCGTTGATCACCAACAGCTCGGCCCCCCAGACCTCGACGGGCACCGGCTGAGCGCCCGTGACGGTCGCGTTGCTCGAACCGAACAACTCGACGTCGATCGTGTCCGCCAAAATCCAACCGTTGACGATCACCGTGTCGCTGGCCGTCGGGTCGGCACCGGCCACGACGATCTTGTTCAAACCGGTGATGGGAGCCCAGGCATTCAGGTTGACGGTATCATCGCCGGCTCCCGCCAGCAGCCACAGTTCACCCTTGTAGGCGAAATCCAACACCGACAAGAACCCGTCTACCGAGACCCGCCCCGTGTTTGGCGTCCCGAAATTGCCGTTGGTCAAATTGATCGCGTTGTCACCGTCCGTACCGGCCACGCGGAACGTATCCGCCGTGGTGAACTCGACCACTTCGTCCAAGTTGGTGAAGTCGATCTTCATGACCATGCTGGTGGCCTCGAAGTAGCTGAACTCGCCCTGCCCGGGGGCCGGGCCCGGCCGGAAATTCACGTCCATGACGGGCGTAGCCGGGTTGCCAGACACCATCAGGAAGTCGCGCTCGCTGCCGCCGCCGTCGATGCTGATCGGCACCGGGATCACGTCGGAGCCCAGAGCGGCGTCCACGTTGACATGGAACATGTCGCCGCCTTCCAGGCCGAACAGGTCGAGGTTGGCCAAGCCGCCGAACTGGACCGCCGAACCGTTCACCGTAACAGTGCCCTGCGGTCCGCCCGACGCCACGACTTCAAACACGTCCGCACCGCCCTGGCCGACGACTTCCAATACGTCGGCGCCGCCGCCGTCGACCGTAAAGGTGCCGCCGGGCACGGAGGCGATCGGCAGAATCGTGGCCTCGATGCGGAACCGGTCGAACCCTCCGGGCCAGGGACCGTTCTCCAGCGTGATGTCCTGGAAGCCCGTGTACTCGATCGGCGCGTGGCCGTCGATGGCGATCCGCACGCCGTACAACAGCGAGCCGCCGGTCACCCACCACTGATTGTTCGCCGTGTCCTCTTGGACCAGGAGATCGTCGGCGTCGCCCAACACCGCGCCGCCAAACAGGTCCACGCGTTCCGTGCCACTGTACACGATGGGCAAGGAACCGCCGGCCGTAACCACGCTGACGGTGCCGTCACCGTACATCGGGCCCGGCACGACGTGGAATGTCTCATCCTCGCCCTGCTCGTTCACGATTTGCAGCAGGTCGCTGCCGCCCGGATCGCCGCCGTTGACGAACACCGCCTCGTAAGGCTGCGGCAGATTGATCATGAAGTAATCATCGCCCGTCAGGCCGTCCAACTGGAGGGTTTCTACGCCGTCGCGAACCAACTCCACGTGGTCGCCCAAGGACGAACCCAGATTCACGTTGCCGCTGCCGGCCGCCACCCTGAACCAATCGTCCGCGGCCGTTCCGCGAGCGACCAAGGCGTCCTCGTTGCCGGTGCCTTCGATCGTCACCGAGCCGCCGAAGCCCAGGTTCACGTAACTGATCGCCAACAGGCTGTCCAGCTGCACCGTGCCCGCGTCGCGAGCCTCGCCCGGCGTGTGTACAAAGCGGCCGGAACCGGCGACCGTCAGCGATTCGTCCTCCTCCTCGCCGTCGAACACCAGGTTCTCGATGCCGTTCAAGTCGATCGGAGTGACCAGTCCCGTCACGCCGAACGTTCCGCTGTCGGCGCCGTCCGGCGAGAACACCGCGATGTCGGCCGAGCCGGCCAGTCCGGTGATCGTGACCGTGTCGCCGCCGCCGGTGCTGGGCGCACCGCCGTTGACAATCAACGCCGTGTCGGTCAGACCGTTGAGGTCGATGTCGATGTCGTCGTCGCCGGCCAAGCCGTTGATCGTGGCGGTCGCAAAATCGGTGAACTGCACCGCCGGGCTGCCGTCGATGCTGACCATGAAATCGTCGTTGCCCGTGCCGGTAACGCTGATGTCGTTGTCGGCGTTGGTGCCGTTGACGGTGACCGCGCCGGTTCCGTCGCCGTCGACCGACACCGACTCGATCCGGTCGTAACTGATGGCGCGGTGCGTCCCCACCTGGACGCCGCCTTCATCGCCCTCCGGACCGACGTTGAACGTGACATCGTCCGCCCCCGCCAGGACGTTCAGCGCATCGCCCGCGACCAGGCCGGTCGGGTCGCCGCCGTCGATGAACACGGCGATCGGACCCGGTGTGACGTCGAACACGTCGGCGCCTTCGAGACCGTTCACCCGGACCGCTTCCGTGGCCGTCGAGAAGTTCACGGCGCCGCCGAAGCCGCCCGTGTTGACAAACGGCGTCGCCGCACCCAGGTCCACGGTAATCGGATCGTCCGCCGCAGAGGTCGCGTTGATCGCCAGCAGGTCTTCCCCGCCGCGCAGATCTACCGTCACGGCGTTGCCCGCCGCGTTGGTGTAATTGACCACGGGCGCCATGCCGCTGTTCTGCAAGGTGCCGGCGCCGGCCCCAAACGGCGTCACGACCATCGCGTCGTCGCCGTCCGTAGCCTGGACCGTCAAGTCCGCATTGCCGGCGTTCAGATTGATGGTCTCGATGCCCGAGTACGTGAGGTTGGGCGACGGGGCCACGGCGGTGTCGTCGATCGACGAGGCCGCCAGGTCCACGACGGTCGCGCCGACGGCCGTATAGTTCAGCACGTCGCTGCCGCCCGGTTCGTCGCCTTCCACGAGAATCGCGATGCCCGCCGGAGGCGTGATGTTGAACGTATCGTCGCCTCCCAGGCCCTGCAGCCGATACGATTCGACCTCCGTGCTGGTCAGCGGAATGCGGTTGTTCAGCGTCACCGCGGCCACGCCCGCCACGCCGAAGGTATCGCTGGCCTGCGTGCCCACGGCGACCAACTGGTCACCGACCGTGCTGTCGCCTTGGCCGTCGATCGCCACGGAGCCGCCGGATCCCAGCGCCACGTATTCGATCGCCAGCAGGCTGTCCACCTGGACGGCCCCCGCGTCCGGCGCGGCGCCCGGCGTGTGGACGATCACGTCGTCATCGTCCTCACCGACAATGGTCAGCGTCTCGTCGCCGCCCTCGCCGTCGTATACCAGCCGCTCGACGCCGCCGGCCGACGAGGTGTAGCCCGGCAAGCACGCCGGGACGAAGGAACCGATGGTGATCGTCGTGTCCCAGGCCGCCGCGTTGGCCGTGTCGATTTCCAGAGTCCCGGTGTTGGAGCCGCTGGGCGTGTACCGCGCTGCGTTCGTACCTGGAGTCTCCACCACCAGCCGATCGCCTTCGCTCGGAGCCGACGGCGGGCCGCCGGCGACCCAGACGTCGACGTCCCACGCCACTCCGTTCGGGGCCGGCGTGCGGATCGTGATGTCGTCATCGCCGCTGTCGGCGTCGATGTACAGGCTGGGCGTATCCACCCACAACAGGTCCGGACCGCCGTTGACCGAGGTGGTGAAGTCTCGCCAGCCCGGCGTGGCGTCGCCGCCGTGGTCGGCCGCGATCACGGTGATGTCGTCGTCGCCGTTGGTGCCCACCACGATCGCGCAGGCCGCGTTCAACGCTCCCAGGGCCTCGATGTGGTCGAAGCTGATCCGCTCGGCGCCCCCGACGATAAAGCCGCCTTCATCCGGTTCCGGACCGGCCTCGAAGATGATCGAACTGGGCGGAGAGGCAATCACGTTCAGCAGATCGCCCGCCGACGTCCCGATGGGATCGCCGCCGTCGATGAACACCGGGATTGCGCCCGGAACCACGTTGAACGTGTCGCTGCCCTGCAGGCCCCAGACTTCCAACGCTTCCAGGCCGGTGTCGTACTGGACGCCGCCGTCGAAGCTGCCGTCCTTCAAATCGTCGATGAAGATCGACCGGGCTGCCACGCCCTGGGCCGCGGGCACGTAGGGCGGGTTGAACAAGAACGCCGCCGCGCTGGTGTTGACGCTGATCGTCTGCGCCAGTTCGTTGCCATGCACGGCCAGCGTGTCCTGCCCGCCTGCCGTGAACCGGAAGTCGACGTAGTAGCCGTCGTTGTTCGAGTAGTTCACAACCGGAGCCGCATTGTTGGCTTGCACCACGCCCGTGAGATTCGTCAGCACCGTGGCCGTAATCGTGTCGTCGCCCGCCGTGTCGACAAAGCCGATCGGCCGGCCGCCGGCGTTCGCGTTGATCGTCTCGATGCCGCTGTACAGGACGGGGGCGTAGCCGGCTTGCCCGATCGTGTCGGCGCCAAAATCGACCGTCACCGCACCGCCGCCCGAACCCGTGAAGTTCAGCGCGTCGCTGCCGGCGCTGCTGGGAACGCTGCCGTCCACGAAGAAGCCGGTATAGGGGTGGTTGCCCGGCACGTAGAAGGAATCAACGCCGTCAAGCCCGACCAGGTCGAGATAGGCGATACCCGTCGTGGTAATCGACTTGGTCCGGGCCAACGTGTTGTCGGCAAACATCACTTGCACACCGCCCGAACCCGCCGCGACGACGTTGAAGCGGTCGGAAAAGGCCGTCCCGCGAACCTCCAGTCGGTCCGCACGGCCGCCGCCGACATCCGCGAAGGTCACCGCCCCGCCGGACCCCAAGCCCAAGTAGGACAAGGGCAGAAGGGCTCCGCCACCTTGTTCCGCCTCGATGGTGGCCGCATCCGCCGTCGCTCCCGGAGTGAAGAGGACCAGCGTCTGGCCGGCCGGCGTGGTATACGCCAGGTTGTCCGTGCCGCCCTGGCCGTGAATGGTCAGATGTTCGGCGGTGTCCACCGTGACCGGAACGGGCTGAGCGCCCGTGATCCGCGCCCCGTCGTTGGTCAACTGGTCCACGGCGATGTTGTTGTTGCCGGCCGTGCCGTTGACAATCACCGTGTCGCTGCCCGTCGGATCGCCGCCGTTGACGGTGATGGCCGTCAAATCGGCGGGCGTGGACGTCGAATTGTTCAGGTTGACGACATCGCTCCCGCCGATGCCGTTGATCACCAAAGTCCCCTTGCGGGCAAACTCGATCGACTCGAAGGCGTCGACCTGAACCAATCCGGTGGCCAGGCCGTTGAACAACGAGGCCGCGTTGCCGCTGTTCGGTCCTTGGACGTAGTCGATGGCGTTGTCCGCACCGGTGCCGTAGACCGTGAGGATCGCCGCCGGGACGTTGTCCTGCACGGGCTCCAGGTTGATGAAGTCGATCTTCATCAACGTCGCATTGTTGACGTCCTTGTACAGCAACCGGCCTTCGGTCGCTGCGGGACCCGGCGCGTAGATCACTTCGTAGAACGGATTCGGGGTCGGAGCATCGCGGACTTGCAGCGTGTCGGAACCGGAGCCGCCGTCGAACACCAGGGGCGTGGTGACCGGACCGGCGCTCGAATCGACCTGCAGCGTGTCGTCGCCATTCAGGCCGTGGATCTCCAGACTGCCCAACTGCGAGTAGTTAATCGTCTGGCCCAACGTGACGGCCAGGTCCGTGACGACCATCGGATCGTTCGCCGGATCGTCTCCGTCGCTCTCGCCGGAACCCAGAATCACCAACGTATCCACGAACCGGGCGTTGGGCACGTTCGTGTCCACACCCACGACCTCGTAGTAGACACCGCCGGTCAACCGCTTGGGCGAAACCTCGAAGCGATCCACGCCGGCGTTGTTGGCGAACTTGATCCGCGCGAAATTCTCGAAATCGACCGGCGTCCGGCCGTCAATCGCCGAGCGCGTGGCCGCCAGCACAATCGCCGGTCCGGGCGCGATCTGCCAGGTGTTGTCGCCCAGGTCGTCGTTCAGTTCCAGCCTGTCGCTGAGGCCGTTGCCAAGCAACTGTAAGTGCTCGACGCCGAAGAAGTCCAGGAAGGCGTTGCCGCTCTCCGCCACGGTCCCCGCGTCGTCCGCGACGCCGGGCCGGTAACTGACGCTGTAGGCCCCGGCGGGCAACCCGAAGTCGCTGTGGTCCATCAACAGCACGTCGCTGTCGCCCGGTCCGCCGCCCTCGACCGTCAACCGCACCATGGCCGTCAACTGGCCCGGCGGAGGATTCGGGTTCGCCACCGGCGGCAGCCACATGTTGGGCACCATGCGGATATGGTCGTCGCCTTCCAGTCCGGCGATCGTCAATTCGCGCATGCCGCTGAACCGAACCGGCAGATGCACGATGCTGCCCTCGGTCAGTCGCACCTCGTTGATGTAGTTGACCGAATCCACCTGCTCGGCCTCGAACCAGTCATTGCCGCCCGTGCCTTTGACCACCAGGACGTCGTTCTCTGCGCTGAGGATCGTGCTGGCGCCCTGGGCGACGACGGTCCCGCCAGCGCCGAGGTGCTGGTAGTTGATCGGCAGCGACGAGTTGACGGCCATGCTGCCGCTGTCCGCCGCGCTGCCGGGCGTATGGGTGAACACGTCGCTGACACCGGCCGTGCCGGCCACGGTCAGCGTGTCGTTGCCGCCCCGGCCGTTGAGCTTCAGGTGCTCGATCTCGTTGACCGCAATAGCCACCGGCCCGGCGCCGGTGATCGTCGCCGAGTCGCTGTCCAGCGGGGTGTACACGATGGCGTTTGCCGCCGGCGTGCCGTTGACAATCAGCGTATCGCTGCCCGTCGGATCGCCGCCGTTGACGGTGATCTGGCTCAGCGTGTTGTCCGTGCCCGCCGGCGCGATCGGGTTGTTCAGGTTGATCTCGTCGCTGCCCGCGCCGGCGTTGATCGTCAACGACGGCTTGTTGGTGAACTCGAAGCCGAAGATCTCGAATTCGTCGATCGTCACCACGCCGGTCGTGTTGCCGTTGTAGGGGGCGGCCGCCTCGCCGCTGTGCGGACCTTGGACATAGTTGATCGCGTTGGCCGACGGCGGGGCGATGATCGTCAACGGAGCCGCGATGTTCGTGAACACGGGCTCCAGGTTGATGTAGGTGATCCGCTGGTTGGCGATCCCGTCGACCGTGTCGAGCGGATCGACCAGGCCGGTTTCCGTAATCCGCCCCTGGCCTTCGCGCGGACCGGCCAGGATCTCCTCCGCCTCGGCCGTGCCGTTGATCACCTGGATGCTGTCGAAGCCCTCGCACGGCAGCGCGCCGATGAACGCGTCAGGATCGCCGAAGTAGTCCGGGATGCCGTCGCCGTTCACGTCGAAGCCGTCCACGATGCCGTCGTTATCGACATCCAGTCCCACCGCGCTCTGGAAGATGATCGAGCCGTCGCCGTCCCCGTTGAAAGAGATAAACGGCTCGGTCATGCCCGGTGTGGTGATCGGGCCGTTGCTGTAATCGACGATCAGCACGTCGTCGCCGCCCAAGCCGAAGATGTTCAGCGATTCCAGACCGGTCAGGCCGATCTGCCGGAAGTGCCGTTCGCCCAGCGTCGTGTTGAACGTGGGGTTGTTGATGAACACGTCGACGATCGACGGATCGCTGTCGTTGCGGCGGATCAGGATGACGTCGTTCTGGCAAGGCCTGTCCTGGTCGCCAAACACGACCGCCGTGGTATTGACCTGCAGGTGCAGATCGTAATTGTTGTAGGCCAAATCTTCGCCACCGAAGACCCGCAACAGATACAACTCGTTCGCGCTCCCCGTGTGCAAGGCCGGGAACGTGGCCACCATCTCGAACTCGCCGTCCGCGTTGGGCACCGTGTTGTACGAGATATTGACCGGCGGGACGAAGTAGAAATCGCCCTCGTCCACCCCGTTGTTGTCGTTGTACAACTCGACGGTCAACTTCTCGTCCGCGTCCAGCACGCCGTTGAAATTCCGGTCCGCCAGGTCCAGCGTGACATGGATCACGCCGTAGCTGTTCTCGCCGGTAACGAACTGGAACCAGTCCTCGTCGTACTTGGGAATCGACAGCTCGTCGATCACGACCGCCGGCGCGCCTGCCAGGCCGAGGTCGGTGGGCGGATGGATCGCGTTGAAGAACACGTCCGTGTCGGTTCCCGGAGGAGGCACGCCGTCGGTCCAGGCGAAGAAGGCCGCACCGCCGTGGCCGGCCACGCTGGTGTAGTCGCTGCCGGCAGACAACGTAAACGCGTTGCCCCACGTCGCGCCGCCGTCTCGGCTGCGAGCCGTCGCCGTCCCTCCCGCCACGTTCACGTCGCCGTTGACCTGATCCACATCCAGCGCCGTCAGATCGCCGATACCTGCGGAAACCGGAGTGGACCACGTCGGCCCCAACGGGTTGTTGGCGTCGTCGCTGAACGTCACGCTGTCCCCCGAGGCGATGTAAACCCGACCGTGGTGCGGGCCGCCGCTGCGGTCAACATCGATACTCGGATTGGAGTCCGAGCCGGGAACCGTCGTATCGACAAAGAACGGCGCCGGATTAGCCATCCCGTCGGGATCGACGTCGAACATCGTCGTCCCGGTGTTGAGGTCCATCCACGTGACGTAGACTTCGCCCGCCGGCCCGACGGCGGGAGATGACCAGTCCGACCCGATCGCGGTGACGTCGCTGACTGTTTGCAGCGTGCCGGCCGCGAAGGACAACGGCAGCAGCCCGCCGTTGGAGGCCGCAGAGCCGTTCAGCAGGATTTCGCTGAAGTAAGAAGTCGCGCTGGATCGCGTCCACGACACATACACGTCATCCTGACTCGGGATATTGAAATCGGGACCGATGGCCACCTGCGGATTGTCCAAGTACGCAACCGCCGTGTTCTCCGTCGCCAGAACGGCGCTGGACTCGAACGTCGCGCCGGCGTTGGTGAAGCGAGCCAGCACGATACTGGTACTGGTGTGGTCGGCCGCCTCGACGATGTACGCAACGTACGCGTTGCCGGCGCGGTCGAATTCGACCTTAGGGGCGTACCGCAAGGCGGTATCGGCAAACCCGTCCATCGTCGAGTCGATGCGGGTTGCGAACCAGGTGTGCCCGCCGTCGGCGGACCGGTACAGGTCCACGTAATCCCGGTTCAAGAAAGCACCGTGGCTGGTCGCGACGATCACCAGGTTGTCGGGATTCGCCGGATTGACCGCGATGTCCGCCGAGTCCTGGCCGGTGGCCGGATCCGTGGAAACGTTGACGGGGAAACTGCCCGCCGTGGGCACGCCGGAATCGACCTGGTTGGGAACCCCCTGGATCGACGAGGTCGTCGGGTAGCCGGGGAAGAAGTCGTTGTGCTCCAGACGGTCCATGTTGGAGATGGACAGGCTGTACTCTTTGACACCGGTGATCGTCTGCGTGGCGATGGCGATGCCCACGGGCCAGCCTTCGTAGGGGCAGTTGAATCCGGGGACACCGCGCAAGATCGGCGAGAACGATGCCTGCGTGCCATCTCCCGCGTCGAAAACCTGCACCGCCTGATCGACGAAAATCGTGGTCCAGACGTTGGCGCCCAACTGCTCTGGATCGATCGGGCCATTCAGCGTGGCGATGGGGCTGGGCGGATTGACTTCCAGACCTGCCGCCGTAAACAGCCGAATCGCTCCGGGACTGGTTTCCTCGGCAACCCAGAACATGTCGTTGGCCGCGTTGCCGTCCCCAATGGCGGGAGCCACGAAGTTGAGCATGTGCGGATTGGACAACCCCGCCACCACCGCCGCCGTGGTCGGGGTGGCCGGAGTTGACGTGGGATCGAGCCGGCGCACCTCGCCGCTGGCGTTATCCGTGTAGTACACCCAGCCGTCATCCGGATTGAACGCGGCGTCCAGCGGCGTCCCGCCCACCGCGTAGGTGGCCAACACCGCGTGCAACCCGTACAGCGTGTCGACGTGGACGATGTTGCCGCGGTTGGGCTGCGCCACCCAGAAAGTTCCATCCGGCGCGACGTCGAAGCCATAGACGTAGAAGCCGCCTGGGGCATCATCCGGCAGTCCTACCGCGCCCACGACGTTGCCGTCCTGGTCGATCTCCACCAACTGTCCCGCGCCGCCCGGCCCGTCGTACGACAGGTCTTGGGCCACATAGGCGTAGCCGCCCGGCCCGACTTCGATGTCTGACAACACGCCGTGGCTGAGCTTCATGTCCAGATCGCCGTGGTGGATGCTGTCCAGCGCCGGACCGAAGGCAATGCCCGCTTCCAGGCTGGCACCGGGGATGTCCCGGAGAACCACGCCGGAGGAGATGTCGGGCGCGAACTTCAAGACTGCACCCGTGTTCGCATCGGTCACGTACAGGAACCCGCCGCGGTCGAACTTGAATCCGCCTTGCAGGTGGACCGCTCCGCCGGACACCATGTTCAGCTGGGTTGTGGTCACGTACACGGATACCGCACCCGTGTTCGCATCGACTCGCAACAGCTGGCTCCAGAACATGTCCGCCACGATCACATCTCCGCTGGGATGGATCGCGATGAAGTTGTCGGGCGAGCCCAGCCAATCGTCATCCTCGACAGGAGCGGTGATGCCGTGGCTATCGTCGTAGGCCAACACGGAGAGCGTCACGGGATCGCCGGGCGCGTCGCGGGCCTCGCTGATCGCAATGATCGCGTCGGGATAGGGCGGGACCAAGTCATTATTCCGAAATTCATCGTTGTTGTTCACGTACAGCGTGCCGTGGCAGTCGGCTTCGATGTCGTTCAAGTTCACCAGCTCGATCGGCGCCAGCCGGTTGAACAGGGTCTGCTTGTCCACCTGCAGCGTCACCACACCGGTGGCCGGGTCCACCCGCAGCACCGAATCCGACTGGCCCTCGATCACGTACAGGTTGCCGTCCTGGCCCAAGGTAATGCCCAGCGGATTGGCCCAGCCGTCTTGGAAAGCGACGGGAGTTGCGGCGTCTAACGCGGCCGCACTGGCCAGCACCGTGAGCGTGCCGTCGGCCGCGAACTTCAACACGCTGCCGCTCAGCGACTCGGTAAAGAACGCGTTGCCGGCAGCGTCAAAGACGATGTCGTTTTCGTTGGTAAACCACGCGCCGCCCGTGCCCGTGACCGCGCCAATCTGGGTCGCGGTTACCGACACCAGCCAGTTGCCGTTGTTGGGATCCATCTTCAGGATGCGGCCGTCGACTCCATCGTTGTCCAGGATGTACAGCGCGTCAGCCTGGATTGCTTGCACCACGTTGCCATTCTGGTCGTAACGCACGACTTGCCCACCGGGCGCATGCGGACCGGGCCGCTCGACGACCAGCACCGTGTCGTCAAACGGGCCGGGCGTCACGGCGCCGCTGACGTGTACCCAGAACATCTGGTCGGGCTGAGCGGGCTCGTGGGCGATCACCAGGTCAAGGCCCTGCAGCTTGCCCGTGGCCACCACCGTGTCGGGAACCCCGTCGGCGTCGGTGTCGGTCCACAATTCCAGGGCCAGCATCTCCGTCGCGTCGATGTAGCCGTTCTCGTTGTTGTCCTCGATCGTGACCCGGACGTCGATCGTGCTGTCCGGCTTCCAGGCCGTGATCTTGTACCAGTCGTCGTCGCCCAGCGGCAGCTTGAGGTTGTCCTCGAACCAGTAGACGTCCTTGCCCAAATCGGTCGCCGTTTCGGCGGTGTCGTTCGCGGCTTGGATCATTGCCGCCGGTCCGCCCGCGGCGGCGCTGGGCAACGAGCCGGGCGCGGGATAGGCGTTGAGCAGCGCCGCCAGGTTGGCGGGATCCACCTGGTAGATCGTGGCGTTGGAACTGTCGGTCACAAACAGCTGGCCGGTCCCCGTTTCGGTCCCCAAGAGTCCGACGCCATAGATGGCAGCCGCAGGGCCGGGCGTAGGTCCGTTGACCACGGAGATCACCGCAGTCCCAGACGCGCCGGGAGTATACCGAAGCTCGACCAAGTCATCGACCGGAGCGCCTGTCTCCACGGTGGCGTACAGCGTGCCGCGGCTGATGTGATAGTCCATGCCGCCCCGCAGATCAACGGGCGCGACCGCGCTGTCCAGCACCGCTCCGGTCCCCATCACGGGATCGGTAATGTCGATGCGATAGATCGCGTTCGTGGCAAAGTCGGCTCCGAACAGCCAGTTGTTTGTTGGATCGGCGGCCAGCGCGGCTAGCGACGAACCGATGGGGCTGCCCCAGGCGTTGATGACCGCGCCGGTAAGCGGATCCAACGTGTACACGATGCCGGAGCCGCCGCCGTCGACGAAGTACAAGGCGCGCCCGTCAAAGGCCAAACCGACGTCCCCGCCCGATACCGGTTCCGGCACGGGCAGCGTCGCCAACACCGAACCGTCATCGGGATCGATCTCGAAAATGTTCCCCAGCGGCCCCGACTGTGCTACCACGTACAGCCCTGAGTGTCCGGCATCAAACCGGTCCAGATCGATGATCTCCAAGTCGTACTCGTTCTGCGACTCGACCGGCGGTTGGCCGTAGGGGATCCCCGCTACGTGGATCCAGAACCGCTGGCCCAATTCCGACGGAACTCCGTCGATGCGGACCGTGAACGGATCGTTGGGAGCGATGTGGCCGATCGCCAGCAGCTGAGTGGGTGCCGGCGAACCGGTCCACAACTCCAGCGACAATGTCTCCTCCGGGTCCAGGATGCCGTCGTGGTCGCGATCGACCAACGGCATGACAATCGTCTTGGCCGGGTGATCGCCCACCGGCTCGGTGAACGTGAACCAATCGTGGTCGCCCGCACCGGCGCTCAACTCGGTCTCCAAATGGTAGATCACCTCGCCCAGATCGGTGGCGGTGGCCGCGGTGTCGTTCGACGCGACAAACGCGTCGTACTGGTCGTGCGAAATGATGTGCAGGTCGTAGACGGCCGTGTTGCACGGCGCGTTGGGGTCGTCCTGGACGCGGAGCCAGAACGTCTGGCCGCGCAACTGCGGCACCTCCAGGTGCAGGTCCAGATTGCTGGCCACGTACACCTGGACGTCATCGACGTACCAGCCCTCGACCGGGTTATCGCCGTCGCCGTCGAAGTCGAACTGCAGCCGGACCTGGTGGCCGATGAAGGGACTCAAGTCGGTGGTGGCCCGCCGGAAGCCGGTCGATGGATCCATCAAGACGCCGCTGTTGGCCGCGACCGTGGTAACCGTGTTCGCCTGCAAGTCGTAGACGACCACCTCGGCCTCATCCCCGGCGGCGGCACCATCGGTCTGCAGGAAGTAGTTGAAGGCCAGCAAGGCGCCTACGTCCGTGGGAGCGAGACCCGACAAGTCGATCACCGGCGACCACAGCGTGCCGGTGTCGTCCCACAGCCGCAGCATATTGTTCGGTTCTACCTCGGCCGTCGGATTCGGCACGTTGGCGGCGGGGATGACCAGCACGGTGAACCGGTACGTAATGTCCGAGCCCGAGCCGCCGTCGGCCAGCCGGACGAAATGGGTCCCGGAATTGCCCGCGGCGAGCACGATCGCCGCTTCGGCGCCACTCCAGTAGGCGTTTTCCCCGCTGGCCAGGATGCTCGTTCCATTCGTGTCCAGGATGTCCAGGTTCACATCGGATGCGCCGTCTCGCTCCGGGTCCTCATCCACCATGACCACGATGCGGTCGCCCGCATTGGCCGTGAAGGAGAAGTAGTCGGGATCGGGCGTCCCGAAACTGCCTGTCACCACACCGGCCGTGATCGGGTCGGCGGTCGCAGAGGTGTTGTTGGCTTCGGTCTCGGCGACCGTGTCGGCCGGGTTCACGACCCGCGCGTAAAGCTCGTAGGGGGTGATCGACGAGCCCGACCAATGAGTAACCTGGTACAGGACCGCGTTACCGCCGCCCGCGGTGGCGCCGGCGATGACCGAACTGAGTCCTGGGCCGTCGTCATTGTCGTACTCGATGAAGTTCCCGTTGCCGTCGTAGAGTGTCAGCGTGGCGTCCGAACCCGTGGTGGAGTTTTGGGTGTCCATAAAGGCGAACACGAGATCGCCGGAGTTGGCCCCCTGAGACCAATTATCGACCTCGCCAGCCGGATCGACGTCCCCTTGCCCGAAGCCGCCCGCTCCCAACGGCGTGGCCGCATCGCCGTAGTGGAAGCTGGTCGTGGCGCTGTGTCCAGGATCACTCCCGCGGTTGGTGGTCAGGTGCCACAGTCCGTCCCAGCCCCAGCCGGGCGCGCCGGACTCGAAGTCTTCTTCGTACACCAACCGGCTGGCGCTGGCGGTGGCGATCACCTCGCCGGCCCCGTTGACCACGTCGGCCATGACGAAGCCCACGCGCTGATCGACCACGAACTCCATCGAGCCCGTGGCCGAGCACTCGACCTCGTACCAGTCAATATCCGGCGGCAGCTCGAGCCGCTGCGAGAAATTCTGGTTCAGTTGGCTGAAGAAGGCGCCGGCGCCTGTGCCGCCGATCAGGCCGATGTCCTTTTCAATGCGCAGGGCGTCCTGCGGCGCGAAGTTCAACTCGGCATCGGGGACCAGGTCGGTCACCAGCTTGGTGCCGAGCAAGGTATGGGTCTCGGTGAACACCGTCTCCGCCACGAAGATCGCTCCGCCGGCCCCCACGGCAAACCCGGAGAGTTCGGCCGAATTATCGACAATCGTGAACAGGCCGTAGACGTTGCTCACATCGTACGCAAACTGCGTGTCCTGAGTCTGGCCGGCGCCGGCACGGAAAGCGGCGGACTGGTACTGCAGACCCGGACCGGGATCCAGCTGATCGGGAAGGTCGGGAAAGACGACGACGTCGGCCGGATTCACGACGGCCCCACCGCCCGTCGCCACGGAGCTGAACTCGCCAAAGTTGTCGAAGAGCTTGTCGCAGATTTGGATCGAGCCGCCGTCCAGCAGCTCCTGGAGGGTGATGCTGGGCATCACGAAGTGGGGATCGTCCGGGTCCCCCGTGATGACCTGACCCGTGGGATAGGTGACGGTGATGGTGCAGGCGAGTTTCGACTTGATCGTCAGGTTCGGAATCACCTCGTCCACGATCATGCCCACGTCCGTCGCGGTGGGCTGCGTGTCGTTCTGCTCGAACCGGTCCGGGTTGGTGTCGTTGCCAAAGTCCAGATCGCCGATGTGATCGCCCGCGGCAACCGTCCGCACGTAGCCGGACGACGGCGCGGGCTCGGTCTGGGTCAGCATCGGGTCGCCGTTGGGGTCGATGAACTCGATGAGGTTCTCGCGGACCGTGTAGGTTCCCGGCGCGACTTCGATAAACCAATACCGGCCCTGGGCGTCCGTGCGGGTCTGGTCCACCACGACGCCACCGGCATCGACTAACTCGATGATCATGCCCTCGATCGGGATGTCGCCCCAATCCCGTTGGCCGTTGCGGTTCTTGTCCAGGTACTTGACGCCGCCCAGCGACGGCCCGGCTTCATAAGCGCCGATGTCGTGCAGGAAGTCACGCGCGACGTTGCGCTGATCGACCGTCAAGCCATCCGTGGCCGGATCGCCCGTATCGACCGCCGGGCTGCCGCCCAGCAGGGCGTGCGTCTGCGTCGGGCCGCCGTTGCCGGCCAACGGGCCCAGCTTGGGGTCGATCGGGAAGGCGCTGGTGCCCACGTAGTCGCCGTTGCCGTTCGGATTGCCGGCGGCGAAGGAACTGCCCGAATTGTCGCCGATCAAGTTGTAGTGGTTGCTGGCGAGCGCCGGGCCCGAGGAGGTGTCGTCAAGATCCGGGCC
Organism: uncultured Pirellulaceae bacterium; assembly: GCA_964486845.1. Classification (GTDB taxonomy): domain Bacteria; phylum Planctomycetota; class Planctomycetia; order Pirellulales; family Pirellulaceae; genus Anammoximicrobium. Next base: position 17,280 of record CAZAQY010000153.1, read on the forward strand.
AAACATGGCCGTGTTCCCGGCCACAATCGTGTTGCCCACAGAGAAGGGCCCATCGTTGTTGAAGATGCCGCCACCGCCGTAGGTGGCCCGGTTGCCCGCAATGGTCACGTGCGCGGCATCGACGACGCCGTTGTTGGAAATGCCTCCGCCGTACTCTGCCTGATTCGCGGAGATCGTCGAGTTGACGATGTCGACAGAAGCCTGAGACCCAACGAGGAAGCCACCGCCGTAAGAATAAGCCGTGTTTCCCGAAATGGTGCTGCCGTCGATCGTGCCCGTGCCGTCCGCGATGTACAACCCGCCGCCGGACCAGTACGCCGTGTTGTCGGCGACCGTGGTATCGGTCAGCGTCAGGGTGCCCCCACCGCCCGCGATGAAGATACCGCCGCCGTTGACCGCCTTGTTCTCCGGCACCCTGCTATTCGAAATGTTGACGCTGCTGGAGTAAGCCTCGATGCCGCCACCGTCGCCAAAATACACCTCATTGCCCGAAACGGCGCTGTCCTGAATGCGCACCGTGCTGTTGGCCGCGAAGACCCCGCCACCGCCGAAGTAGGCGAAGTTGTCCGAGATCGCGCTTCCGGCGACGGACAGAGTCCCGGAACCCGGAGCCACGTAGATGCCGCCGCCGTAACCGCCCCAGGCCCCGTTATTGGAAATCGTGCTGTCGGTGACCGTCAAACTGCCCGCTTGGCCGCTGAGGGCGATACCGCCTCCGTTACCGTACCAGTCAGCGATGTTGCCGGAGATGGTGCTGTTGGCGACTGTGATGGTCGCGTCCACGGCGTTGATCCCGCCGCCGGGGCTGGGGGCCAGGCCGCCGGTGATGGTGACGTTGTTGAACACGGCTTGGGCACCGGCATGCACGTCAAACACGCGGTCTTTCTGCAAGGCATTGATGACCGCGCCTGCTCCCAAGCCTTGAAACGTGACCGTCGTGGGCACCTGGGGACCGGGGACGGGAGGCGTGAGGTCCTGCAAGATGTCATAGTCGCCGGTGGCGTTCAGGTCCTCACCCGTCCCCGCGATGGACATGTAGTACGTGCCGGCAGGCAGATTGATCGTGTCGTCCTCGTTGTTGGTGTTGGACGCCGTGATCGCCTCCCGCAGCGAGGTGAACCCGTCCAGAGGATTCACCACATCGTCGAAGGTGTTCACGTTGAACACCGCCAGCAACTGCCGCGGTTCCAGCGGTTCCATCTGCATGGTGCGACTGATCGCACTGCGGAAGGCGGCCCGCCGGCGCTGGCGAGACCGGTCGGACGTACGACTTCTTCGGGGAACTTTACGATTCGTCAAGCGATCCAAGAGACTCGAGAACAACATCGTTAGCTCCTTTCGCTAGTAAACCCGACCGAAGGCGGCAGGCAGTTGTTAGTCCAAAGCACCTCGCACCGACAGGAACCTGTCACCGACCCGACCCCATGAGGGTACTTATTCGATACTAAGTCCCCAGATTGAGACACTACGAAAGTCCTATTTTTCCTAAATTCCCACATATTTCAACCATCTGGCTGGTGGAGTTTTGGCGACAATCTGGTGGAAGTAGGCAATTTCAAACGGTCAAGCCAGGAATTCCGCCGACAACGGGGCTTCACGCCGGCCGGCGGAGGTCGGCCGTCGCCAGCCACTCCGGGCTCAGCAGCGTCCAGAAATCCGTTGCCAATTGCTGCCGCACGTACGTGTACGGCAGCCAACCAACGCCGCCATCTCCCCACTCTTTTCCCCAGGAATTCATGATCAACAGAGCGCCGCGGTCGGAACGGACCCGGCGGTTATCGTCGTAACCCACAGCCAAAACGGCTTGTCCGCCGCGAACCCCATCAAAAATGGTGGGACAAGGAATCTCGGCCTCATCGGTGACCGAGGTGCAGACCACGAACCCAAAGACGCTGGCAAATCCCGCCGCCAAAAACCGCTTGACAGTCTCCAACGTGTTTTCCGGGCGTTCGCCGCGACCGTCCAGCCGGACATAGACCGCATCGGGAATCCGGTCAGCCGAGGCGTACACGAAGGCATCCGGATCGTCGTCCAGCGTCTGGGCGTCGTAGGGCCACAACCGCTCCGGCACCAGTCCGTAGCGGACGATGGCCTTGAGCGTGGTTCGCAAGGGAATTCCACTGTCGCCCGTCCAACCCATCAGCCGGCGAGCGGTGCGATACAGAAACATCCGTGACGGTTCCAGCACACGCCCGGACGCCCGCCGCTCGAAATACTGCACCAAACTCAGACAAGCGTGTACGCTGCTGGTGGCCAAACCGGCTTGATGCACGGCTTCCCCACAGTATTCGCGCAAATCGACGCTGGCCGGAGCATCTTCGTCGGGAACGAGATCGTTCAGCAGTCTGGCGACCGTGGCCTGCTTGCGGGTGTAGTCGCGCGGATCGGGCAGATCCCGATGCCAACCGAGTCCTGGAGGGGTGAGCGTTCCCATGACAACCCCGCGCGGATCGTGATCAGCCTTTCCTGGCAACCACCGGCCGGAGCTTCCCTGCGCCCAGGCGAAAACGCATGACTCGACGCCCGGTCCAGCGCCGCGATCATCGGCCGATTTGTCCTCCCCCAGGCTGCGCGGCGCGAATCAAGACCGAAGGTTTGTTAAAGACCATTTGCGCCGAAATGTAAACACGCACGGTGGTGGAACTTTGGAGGCAGTCTGCGGCTTCGATTTGGGGAAAGATGACGCGAAGTACACGTCTCGCCGCGCCGCAAGCTCAGGCCGGCGTCCCCCGTGCGCCGACGTTCCTTTGGTCCTCGACGCTTGTCGTCGAGTGCTTCGGGTTGGCGTCCCACGTTGTGAGTGATCAGGATAGTTGACAGCATGTCGTTCACGAAAACTGCTAGGAAT
>CAZAQY010000154.1:0-19864 GCA_964486845.1 uncultured Pirellulaceae bacterium
CAGCACGGCCGACTTGACATCGCTCCGCTCGCGGAAAAACAGCGGAGATTGCTGGCGCCGGGGCAACTCGACCTGCGGCGGAAACGGTTCCTTTTCCAGTCCCTGCAGGTCGGTGTCCGCGATGGTCAATTCCACGTTGTCGGCGGGCAGCACCGCCACCAAGGCCCTCGTCGCGGCTTTGGCTTCAGGCCGCGGCAGCGTGATGGACACCGCGCCGGAACCCTCGAGGATCTCCTGGATAGCGTCCAACTGCAGCGTAAACTCGCCGCTGTCCGGCACAGCGGCGATCTTCAATGGGATCTGCAGCGGTTCACGCTTCTCGCGGTCCAGCGTGTCGGCGTCGACCAGGGAGTCGGGCCCGACTTGCTCGACCCGCCAGTTGGCCAGTTGCACGCTGACGGTGGACGCCGAGCGGCCGCGAACCTTGTACTTCAGCGTCGCCGTCAACCGGACGCGGTTCGGTTCCACCTGCAGCAAGTAGAAGGGGTCGACACCGACCTGTGTCTCCTGGGCGGCCACCTGGATCCGCAACGAGTGACTGCGGCGGAACGACTCGTAGCGCGATGCGACCGCGTGGCGGGATTCCTCCGGGACCGTCGTCCGCTGAACGTTGGGGCCCGGCTTGGCAGTCACCGAGAGGTCTTCGTTGACCACCAAGTCGATGACCGTCGCCTGCCGGACCGCGCCCTCGACTTCGATCCCGCCGGCTTCAAATTCCGGCGTTTTGCCGTTGCCGACCGGCGTCAACTCGGTCAGCAACTGGACCGTGACGGGTTCGGTCTGCGGCCGGTCCAGTTTGACCTGGACCAGGGTCCCCTGCGACTCTTCGGCTCCGGCGACTTCCGTAAGGCGATAGCCGGTCTGGCTCGGCTGCGTGGGGTACAACTGGGTGCCCGGGGGCAGACGCACCCCGAACGAGTCGATTCCGCCGCGGAGACTGGTGACCGTCAGCCGCACGTCGCCGCTGACCTCCCGCACTCGCACACCCTCGACCCGAATCGTGGTCTTGACGTCGGCGCGCAACACGGGCCGCGTCTCGACCGGCGCCGCCGCCGCCTTCGTCCAGGCCAACTGAAAATCACCTGCGACCCCGTTCACCAAGAAACGCGTTTCGCCTCCTTCCTTGTTGACCGTCAACGAGCCGTCGGAGACTGTCGCTACGGCGTCGGGAATCGGCACTCGCAGGTCCAACTCGGAAGACGCCGCGCGCGGCGGTTGGAGCGCCAGTCGCAGTTCGTTGCCCACTTCGCGCACCGGCGTGGTCAGCTGCAGCGACACGCGATGGATCGGTTCCTGAGGACCGCGAATCCAACAGTCGTAACCGCCGCCGTCCTGATCGCACGTCAGGAAGAATTCGCCTCCCCCTTCATGCGCCGGCGGCTCGCGTAAGATCGAATCCGACATCAGCAGGGGCACGCGCACCCAACCGGAATGCTGGAGCCGCAGCGTCACGGTCACCTTCAGGTCGGCACGCGTTGCGGTCGCAGTTCCCGTAATCGTCAACTCTTGCAGCGCGTACGCCGGCAACTCCACGCCAGCCGGATTCGGCTTGACATCCAGCTGCTGAAGCCGCCGGAATTCCTCGTACGGCATGTTGAGCACAGGAACCAACCGCCCGTCCTGATCGCGAAGATAGTAGGTCTCTGGCTTGACGGCTTGGACGGCAGGAGGACTGACGTCCGCGGCGGCAGGAGGACCGGCAGGGGGCGCGCTTTCGCCGGGAGCCATCGGCGGCGCGGGGGTAGCAGGGGCCGTCGCCTGCGCATGGCTCAACGGGCCTGCCGAAAGCCAAGCCACAACGAACGACACCAGAAAGCAGGACACGCGTCCAGGCACGGCTGCGGTTGCCCCTAACGCTTAATAACTGCAGAATCAACTTCCCACGCTACCGAAAACCGCGACCAGTCGATGAGAATCGGCAAGCAGACAGGAATCGCGTACTGGCCGCCGTAGCGACAACGTTCCAAAATGACTGTTCCACAAGCAATGTCTCGGAGAATACCGGTGGTCTCTTTCCGCCTGCCGATCTCGTCCCGACCACCTTAGTTTACCTATCCGAAACGCTTTCTCAAACCGCTTGGCCTCGGATTCGTGTCGCTACAACAATTCCACGCGGACCCATCCGATTATTCCGACCGGGATAGGGCTTCCAGCAGTTCCGCGTGCAATTCGGCGGTTGCTGCCACGGCTAGGTCTGGCCGCCGTAAGTCGAAATCCTGTCCCAGGATAGACATAACGACCGCGCCCGCTTCTCGCGCTACGAGCACGCCGGCTCCCACGTCCCAAGCTTTGACCGACGAAGCGAAATAGGCGTCCAACCGCGCCGACCCAATGTAGCACAGATTCAATGCTGCTGAGCCCGAACGCCGAACCGCCTGCGCCGCGTGGAGAACTTCAACGAAACGCCGGACTTCCACCGAGTTGCGCCGCACATCGGTCCCAAAACTCACGGCGACCAGCGCTTCCGCAAGCGATTTGCACCGGCTGGCCCGAATTCGCTTGCCATTCAGGAATGCCCCCTGGCCGGCAGCCGCCGTAAAACACTCGTCCAACATCGGGTCAAAAACCACTCCAGCCAATAGGTCCCCACCTCGCTCCAAGGCTACTGAGACGGCGTAGGATGGCAGGCCCCGGACATAATTCAGCGTACCATCAAGGGGATCAACGATCCAGCGATAGGCCACTTCATCCGTAGCAGATGGCTGGGCGGCGTCGTCACCAGCTCCGTCCTGTTCCTCACCCACGAAACGATGGTCGGGAAACGCGGACAGCACGATTTGACGAATCGCTTGCTGTGAAGCGAAATCCGCGTCCGTAACCAGGTCCTTCGGCCCCTTCTCGCGAACCGTTATTCGGTCGATCCAGTCCTGCAACACCGCACCCCCGGCCCGAGCCGCTTGCTCGCAAACTGCCAGATAGTCACTCATGATTTGGTCTACTTTGTGGTGGAATGCAATTTGATGTGCAAATTTTTTGCGAAGAACTATGGACAGGGCTGGTTAGCCTGCTATCATCATAGGCGTTGGCCTCTTCTCTGTTCCGGCCCCGCCGACTCGCAACCCGTGCGTGCGGCGGGGTTTTTTGTTGTCCCGCCGTTTGCCTTCCAGCGCAGGGAACGTTGCACAATGTGGCAGATCGATGGACTTCAAGCTAGTTTAAACGCGCGGGGGTTATCGGCAAGCGTTCTTCTCCAGCAACCGCAGCGAGGCCTCGGCGACGTGATGTGGCTGAGGAGGTCTCTGGCCGGTGCCCGGTTGCTGCAGGTTCAGTCGTCCAACTCCGGCGGTGATCTGCGGTTGGTGGACTCGTACGTCCGCGGTGCTGACCTGGTGGCTTCCCATGAAGCTGCCGACGGACGATCGTTAGCAACTCAGATTTACTGGCGTTACGTCGAACATCTGGATCTTGGGGCCGCAGGCTTCCAACTGGTGGTCTCTGTGCGAACGGAACTGTTGGACGCCGATCCCCGGCTAACGTGCGGGAGCGTGTTGTCATGCACGGAATTGATCCAAGCGGTCGCCCCGGACGCGGCCGTGTTTCAGCCGGTTCCTGTGCCGTCGCCGGGGTGCGGCCAATCTGTCCGTCTCGCCGGGGTAGGGCTTTTCGTCCGTCGCTTGACCGGCGACGCGGTCAGCTATGTTGAAATGGTGCATCCCACCGATTTCTCCGCCGTGGAATTCGCGGTCGGAGAGGGGGCGGCGGGATGTGTGCAATCTCGGTTCCGATTGTTCGAGGAACGGCTGGAGAAAGGAGTGCTCCGACGCGCCCGTGCCGGAGGGTTGCTGTGTCGGCGTGAAGATGATGAAGCGGTCGCGCGAGAGTGCTATCTAAGATTGCTGGCCTCCGAATCGCCGTTGACCACGTAGACGAGTCGCGGGATGTGGGTCGCGGGTCGCGCGAGGGCGGCTAGGTTCGTCCGTGCCCCAATTGGCATCGCGCCGTAGCGGGGTATGCTCCTGCTCGCGAGTTCAAGGGAGTCACACCAGCTCAGAAGCCGAAATCCTTCGGAACGGGCGGGCTACATCCGTACGCGCGCGCCGTTCAGCACCCTTCCGTCCCGCATCCTGTTTTCCGCATCCCGCATCTGAGGTCTCACAACAGGCTCTCCAGCAGCAACCGCATTTTGCGCAACTCGGCAAAGTGGTCTACGCCGGGCATTTCCGAGACGTGGACGCTGAGCGCTCGGTCGTAATGCACCTTTTCCAAGAGACTGACCAGTCGCCCATATTCGATTTCGCCCTGCCCGATGCGGACCTGCAATTTGGTTCTGGTGGAGTCTCGCAGATGCACGTGGTAGGTGTATTTCAGCAACCGGTCGTAGCTTTTGGGACCGGTCGGATTGCACAAATAGTGGCTGGGATCCAGGGTCACCCCCAGGCCTTCGACGTTGTCGCACAGCACGACGACGGTGTCGGGGTCTTCCGACAGCCGGCCGATCTGGCTCTTGATTGCGACCCGCACTCCATCGGCTTCCGCCAACTTGACCAGCCTCTGCAAATGTTCCACTTCTTGATTGAAGGGCGTCCCCAATTCACCGGAAGGAACGGTCAACGTGACGACCTTGGTCGCCTTGGCCAGGCGGCAACAGGCGGCAAACTGGCGATAATGTTCCTCGCCTTCGGCGTTGATTTGCACGCTGTACGACACCACGCTGGCGCGATGCGTGTTTCGGCAACCCGTAATGGCCGATTCCAGATTCGCCGCCACGACCGACGGCCGCAAATGGTTCCCGTCCTCGTGGATGTCGATTTCCAGGCTGGTGTATTCCAAATCGACGATGGTATCGACCGCTTGACTCAGGGAAAGGCCGGGAAAACACTCCATCGACGCAGCCACAAGCACGGCGCACCTCCTTTCGCACGCAAACACCCATTCCGGACCAAGTCAACCAAGCCTGTAGCTTAACGCAAAGACCGTCTGCTCGGCAACACCTTAACGCGGCCTGCGGCCACAACCCAAGGGCGCAGACGTACAGAATTGAATTCTCGCGGCCAAGTTGCTGTTTTCCACGCGGGAAATACAATGACACCTGCGGTGTCAAACGGAGAAGAGCAGGGCGTGGGTCCCCGCGACTAACCCTTGCCGACCGGTCTGTCTTCAAGCAGAGGAACTTTGGGATGAGCCAAATCACCACCCCCTCGGCGGGAGCCGCGTCGCTTCCGTCGTCATCGAGCCCAATTCCCCCGCAGATTAACATACACACGGGAAGCAGCCTCCTGCAGCGCATCCTGTGTTGGCTGGGCTGGACAGGTTGCCTGGTCTTCCTGGCGCTGTTTGTAGGGCTTTCTTTCAGCCTGCGGGAGTATTTCGACACGACGGAAGGCATCCGGGAGCGGTACCATTCGGGATCGAAGCACGCCCGAAATAAAGTCGCCGTCATCACCGTCGACGGCGTGATTTTGGAAGGCCGCGGCTTCGTCAAGCAACAAATCGACCGCATCCGGGACGATGCCAACGTCAAGGCCATTGTGGTTCGCGTCAATTCGCCGGGCGGCACGATCGCCGGCTCGGACTACATTCATCATCATCTGGAAAAACTCCGGCAAGAGAAGAAGGTGCCCATGGTCGTCAGCATGGGCGCCCTGGCCGCCAGCGGCGGTTACTACTTGGCCATGGCTGTCGGCGATCAGCCGAAGTCAATCTACGCCGAACCGACGACCACCACCGGTTCGATCGGCGTGATTGTGCCGCATTACGACTTGAGCGGCCTGCTGGCGAAGTTCAATGTCAAAGACGACTCGATCGTCAGTCACCCGCGCAAACAGCTGTTGACGATGACCAGGCCGGTCTCGGACGAGGATCGAAAAATCCTGCAAGCCTATGTGGACGAAGCGTTCACGCGATTCAAGGATATCGTCAAAGGCGGCAGGCCGGTGTTCCGCAAGGCGCTGCAGGAGTTGGACGAACTGGCCACCGGCGAGATCTTCACGGCGCAGCAGGCCAAGAAGCACGGCTTGATCGACGAAATCGGCTTCGTCGAGGACGCCATCGACCGGGTGTTGGAACTGGCGAACCTGAACAAGGACCAGACTCGGGTCGTCGAGTACGAGCCGCCACCCTCGCTGCTGGACCTCCCGTGGATCGGTGCGGCGTCGTCCGAGCGGTCGGCGCTGGCGCTGCTGCTGGAACTGAACACGCCCCAGGCGTACTATCTGGCAACCACGTTGCCACCGCTGATCACCCAGCGCCCCGGCGCGGTGTGTCCCTAATGACCGATCGCCTGAAAGGCCTCGCGCTGAAGTTCTTGCCCCCACGAGTCCACGATGAACGAACCTGCTCTTGACCGTCGTCTCTCGCTACTGCTTTCGCTCCTGGCGCTGGCTGTGGGCAGCGTTGGATCGCTGCCGGCCCAAGACGACGCGGCCTCCTGGCCGCGCTTTCACGGCCCGCAGGGCACCAACAAGTCCCCGGAGACGGGCTTGCTGCGGCAGTGGCCGGAAGGTGGACCTCGCCTGCTGTGGACGGCCCAAGATATCGGCGATGGGTTCGCCACGGTGGCCATCGCGGGCGGCCGCATCTACACCGCGGGTAACCGCAACAACCAGACAATGATCACGGCCCTGGACATGAGCGGCAAGCTCTTATGGCAGACTTCCAACGGCGGGGCTTGGACGGGGGCGCAGCCGGGGTCGCGCGGCACGCCAACGATCGAAGGTGACCGGCTGTACCACGAAAGCCCGCTGGGCGACCTGGTGTGCCTGGACGCCCGGTCAGGCGAGAAGATCTGGGGCCTCAACATCCTGGCGGTGTTCGGGGCCGAAAACATCACCTGGGCGCTGGCCGAGTCGCCGCTGATCGACGGCGACCGTTTGATCTGTTCTCCCGGCGGACCGCAGGCAGCGGTCGTGGCACTGGACAAACTCAACGGCCGGACCGTCTGGAAATCGCCGAGTGTGGGCGGCGATCGCGCCGGATACGCGTCACCGGCGTTGGCTGTCCACCAGGGCCTGCGGATGATCCTGACGATGACGTCCAAGCACGCCATTGGCGTGAATGCGGACACCGGCGAACTTCTGTGGCAATTCCAGCACATCACGCCGTGGGACGAGAACATCTTGTCCCCCATCTTTCACGACGGCCAGGTCTTCATCAGCACCGGCCATCGTGTCGGCTCGGTGATGCTGAAGGTCAACGTCCAGGGCCGAAAGGCGTCCGTCCAGGAAGTGTGGCGGTCTACGGATCTGGACAACCATCACGGCGGCACAGTCCTTTTGGACGGATACCTGTACGGTTCGCTCTGGTCGCCCGGCTGGGCGTGTCTCCAATGGCAGTCCGGCAAGACCATGTACAGCTCGCGCGGCGTCGGGAAAGGATCGCTGACGTATGCTGACGGGATGCTGTACACGCTTGGCGAAAACGGCCAGATGGGTCTGGTCGCCGCCACGCCGCAGGAACACACGGTCGTCAGCCGCTTCCGGTTGCCCGCCGGCGGCGAAGGCCCCGCTTGGGCTCACCCCGTCGTCTGCGGCGGCCGCCTGTACCTGCGTCACGGCAATTTTCTGTACGCATACGACGTGCGGCGAAGCGGTCCGTGAAGCAAGAGCCAGGAGCAACGTGGATGCCGGAATGCGTTTTGGTCGCAGAGCCGGAGTACCTCAAGGGCGAACGCATGGCCGAGGCCAGTCTGGCCAACGTGCGGGCCTTCCTCGCTTTCTTGAACGGTGCTAAGGCAGCACGCGAAAGCTCTGGAAAATCGTTTCCGCCTCGTCGCCCTCGGCGCAGCCTTCCGGTCCGCCTCGAACGATGATGTACAGCCGCTGGCGGTCCCCCCGGCGGACCGCCATGAAGAGGGCTCGCCCCGTGGCCAGCAGGGGATCCTCGGACACAAAGCGGATGTCCCGTGCGGGATGCCCTTTGTAGTCCATCGCGATGCTCTGGGTTGCCGAGGCGCGCCAAGCGGCGGCGGCGGCGCGCCACAACTCCGCCAAGTCTGCCTCCGGGTCCGGCGACAGCGGCTGATCTGCGTAAGTCACCTCCAAGAAACCTGCGTCTTTCGCTAGTTCGACCCGATCCACGTTGCTTGTCTCCCGGTTCAAGTACCCCCTTTGTGTCCGACTTGTGACGGGGCCCGGCACGAGGATGGAATAGCCACCGTCGGGCGAGGTGTGGTGGCGAAGAAGGCTTTTTTCGGGAGTCGTGTCCGATCTCGTCCCGCTGGATGTGGAATTCTCCGCTGCTGCGCCGGAATCGCGATCCGCTGGAGGCGACGGATCCGAGCGGTCGCCGTGCGACTCTTCTCGAGAGCCAACCGGTTCCGGCGCTCGCGTCAACTCTGTCTCTCCGCCTGGACGGTGGGCCCCGCGCCACAACGAGGTGGCCACAATTACCAGCAGCACCAGCGCGCCGAGACCCAGCGCAGCGCCCATCGCATACCAAACCCAACGGGGCAGTTCGTCATCGTCGAACCTGCGCGCCGGCTTCCGTGCCGAGTACGTCTGCCGCGGCAGCGTCCGCCGTGACGCGGGTAACGGCTGCGGACCCGGATAGACGTCAAAACCGTCCAGGTCCGGGAGTCCGGAAAGCGGGTCCGTGTCGAAGGCCAGGTCGATTGGGAACTGAGAACCTCCGTGCGGAACGATGATCTTCTGGCCGCACGACGGACAATCGGCGGACTTGCCGGCCAGCCAGGACTGGGCCAGGAACCGCCGGCGACAGCGCGGACAAGCCACGGGGATTTCCGGCGGTGGCGAGACGGCCACCGGCTCCACGGTCGCCGCTGCCGGTGCCGGCCGTTTTGCCGGCGCGAGCGACGAAGGCGTTGGCACGGATAACGGCCGCTGGCAGTTCAAACACGTGACTTGTTTTCCGGCCAGCGATTCGGGGGCGGCGAACTGTTTTCCACAATGCCCGCAGGTGACAATGATGTCCTTGGCAGCGGATGGCTGGTTCGACGGCGGCGCGACACTCGCCGCCGGACTGCCGGCCCGACTGTCGCTCGCTCCGGTCGCCGCCGCGCCCTTGGCGGGAGCCGCCGAGCGGTACTTGTTGGCATAAGCGGATCGTGCCAATTCGGAAAGCAGATCGGAGGCCAGCAAGAACTTCTGCAGGAAATCGAGTTGCTGGTGCAGGATCTGCAACTCGTCGAGAAGCAAAATGATCTGGGTTCTGGCGGAATCGTTGGAGGCGTCGCGCCGGCGGATCGCAGCCGCCATGCCCATCAGATTGGCAAACACGCGATCGATTCCTTTGGCCAGATCGCTTGGCGTCGCTTCGTTCAAGAAAAAATCGTCCGCGTGCAGATTCTGCACTTCGGCGGGTGCGCGTTCCAGCACGCCCTGGAGGATCTCTGCATCCAGCGATGCAATCCTGTCGATTGCCTGACGTGCCAAATCTGCACGGGCCGTCGCTCGGGCCACGAGTCGGGACCGCAAGTCGTCAAGTTCGGATTGCGTTTCACGTGTGGAACCGTTCATGATCCTGCGGAATGTTAGTCACGCGTCCGGCAAACGGCAAGGGGCGGCAGTGCCGACGAAACGCCAGGCGTTGTGCGCAAGCTCCATCGCCGCCAACAAGTTAAGAGGAGCCTCTGGAACGTCTTTACCATTCACCTGCCATTCGGGTTGGCACGGACAGACTGGGCATGTTACATTGTAGACGAAGTGAGCCGTTCTTGCGCTGGCTCGTGTCAGGAGTTCTTGAGTCTCCGGCCAGCGCAGAAACCCGGCCTTTTCGGAAAAGCCGCGCCTCCGTCCGGGCCAGAAAGATGGGCGACAAAACGGGTAGGACAGTAGACCACACCCATTCGTGCTTGTTTGTCGGAGAGTTGCCTTATGCCGTACAGCCCCTCGGACCCCAGGAGACACGCCTTGAATCGTGCGACTCGACCTTCGCGTTCTGATCTCGCATTCCGAAATCCGCAGCCGCGACTCCTCGCTTCGTTGCTCGCAGCAGTCGCGGGCTTCGCCCTCTTCGTGGCGTCCAGCCGCGCGGGAGAGGACGTGCTGCGCGTGCCCGGATCGAAGCTGGCTTTGATTGTAGCGGTCGATCTGCCGAAGGTCGCCAGCGAGCCGCCGGCGGCTTGGGAACTGGCGGAGGTGGGCGCCGCATCGCGGACGGCTGTCCAGTTTGTGCCGCGCGTGGCCGCGGACGGCACGATCGGCGACGGCCCAGGTCAACTGCTGGCCATCCTTCCGCCCGCCCAAGATGCGGCGGCCACCCGGCAGTTCCGGCTGGAGCGAGCGGCGATCTCCGCTACGTCGCCGGTCAGTTCTTTCAAGCTCGTCGATGCGAACGACCGGACGCTGCAGATCACCGAGCAGGACAAACCGGTGCTGGCGTACAACTATGGGACGATCACCGGCGAGAACGTCCCCGAAAATGACCGCCGGCGACTTCGCGCGTGCTACGTGCATCCGGTCTGGGGCCTGGACGGTGAAGTGCTGACCGATGACTTTCCCAAGGACCACTACCATCATCACGGCGCGTTTTGGGCCTGGCCCCACGTCACCGTGGACGGGAAAGAATACGATTTGTGGACCAACGCCGGGATCGAACAGCGCTTCGTCCGCTGGCTGCACCGGGAGGTCGGGCCAGTGGCGGCGGTGATCGGAGTCGAAAACGGCTGGTTCGTGGGCGACCGCCAAGTGGCGACGGAACGCGTCTGGATGCGGGCGCACCGGACGAGCGAGCGCCAGCGGTCACTGGACCTGGAGATCTATCTTGTCCCGCTGGTGCCGCTGTCGCTGCAAGGCGCCGGCGGCAAGAGCTACGGCGGGCTGACGGTGCGGTTCGCTGTGCGACGTCAGGCGGACGTCACCATCACCGTGCCCGCCGGAAAGACGACGGAGGACCTGTACGAAACGCCGCTGGAGTGGGCTGACCTGACGGCGCAAATCGACGGCGCAGCGGAGCGCAGCGGCGGCGCGGTCTTTGTACACCCGCAGCATCCGGACTATCCGCCCACCTGGCTGACGCGGCATTACGGACCGCTGTGCGTCGGCTGGCCGGGTGTGCACGCCCGCACGTACGAGCCCGGCCAACCTCACCGCCTGCCGTATCGGCTTTGGATTCACGCCGGGGCGCCGGACGTGGACCAGTTGAAATCGCAGTACGAAGCGTTCGTCGTCGCGACCAAGGCCGAATGGGTGGCGAGATAGGGTCCTCCCTAGTTCGCCAACGTCTTGATTCGCAAATTGGGGAACTCGATGCTGTGGCCTTCCGCTTCAATGCCGAGCGGGGCCCGCACGGGCTTGAACGTGTCGATCTCCCAGGCGAGCGTGCCGTTCACCTTCAGTGCGAGCTTGGCGCCGATGCAACAGTGTGGTGGATCGTAGAATCATCGGATTGCCCTTTCAGGTATCTTCGTGTTTCGTGTTTCGTGCTTTGGATTTCGGATTTCCAGCACGCCCTGCTGGGTTTCACTCCAGCCTCGCTACAAACAGGCTGAAAACGATGACGGTGAGCATGACCAGGGCCATCCAGCGTTCCGGGCCGGTGCCGGAAAAACCGACAATCAGCAGTGCCAGCGAGAACAGGCTGGCGCCCAGCCAGAAAATACCTTCCCGCCAGAAGCTGGCCAGCGATTGAGCGGCTGCAGCGTCGCGGGCGGCCGTATTCAGCTCGCGCCAGGGGCCGGCGCGGAGCCGATTCGATTCGGCCTGCTTCTGTTCGTTCAGCGACCGCAACTGTTCGGTGAGCGAATCCAGCCGGCTGCGTTCGGCCGGGGACGGATCGCTGCGCGCACGCAGATCGTCCAGCTCCTGTTCGATGACCCCCTTCTGTCGATCCCATTCGTCTTGAAACTCGTTTTCGGCCAGTTTGACTTGGGCTTGAGTCCGAGCGACGTGCCGCTGGCCCAAATGGTCGCAACCGCGGGTCAGCAGGACCAGGAACAGCCCCACCACCAGCAGGGGCTGGCCCAGAAAAGCGGCGAATCGAAAGATCTCCAAGGGCCGCCTCACGTCGAACGTCATGCCAACCCGGCGCGGCTTTGCTTCCGCCGCCGGGCTGGCTGGCGCCGCCTTGACCGCTTTGACCGCCTTGGCCTTGGGTTCGGCCGCTGCCGCCGCTGCGGGCAAAGCGGGCGTAGCGGGCGGTGTGACCGGTCCGACTTGATCGAACAGTCCCGGGATTTCGCCCGCTGGCGTCCAGTCCTCCATACCTTCCTTCCAAACCTGGTCTTCCGGCGTCAAATTGCCGGTGCCGATCAAGGCCCGCAACTGGGATTCCGTGACCGGGCCTCGCTGCACATCGCCGTCCGCAAAATACCAAACCGCTTCTGCCATCGGGCCACACCTGGAGCTTGGGTCTTGGAGCTGAATCCTCTTGCGTCTCGACATTCACAGGACGAAGTCCCGTATTTACAAGCGTCTCTCCTCGCGCCCGCCATTATCGGCAGCGAACGGACCACATACAAGCACCGCACAGGCGATCTTCCAGGCCCTTGGAATTGCCGCCAGCGGTGGTTACAATCTGGACCTTACGAAATTCGACGATCGAGCGCGTAGCGGTGCATTATGAAGGTTGCTGTTCTGAGAGAAACGTATCCCGGCGAGCGGCGAGTGGCTCTAACGCCGGCCAACTTGGCCGCGTTGACCAAGTCGGGGGCCGAAGTGGTGGTCGAGTCCGGGTCCGGAGTCGCTGCCGGGTTTCCCGACGCGGAATATGCCGAAAAGGGGGCTCAAGTCGTTGCCAGCCGCAACGAAGCCTTGGCTGCTGAAGTCCTGGTCCAGGTCCGCTGCCTGGGCACTAACTCAGAAGCCGGCCAAGCCGACTTGCCGCATCTTAAGCCGGGCCAAATCCTGGTCGGGATGTGCGATCCGCTGGGGGCCCCGGCGGCGGTTCAAGAGATCGCCAAGACGGGCGCGACCCTCTTCGCCCTGGAACTGATTCCCCGCATTACACGGGCTCAAAGCATGGACGTGCTGTCCTCGATGGCCACCATCGCCGGCTACCGCGCGGTGCTGCTGGCGGCCGTCGAACTGCCCAAGATGTTCCCGCTGATGATGACCGCAGCCGGCACGCTGACGGCCGCCCGCGTGTTCGTGATCGGTGCCGGCGTGGCCGGGCTGCAAGCGATTGCCACGGCCAAACGTTTGGGGGCGATCGTCTCGGCCTACGACGTGCGAACCGCCTGCCGCGAACAAGTCGCCAGCCTGGGAGGCAAGTTCATCGAGTTGGAGATCGAGGCCGGGCAATCGGAAGACAAGGGCGGTTACGCCAAGGCGATGGGCGACGAGTTCTATCAGCGGCAACGCGAACTGATGGCCCGCATCGTGGCGGAAAGCGACATCGCCGTGACGACCGCGGCCATTCCCGGCAAGAAATCCCCGGTGCTGATCACCAAGGAGGCCGTCGAAGGCATGCGGCCGGGCAGCGTGATCGTCGATCTGGCGGCCGAGCGGGGCGGGAACTGTGAACTGAGCCAGGCCGACCAGCGGGTGATTCATCAGGGGGTCGTCATCTTGGGTCCGACCAACTTGCCCTCCGAGATCCCGCACCCCGCCAGCCTGATGTTCTCCAACAACGTGACGAAATTCCTGCAGAACCTGATCAAAGACGGACAAGTGAATCTGAACCTGCAGGACGAGATTATCCGCGAGACGTTGACGGCCTGCGACGGCCGGGTAGTTCATCCGCGTCTCCGCGAGTTGCTGGATTTGGGCCCTCTGCCGGACGCGGCCGCGGCGGCGCCGGGCGAGGTTTCTCCTTCGTGACCACCCGCCCCAACGCGGGTCGAGGAAGCTATGACTGCCATTCGCACCGTTCGCACGATTTGCCTGCTCATCCTGGTGGCCTGTTTCGTCATCACCGTCGCGCAGGCGGTGATCGCCGGCGACGAAGACGGCGGCCTATCGACCGCCGTTGCGGCGGCCGGTCCTGCGGCCGCGTCTTCCGAGGCGGCGCCGGGCGCTGACCAACTGGGATTTTCCACCCAGGCGTTGTTGGCCAGCCTGACGATTTTCGTGCTCGCCATGTTCGAGGGCTTCGACGTGATCGTGAAGGTCCCGCCGACGCTGCACACGCCGTTGATGTCGGGCTCGAACGCCATCAGCGGCATTACCGTGGTCGGCTCGCTCGTGGCCGCCGGCGCGGAGCAAGTCGGCTTGGCCACCGTCCTAGGTACGATCGCGGTGGCCTTTGCCATGATCAACGTCGTCGGCGGATTTCTGGTGACGCATCGTATGCTCAAGATGTTCAAGAAGAAGTGACGGAAGCCTGACTGTGAATACCACGCTGAATGTCCTCGTCCAATTGTCCTACGTCTTGGCGTCGGCGCTGTTCATCTTCGGTCTGAAGATGATGTCGCACCCGCGCACCGCGGTCCGCGGCAACTTGCTCGGTTCCTTGGGCATGTTCGTGGCGATCGTGGCGACTCTGATCGGTGTCGTCCGGTTTGAATACATCCTGCTTGGCGTCCTCATCGGGTCGGTTGCGGGCGCCTGGATGGCGCTCAAGGTGCCGATGACCGCCATGCCGCAGATGGTCGGACTGTTGAACGGCTTCGGCGGCGGCGCGTCGGTGCTGGTCGCCGGGGCCGAATTGCTGCGGGGCGAGGCCGGAGGCGTCAACCCGTACGTGATACTGATCGCCACGGCGGCTTCCGGGATCATCGGGGCCGTGACGTTTTGGGGCAGCCTGGTGGCCTACGGCAAACTGCAAGAACTGAAAATGTTCAAGAAGCCGGTGAGCCTGCGCGGCCAGCAGACGATCAATGTCTTGTTGCTGATCGTCTCGCTCGCGCTGTCGGCGTGGCTGGTGGTGGCCGAGTCGGGTCTGGCCCCCTGGATCTACCTGGCCATCGTCGTGATTACGTCTGTGCTGGGCGTGTTCCTCGTCAACCCGATCGGCGGCGCTGATATGCCGGTCGTCATCGCGTTGCTGAACTCGTATTCCGGTCTGGCGGCCTGCGCCACGGGATTCGTGATCAACAACAGCGTGCTGATCATCGCCGGCTCGCTGGTCGGCGCCTCCGGCATCATCCTCAGCAACATCATGTGCAAGGCCATGAATCGCTCGCTGACCAACGTCCTGTTCGGCGTGATGGAAGCGGGGTCGCTGGCGGGCAGCGCCGACGAGTTCTACGCCGCGGTGCGGAGCACGACGGCGGACGACATCGCCATGTTGCTGGACGGCGCCCAGCGAGTGGTGTTCGTGCCCGGTTACGGGATGGCGGTCGCCCAGGCCCAACATGCCGTGCGCGACTTGGGCAAAATCATCGAAGATCGCGGGGGGCACGTGGAATACGCCATTCACCCCGTGGCGGGCCGCATGCCGGGGCACATGAACGTGCTGCTGGCTGAGGCGGACGTGGATTACGAGCAGTTGAAGGAGATGGACCAGATCAATCCCACGATGGAAACGGTCGATGTGGCCATCGTGATCGGGGCCAACGACGTGGTGAATCCGCTGGCCAAGACCGATCCCAACAGTCCCATCGCCGGGATGCCGATCATCGACGTCGACAAGGCTCGCACGGTCGTGGTAATCAAACGCAGCTTGAGTCCCGGCTTTGCCGGCATCCCCAATCCGTTGTTCGGCGCCCCGAACACGCTGATGTATTTCGCCGACGGCCAGAAAGCGATCCTGGACATCGTCCGGGCGGTGAAAGAGTTGTGAGAGCCCGCAGCATGGATGAACCACGGCAGACGGTCCAGCCCTTCAGCGTTTCGCAGTTGACGCAGCTGATCAAGCAGTCGCTGGAGGCCGAGTTCACGTCGGTGTGGGTGGTGGGCGAACTGTCGGACGTAGCGCGGCCGCAGTCCGGGCACATCTATCTGACGCTTAAAGACGAAGGCGCGCAGATCCGCGGCGTGATTTGGCGGAGCGTCGCCGCGCGGCTGGAGTTCGATCTGCAGGACGGCCAGCAAGTGGTTTGCGGCGGCGACGTGGACGTCTATCCGCCGCGGGGCGTGTATCAACTGATCATCCGCCAAATTGAACCGCTGGGCGTCGGGGCGCTGCAGTTGGCGTTGCGCAAGTTGCACCAACGACTGGCGGCGGAGGGCCTGTTCGACGCTGGCCGGAAGAGGCCGCTGCCCCGCTTTCCGCGGCGGATCGCCTTCGTCACCAGTCCCACCGGCGCTGCGGTCCGGGACTTTCTCGAAGTTTTACGCCGCCGCTGGCGCGGCGTCCAGGTGCTGATCATCCCCGCCAAAGTCCAGGGCGACGGAGCGGCTCAAGATCTGGTGCGCGGCATCCGCGTGGCCAACTCGCTGCCCGAACCGCCCGACGTACTGGTCGTCGGACGTGGCGGCGGCAGCCTGGAAGACTTGTGGTGCTTCAATGAAGAGCCGGTTGTGCGGGCGATCTACGCGTCGCGGATTCCCGTGATCTCGGCGGTCGGCCATGAAATCGACGTGACGCTGTCGGATTTGGTGGCGGACGTGCGGGCGTTGACTCCCAGCGAAGCGGCGGCACGGGTGGTGCCCTCGGCCGAAGAGGTCCGCGCTTCCCTGGACGGCATGCGAGGGCGATTGGCCGCCGCACTGCGGGCCCGGGCCGCCGATGCCCGCTCCAGGCTGGAGTCGTTGGCCCAGCATCGCGTCTTCCGCCGGCCTTTTGATCTGGTCCACGATCTGGCGCGGGAATTAGACGACCTGGAAATGCGCGCCAAGCGGGCGATCGCTTTTCAAACGACGCGTCACAAAGACCGCCTGGCCGCCTTGGCCGCGCGGCTCGAATCGCTCAGCCCTCTGGGCGTGCTGGCCCGCGGTTACAGCCTGACCCAGCGGACCGCGACCGGCCGGCTCGTCACCGATGCGGCCACGCTGACCGCAGGCGAGGAGATCACGTCGCGCTTCGCCCGCGGCCGCGCGGTGAGCCGCGTGACAGAGATAGGGAGCTGACCTTGACGCACGTCACGTCTATATATCCGCCGGCGGTTCGCGGCCGAAAGCCCGAAGCGGGGCTGGACAGGTTGGCAAATCAAGCCTACTGCTGGGGATCATGCCTCCTGCTCGGACTGGGCCTGTGGCTCCTGGTCCGGCGCTTCGGGGGCGCGCTGGCACAACCGCTGGACGCCATGGGGTTGATCGCGGCGGCGGTCGGATTGAGCGCGCTGTCCGGAGGATTGCGTTGGGCAAGATACACCCAGAGGCGGTCGGAGTCTCGTCTGGCCTGGCCGCCTCCAATCCCCGGTGCGATCGTGACGTTGGGCGTGCTGGCGTGCGGCGTTGCCTTGTCGCTGCCAGGATCGCCGCCGGGCGCGCTGCTGTCATTCTGGTGTGTCGTGCTGACTGCGGAAGCCGCGTGGTTTGCCGCGAGGCGAGTCCGCGGCGGATTTCGCAGACCCCGGCTGCCCGCCACGGGCGGTCTGGACGCGGGGAACGGTGTGCTCGGCGGCGAGATTTCGGAGTCGCCGGCGGCCGGTGCGCCGTCATTCTCCTGGGAAGCCATGGACGCCGAGGATCACGCCAGCCAACTCCTTCCGCCCGGCGGATCGCAGCGGATTTCGCGGTTCCACGATCAGGCCGGGGGCGAAATCGTGGCCGGGTTGGTGCGTTGCGCCTTTGCACCCAGTGAGAGGCAACGTGACATCCATCTTGCCTTTTGCCCGCCGCTGAAACGGATTCCCCAGTTCAGCTGCGAACAGGTCGAAGGGCCCCCAGCCAGAATTCGCACGGCCTTGGTCGAAACGTTCGGCGCCGGCTTGGAGGTCAGACTCGCGGCACTCAGCAGCGAGCCAACAAGCGTGCAGATTCAGTTTTTTGCCTGCGAGGAGCCGATCGCGGAAGAGGCCGGCTGATCACCCGCAGCGGCCGGTCCCAAGGGGCCTTGACCGCGCTTTGGGCTCGCTGGCCGTCCGGCGGCGAACAAGGCGCGTGCATAGCGAACCCCGTCAGGTTGGAGGGGCCCAGCAACTGCGCTTCCTGGAAGAGTTGGGCAATGTAGGGATCGGCCCACGGCAGCAAGTCGATTTCCAGAGGCTGGGGGCGGCGAACAGTCGATTCGATCATGGCCAACTCCGTTCGGGCTTAGGGCGTTCAGTGAATCGGAAGTTCGCGGTCCTTCCCGCGACACACGCTCTCTACTGCAACTGGAGTGCCAATGCCTCGAAAGATCACCAGAAGGAGCGTCAAGGAAACTCCAAGTCACGACAGGCAATCCGTTTGCGGAATGGTCAGCTGTTTGCACCAGTCCGCTTCCCAGGGATTCGGCGTCCGGACGTTTTGAACATTTCGTAGTGCCCGACGGTCGAATTTTCAAACCGTTAGGAGAAGTCGGCGACGCCGCTCTGAGCGATGAACCCGGCGTTTTTGCGGGCGAGCGGCGCAAGGCCCCGCCCGGCGCGGTGGCCCGTGCCTCGCAGTTCGGCGCTTGCGGGTGGCGGCCTATGAAGTACCTGCTCCGAAAGTCACGCAGTACCTGCAACTTGACGGCGGCGCGGAAGCGCGCGATACTGACGCGGTCGTGTTTCCGCTCCCGGTTTCGCGGCTGAATCCCGGTCGAGACGTCGCCGTCCGCTGCGGACGGCTGCAGCAAGACCCAGCCACTCCAGAGCACCTGACGCCTGACGACATCTGACGAGCTGCTTCGTGATACGGTCGCGTTTCCGATCTGACGTAATCACGTTTCCATTCCATTCCTCGCACTTGGGAGAACACCATGATTCGCTGTTTGACACTGGTTGTTTTGGTTTCGTTGGCTTTTGGCGCCCTGGCCGCCGAGGGCCCGCAGGCGGCACCGCCTGAGCCGGGGGGCATGACGTGCATTTTCAATGGCAAGGACCTCACCGGTTGGGACGGCGATCCGCGGCTGTGGTCCGTCAAGGACGGCGTCATCCACGGCGAGACGACCGCCGAGAACCCGGCCAGCGGCAATACGTTCCTGATCTGGACGGGCGGCGTGTTGAAGGATTTTGAGCTGCGTCTCGCCTTCCGCTGCAGCGCGGCGAACAACTCGGGAATCCAGTACCGATCCAAGCACATCACCGACGGCAAGGTCCGGAACAAGTGGGTCGTCCGCGGGTACCAGCACGAGATCCGCAACGAGGTCAAGCTGCCCAGCGTCTCCGGATTCATCTACGACGAAGGAGGCAAGCGAGGCCGCGTGTGCCTGGTCGGCGAAAAGGCCACCTGGGGCGAAGACGGCAAGAAGCAGGTGACCGGCACGTTGATCGATGCGGGCGAGTTCCAGGAACTGTTCAAGCTGGACGACTGGAACGAGGTCGTGATCCTGGCCAAGGGAAGTCACATCCAACATTACCTGAACGGCCGGCTGATCCTGGACTTTACCGACAACGATCCTCAGCTGGCCCTTCGCGAAGGCGTCCTGGCCCTGCAACTGCACGCCGGCACGCCCTTCTGGACGGAATTCAAGGACATCCGCGTAAAGCAGATCGAGTGAAGATCAGCGAATCCATAAGGTTCGCGATTTCAAGGGCTCCTTCGTCGCTCGCGGCGGCGGCGCACCTGCTCGGCCAGCGACTCCAGCAACTGGACGGAATCCTCCCAGCCCAGGCAGGCGTCGGTGATGCTGCGGCCGAAGACCAGCGGTTGGCCCGGCACGAGGTCTTGCCGCCCTTCGAGCAGGTGGGATTCCACCATCAGCCCGATGATCCGCACATCACCTTGCGCCACTTGAGCGCCGACGGTCCCGGCCACGGCGACTTGCCGCCGGTACTCCTTGTTGCTGTTGGCGTGCGAGCAGTCCACCATTAGCCGTTCGGGCAGCTTGGCCGCCGCCAGCGCCGCGCACGCCGCGGCGACGCTGGCCGCATCGTAGTTGGGCGTCCGGCCGCCGCGCAGGATGAGGTGGCAATCGTGGTTGCCGCGCGTCCTGACAATCGCCACTTGGCCGTTCTTGTGGACGGAGAGAAAGTTGTGCTGATGGCCGGCGGCAATGATCGCGTCCACGGCGATCTTGACGTCGCCGTCTGTGCCGTTCTTGAAGCCGATCGGCGCCGACAGGCCGGAAGCCAGCT
>CAZAQY010000155.1:0-19617 GCA_964486845.1 uncultured Pirellulaceae bacterium
TGCCCGATTCGATCACCCGGCTATACAAGCAGCCGTGCCAATGGTCGGGAACGGTTCCCCAGACGGCGTCGATATCGTCGCGGGCGAGGACGTCACGGAAATCGCTGTAGAGCGTGCAGCCTCGGTACGAGGCTTTGCCCAGACGCTGCGCATAGAAGGCTTCGGCCATTTGACAAGCGCTCAGGCCACGATCCCGCCGGGCCTCGGCAACGGCCACTACTTGATGATCCGGCAGGGGACGCATGGCGCTGAGCGAATGCCGGCCCCGGTTGCCGGCGCCGAACACGGCGATGGTGATCCGCTCGCTGGGAGGAAGCTGGCCGTCCTTCCCCAAGACGGCCGATGGAAGAACAAGCGGACTGACCGCCGAAGCGGTAAGCGTTCCCGCCAGGAAACCTCGCCGGGAAATCTTGTGACTCATAGTGCTGCCCTTTTCCTGCCCACATCATCTTGCGATCAAGCTTCAATGCGGGGCGGTGTGGAACCGTCCTGCTCCACCTTGAAGTGTGCCACCGCCGAGGGCCACGATATGCAAGTCATCGGCTGGCTGTTGTCGTGACCAGTGGCGGCAACCCGACTGGCAAACCCGTTCGGGAGCTTGCCACCGGGACCCAGGTCTGCTAGCCTCCAATTCCGGGATTTTGGCATTATCCCGGATAAGTTTTCCCGACGAAAGCGTATTACCCCGGAAAGTTTTCCGCTTTTCGCGCATTATGTCGGAGAGTTTTCCTCTTCAACCGATGTTCGGCGAGAACACCGCGAGCACCCACCCACGCGTCCTGAGAGGTATTCCATCATGGCGACTCCTGCTCACAAGAAGAACACACAACCTTTCTCCAACCTCTCGTTTGCCGACCAGGCACGATCGATCAATGCGATGATCAACAATCTACAGAACGCCATCAAGCACCACATTCGGCATTCTCAGGCACCGAATGCCACGCGTGAGAAGTGTCTCGACCAGATTCAACGCCTGCTTATCGTCATCTTCTCGGCGACCATCATCAGCTGTACAAGGGCTGCACCGTCCCCCGAAAACCCGAGTCCTGCCGACAGTGGCCCAATTCCGACGACTGACGCGGCACCGGTCCCCGCGCAGGCCCAAGTCAATGCGGCAGGTCCGGGCGAATCAGCGCCCGCGGAGCCGACGACGACGCCAATACACCGTGAAACGCCCCAACCAGCGGTCGTCGAGGCCCAACCGCAGACGCAAGACGCGGAACGCACGGTGGACGATACACGTGACGCGGCGATTTTCGTCCCCTTGCGAACGATCACCGAGGATCTGCACGAATTCACTCGTCTATCCGATGCAACTGCAACGGAGCTAGCGATCCTTGTAGATGACTACAGACGAGAACTGGAACGGCTCGCGCAAGAGCCTCGGACCGCGCACCGCGATTCCGTTATGGCCGCGTACTCAAGAGCGTACAAGATGTACGACGATAGTTCACGCGTTTGGGACGTCTTTGAAAAGGCCCCGCAGCTTCTCGCAAATGCCAAAACAGAATTCCGGCGATCTATTCAACAACGCGCGGTCATGCAGGGACCGGATGTCGATAACTCCGATTTAGTCGATGGAATCGCGGCCTTTGAATTCATCATCCAGAAGGGCCACGCCCCAAATACCCTCTTTCCGTCGAACTCGCGATTCACGACTGGCTTGACGGATATCTGCGAACGTTACCCCGACCTTGCAGGGGAATTCCAGGGCTACACCTTCATCAAGCACGGCTCGGTTGGATCGATTTGGTGGGGGGCCGAGGAGTCGCTGGCCACTATCCATCCGAATTGGGACATTGAATCAGCGCCGCCGTATCTGCAACTCCAAAGGGCACGCTCGCCCCGCCTAGCCGAGAGGATTGCCGTCAGATATCGCGAGCATGCCCGACGGGAGGCGGAAGTTCAGGCCGAGCAACAGCGCAAGGCAAGAGCTGAAGAGTCTGCTCGCGAGGAGCGCGAAGCAGTCGAGGAAACAGCAAAGCAGACCAAAGCCGCAGCCAGCAAACTTCGGATCGCAAAGCAGTTCATCGAGACCGGGAACCACACGGCAGCGAAGAAATGGCTCGAAGAACTATTACGTGACTACTCGCAAACGCCGGCGGCTCAGGAAGCGAAAGAACTCTTGCGGACGCTGGAATGACGCTGGCCGGACTCGTTACGATCTTTCGCCGGGGGTCGAAACGGGTACGCAGCTAGCTAGTTTGGGAACAAAGGCCGAGTCGGATGAACGAGAGCGGCGGTTAACGCCGGTTGCCAGTGGCTGGCGTTAGGGCCGCCGCCTCGTTATCCTAATCGTTGCGGTCCCAGCGGTCGGCGCGGTGGGACATGTTGCGGAGATTGGCCGCTATACGGCTCGCTGCCTTGCGTGCGCTGGGAAATGCCGCCGGCTTGCCCGTGGGATGGTTACGTTGGCCGCTACAATCGCCGTAGCTCGCCCGCACAGAATGCCCACGGCTTGCCCGTGGGATGGTTACGTTCTTCGCTGAGTTCGGACGTGACGCCAGCTACGAACGTGAGACTCCCACGGGCAAGCCGTGGGCATCTTGGGGATGGCGGCGGGCTGGCGAGTAGCAACGAACGTGAGGCTCCCACGGGCAAGCCGTGGGCATCTCCGCCGGCTGCGGCGAGTGGCCCGCCGTGGGCCCGATCGATGATCGCGACGCCGCATACCAAGCTTCGCGAAAGCCCTTTGTGATCTCCGTTCCCTCCTGTTCAAATTCCTTTTTGGTTGCGGCCACCGGCCGCGTTACGGATCTCGGCACCGAGAGCCACTATTTTCGAGCGATGTTCGGCGGATGCTTTCCCACCGAACGTAGAACCGTCCTCAGACTAACCAACGCCTCGCGATTCAGGTGCAGCCGTTCCACTGTCGCGCGGCCCGTGGGCGTCTTGCCGATGATTTCCGTGAATCCTGCACTCCACGCGAAATGATCCGACCACGCGTCCTGGCGAGGGTGATAGAGCGGGACGTCTTTGTCGGTAACGGGGTCGGTTGCCGAGACCGCTACGTGTTTGTGGCCGTTGCATCCTTGGCAAGAAAGCGCTAGGTTCGACTCGTCACTCAGACCACCTCGGGCCTTGGGTATGATGTGCTCGACGCTCAGCGGGTCGGGACAGTACTTCCATTGCGAGAAACAGTATTCGCAGCAATCGGAAGCCAGTTCCCGAACCGCCTGGCGCAGCGCGCGGCTAAGGGAGCCATCCGTCATCGTCGCCCGTGGGGTTCAGCCCAAGTTGGTCTATGATGCAGTCGAGCGAAACGTGCCACAGTTTGGCCAACTCCGCGGCGGCTTCGATTCGCCGCGCGTGATGGGCCTCGATTTGATCGTACAACTTCGTCAATTCCGCCTGCTGGCTCACGTCCAGTTGTCCCGTGCGGCGTTGGCGGTCCAATTCCCGCCACCTCTCCCGGACTCCCGCGAGGGGAACTTCGTTAACTTGCTTGAGCCACCTCGTCTCCGCCTCCGTCAAAGCGGAAAACGGGACAGCCACCTCCGCAGAAAAATGATCGCGGACCAGATTGGCGACAATGGCTTCGGGCTCGCCGCCAAGCTGGGCAGCCCGATCGCGAAGCCGTTGCTCCAGTGCCCCCGGTAATTCGACGGTAAGTGTCATGTGCGGACTCCTTGATTGACCACCATGTCTGCATTCTACTGGAGAAGGCGGCGAACGGGAAGCGTGACCCAGGCAATCGGC
This sequence comes from uncultured Pirellulaceae bacterium, assembly GCA_964486845.1. Taxonomy (GTDB): domain Bacteria; phylum Planctomycetota; class Planctomycetia; order Pirellulales; family Pirellulaceae; genus Anammoximicrobium. The sequence continues at coordinate 3,700 of CAZAQY010000155.1, forward strand.
CCCGGTGGCCTCGGGCAGCAACCAGGCCCCAGGATGGACGGCCACAAACGGCTTTCCACCGCGGACGGCCGCATCGAGCTTCTTCCACCCGCGTTCCGAGAGCGGAGGGCCGTCGTCCTTGCCGACCGGCTTCATCAGGTCCGCCGGTCTGCCGCAGGTGTACGACACGACGGCGGCGTACTGGTCCAAGTCGCCGTCGAATACCGTCCCGTCCTTGGTACACTCCACGTCCAGACCGGCGCGGCCGGCCCACTCTGAAAACAACTTCTCAGCCAGCGACAGCGACTGGCCTTCGCGCCGCACGACAGAGTGCTCGAAGAGTACGCTGCGGCTGAAGAAGAGGATGCGTGGGCGGCGCTGGCCATCGATCGGCGCGGCCAACACCGTTTGTCCGCCGAGCATCAATGCACCCAGAGACTGTAAAGCTTGCCGGCGTTGCATGGGTCGATGTTCTCCGGTTCGAGGTGAGCGAACATGGCCGATCAGGACATCAGGGCAGACAGCCGGCCCATTCGAGCAGGTTGCGGGTGATTTGCTGCACGCGCGGATCGGGACCGTGGGGCCGGCTCCAGTGCGACCAGGGCAGGGTGTGACCGGGCGGCATGCTCAGGCCTTGGGCCCAAAAGATCGTCGCCGCATTGAATACGTAATTCCCCTTGGGTCCCGGATAGATGGTCGCGGTCCACGGTGAGGGATTTGTGCCGCCCTGAAAGGCCGTGCCTTGGCCGACGATCTCCAAGCCGGGCAGGTCGGTGGGCGGGTCGCCGTGATACTCCCAGCCGATTAGCCCTGGCACGCGGTCGCCCTGCTTCATGCCAGTGCCCGCAAAAATCCAGTGCTCCGGCTTGACGCAGATCCAGTCGCCGCCACCGTTGATCGGGCTCGAATTGCGGGCGCCCATCAGGTAGCCTTCGTCGGGCCCGCGTTCGGGAAATGGGCCATGTTTCTGGATGCGGGGCTCAATCCACTGGTTCGATCCGCCGTACGGGCCGCCACGGAAGGTCACCCGGTTGGGCCGCCCATCGCTGCTGGGCTTCAGCGGGCTGACCCAGCACACGGCGTTGCCCGACAGGAACAGCAGGTTCACGCCCGCATCACGCATCTTCACCACGCTGTGGTACTGGCGGATGTCCCAATACTCATCGTGGCCCACGCTGAGGAACGCTTTGCACTTCAGCCCGCGATCGGGGCTGATCATGTCGCTATTGGAGCAGTAGCTCACATCGCAGCCCTGCTGCTCAAGCCAGTAGGCCATGGGGAACTCGAACGTCAGCCACGCGCCGGAACCGATCGACAGCGGATCGTTGACGATTCCGGAGTATTGGGCCTCACGGCCATAGGGCCGATCGAAGCTCACATCGGCCCACGGGCCTTGGCCGCCCTTGGGATGCGTGTAAACCGACGACTTGTAGGGCCAGCCGTTGTAGGCCTGCCACGTGTTGTCGCTGCACTGAAAGAGAATGTCAGCCGGGCGGTCGTCGCGCACGATGAACACCACGTAGCTTTGCCAATAGGGCTGGTCGTCCGCGTCGGGAAGCGTGGTGAGCCGGCCCAGATAGACGCCGCTAATCCAGTCGGCGGGGATGGTCAACTCGACCGACGGCTCCCAGCGACACTCGTGCATGGTCCGCTCGTCCGGCTCAGGAGTCGGCTGCGTCTGGCCCTCCAAGGGGCCGAGTTTGGTCACCAGCCGTGCCCCGCGCCCGCCGTAGTAGCCCGTGCGGAAGATCTCGATCTGGAACTTCGAGGCGGGCTGGGTGGAGACCATGATTTGCAGCTTCTCGCCGACCGCCACGCTCTGCCTGGAGCAGTAGCCTTCGATGGCCAAGCAGCGGCAGCCGTCGGGCTTGTCCACGCGGGTTCGCGTGAGCTGCCAGTCGGTGGCGCCCTCGCGGGCGTTCTCCTGCTGGATCACGTTTGGGCCGGTCGCCTGCAGATCTGCGGCCAGACCGTTGCGTACACCCAGCGCCTCGGCAACCGTTAGCGCCAACATGGCGGCCGCGCCCATGAGCAGTTCACGCCGGGTGATTGAGTCTGGTTGCAGACTATTCATCGCACACCTCCTATCGGTTCTCTGGCCACGTTAGTTGTTGTCGGTGATCGGCGTTGTGAACGGTTTGTGATCTACCTTTCTGTTTTCACTTGATACTGTCCCGGGACGGGAATTCTATAGAGGCCGTCCGCGCCCGGCGACGCGACGGGCATTTCGAATGACGGATGGTCGACGTTCGGCTCAATTTTGAACCGGCTCTCGAACAGTTCTTTGTACGACTCCCGCTTGCCCGTGAAGCTGGCGATCATGCCCAGGACGCCGACCATCGTCGAATTCGCCATGCGGAATCCGTCGTTGATCGGTTTGCCGTCCAGAATGGAGTTGACCAGGGCGTAGTGTTCCTGCACGTACATCGAACGGATCCGGTCTTTCGGTTCCGGGCGCCAGCGTTCGTTCCCCCGCGTGTCGGTCAGGAATGGAATTCCGGTGGCGTTGAAGACCATGCGTCCTTTGGTCCCGTGAAACACGTCGAGATTGCTGGTAAAGCAGTTCTGGGCGGTCCGGGTCGCACCGTAGATGCGTTTGCCGACGTCGGACGCCGCGATCGCGGCACGCGTCACGACGGCCCTTTCTCGGAAGAGATCGCCGAGCGCGACGACTCGGACGTTCGGCATGGCGGTCAGGGAATCGCGCAGCGAGCCGGTTCCACGCCCGCCACAGCCCACCAGCCCGATTTTCAAAACGTCGGACCCTGCTGCGTGAACGCGTTGCGATGCGGTCAAAACCGCCCCGCCGGCCGCGGCGCCGAGTTGAAGGAAACCGCGGCGCGAGAGTTCCTTGAGTGTCATGATTTGCCTCCGGACTGGATTTCTTCATCCCAAAGGGACTCGATCAGCTCAAGGGTTCGGTTGACCAGCACTCGCCCGCCCTCCGGTCCTATCAGGGTGCTTTGTGGAATGGCGCCATACGCCCCTCCCTGAACCGAACGTTGCGTGGGAAGATGGCCGCCGCCGCCGGGGCTGGCCAGCTCCACCACGAACGTCTGGACCGCCTTGCTTCGCGCCTTGATTTGCGAGCCATAATCCAGGTACAGCTCGAATGGATTGGTGGCGATCACCATGTCGCCAATCCGCACCACATGGACTTCAACAGGAAGGGTGGACACGGTCTTCTGTAGCTCGTAGCGTTCCAAGGTGCGCCAGGCCCTAGCCAGCAACCAGTGCGTTGCCGTTATCGAAACATACCAGCCCGGCTTGCTCTTCAGCTCCGGGTGCTCCTCGAACCGCTTGACCATGTTCTTGTATTCGCCAAGCAGCCGATCGAACGTTTCCTGCACCGATTCGACATTCTTGTTATGAAACGTGCTGCGCCGCGTCGTCAGGTCCTTCTCCGTGATGACTCGCCGGTTGAGTTCGACCTGTGCGACGCGATGCTTGAGCACCGGACTTCGGTCAATATTCGCTTTCATGAACGGAAGTATGGAGGTCACACCACCTGAAATCCGGATGCCGATCTGCTGCATCTGGGTGCGTCCGGTGAGCTTCTCCATCCGTTTTTCCGCGCGTTCATCTACCAGGACTTTCGGCGACTGGTCTCCGGCGGCAGAAACCTGTGGCAAAATGAAGATCTCCTCACCCAAACGCCTGCGAAGCTCCTTGCGTGTCTCATGCCAGAAGTCGGCTGAGATCTGACTTCCATAGGCGACTTGAGATGGCATGGCAAGGTTGATGACTACTCCCGTGAGATTTCCTTTCACATCCCAGGTGTAGAGCAAGCCAAGTGAATGGTCCTCGTAACCTTCCACATGACTGAAATCCGGGGTGTTTACGTTGCCATACATCTCCGATGTGCCGTTATCATAGGCTATCAGGCGATTTCGTCCCGCTATGGCGTACGACAGGCCGAAGCTGATCCCGCCTGGTTTCCTCGCCTTCCAAGCCTGGCCGATGGCTTTCGCGATCCGCTCTGCTGCAAACTCGACGTACTCTTCTGCCGACATGACGCCCAGGTCGATCCCCCATTTCGCCCAGTTAACCGGGACCTTGATCCCGTGCTGCGAGTGCATTCTTACCAAGTCCGGCGCAGTGCCCTGGTCAGGAGCAGTGTGGGTGTGCGTGGCGTTAAGAACAATCTTGTCGGCGGAAACTTCGGGTGTTTCTTTTCTAACCAAATCTTGGACCCGGGAATAGAGAAGGTCGGTTACTCCCACCAGATCCAACGAGACCATGATGACCATGTCCGATGTGCCGTTGTTTCCGGTTGACTCCAGGGCCAGGGCAGTTGCATAGATATGATCCTTGACACCCTGGGAGACTCGTGCTGCCGAGCCACCCGTGATGACCACGGGCCTGTCGGGCGTGATATCGGCAGATGCCCACCCGAGTTTGAGGCAGGCGGCACCTCCTTCGTTTTCAGCAGCTACGCAGGAGGCAGGTGACCATGTGCCGGCCGCCAGCAGACTAAGAATCAAACACTCGCGAGCGATTGGGAGACTTCTCATGATTTTTTTCGCTCCTTGTTGTTCATGAAATCAAGAACGGTTTCAAGTTTACACCCCGACATTCCCCAGTCCCCCGATGCACTGAGCCTAAAACCGATCCAGGCTCGTTTGGCCATCCAGCTTACCACGCCGCGGCCCAGCCGGAAACCGTCTTCGTCCTGTCTCGGCTGACCTGCATCACTTCACCACCAGACGCGTTTCCGCGTGCAGCCCCGAACAGCGCTCGGTGACGGTCACGCGGTATTGGCCGGCAGCGTCGTTGAGCGCGGGACGGAAGGGCACCGTGGCCCGCCCGCGTTCGAGTCGGTACAGTCCCGATTCGTCGTGCGGCTGCCCCGCGGGGTCGACGATCCGCACGTCGGCGAGCTGGCGTCCGCTGACGGGCTTCCCGGCGGCGTCCAGCAAGGTCACCTGCAGCGTCCCGGATGACCCGCGGGTGAAGGCGGGCCCGCCCGTCACGGCCATCTGCCCGAACGCCCCGGGATAGACGCACAGCAGCCGTCCCCCAGCCGCCGGCAGAGCCACTTCCACCGCCAGCCGCCCGTCCTTGACGTCCGCGGCCAACGGCTTCGAGGTGACGAATTCGTAGACCACGCTCCCGGCCGGCGCGGCAATGCTGACGCGGGCCGTCTGCGGCTTACCGTACGGCCTCCAATCCGGCTTCTTGGTCCATTGGCTGTAGGGCCCTGTCTGGCGGTTGTTGTTGACCACGACCACGTAATTGATTCCATCGGCTTCGCGGGTGTTGACCAGCAGCGGGCCCTCGCTCCCCTGGGCGGACACAGCGAGCCCCGGCCGCAAGGTTTCGTGGAGTTCGGCGAGCAGGCCGCGGACCTCGGCGAAGTACGCGTCCTGCTTCTCCTTCGGGAAGGTCCACCAGTACTCGTACTTCATCTTCAGGCTCGTCATCCGCGGGTAGCTCTGTTTGCAGTAGGAGTCCACCACGATCCGAGTGCCCGCCTCGGCGGCCGCCAGCAACTCTCGGTAGACCTGCTCCTGGACGTACATCCCCGCGGGGAAGAAGATGACCTTGTACTTGGCCAGATGCCCCGGCGTGATGTCGTAATCGGCGAGGATGTCGTAGGGGATCCCGGAGTTGGCGAGCACCTTCTTCCACATGTTGGGATAGTGCGTCACGCCCCAGTTCCAGCCGCCTTCGCCGGCGACGAACCACAGCGTGCTCTGGGGCAGCAGCAGGGCCATGGGCCGCTGTGCGTTGGGCACGCCCTGGAGCATCGTTCCCAGCGGGCCGATTTCTTCCTTCAACGCTCGGCCCAGCGCCTGCGTGCTGCCGGGCATCGCGTACCGGCCGTTCTGGCCCAGCTCGCCGTCGAAATAGCCGTTCACGTCCCAGTAGTAGAGCGCGTCGGAGGGGACGAGGCCCGTCGCCACCCAAGCCTGGCCGATGGCGTCGTCCGGCGTGGGCGCCAGGTTCTTCTTCTTTCCGTCCGGCTCGGTGGTCTCGACGGAAACGTAGTTCAGCCCCAGCGTCGCCTCATAGGGCTTGCCGGCGCTGCGCATGATGAACGATGCCTGCTGCAGTTCGTTCCAGATGACGGTGGGGTCCGTGGAGTACGACCAGGAACCGCCAGCATCCAGCTCGTTGTACTGCCCCCGGGATTGAACGGCATCCGTCCACGTGCTGACGTCCGCACGGACGGCTTTGACCGCCCGGGCCGCTTGGAAGTTTTTTTGCCAGTTGAGGCTGCCGCCCTCCTCCCACCACCACAGAAAGCGGAAGGTTTCGGGCGCGGTGCGATAGACGCCGTCCGCCCCCGGTTTCTGGCCGGCCGGGAAACTGCACATGATGTGGTTGTGGGAGGAGCCGAACTTCCAGCCTTCGGCGGGGACGGGCGCCCCGAATTCCTTGAGCACGTAGGCATCGAACTCTGCCCGGCTGGCCTCGTTGCTGGGCAGACCCCCGGCGCCGGTCTCCGAGTTGAGGAGCATGCGCCACCAGTTGGGCATCACGGCAATCTGTCTGGCGGTGGACTGGGCCGCATCCTCGCCGCCCCGAAAGTGCCAGTCGAACGAGAAGCCCAGAGCCCCCAGTCGCTCGACCGTGCCCGGTTCCGCAGCGGCGTTGATCGCGTTCAGCCCCAGGTCGCGGTAATACTGCAGTTCGGCCGCAGTCAGCCCTCCGTGCCAGGTGGACATCACGAAATTGTCGTCCCGCAAGGCGGGAACGACCTGCACCGGGAATTCGCGATAGGCGATCGGGTCGCCGTCGGCCCGCGAGATGGCCACGCGAACGACATAGTCGCCCGGCTTCAGCCGCGCCGGCGAGAAGTCGAGGACGGCGGTCGCGCGTCCCTGCTCGGGCGTGACTTGGCTGGTGCCCACAACGAGGTCGTCGAGGGACCAGTCCACGGTCAGCGGCGTGTTCGGGAGTCCGGCGCCGGCGATCGGCACCACGAACTGCGCAGCCGTCTCGTCGCGGTAGAAGACGCTGCGCGGGCCGGTGGCCAGGACGGCCGGTCCCGCGCCGGTCCGCAGTTCGGCGTCGCCCCCGGCTAGTTGAGCGATCTCCTTCGGGGTGAGCGCCCGCCGGAAGATGGCGAATTCATCCAGCACGGAGTTGGCGAACTGTCCTCGCCCACGTCCGATGCTCAGAGAATATGTGTCCACCAGATCGCTGATGTCCGGGTTCTGGCGGAGGAAGTTGAGCACCGGCTGGCCGTCCCGGTAAACGATGGCCGCCTGCTCGTTCCAGACCACCGCGAGATGGTGCCACTGGCCATCGGTGGCCGGGAGCAGTTGGTTGCCGGTGTAGACCGGGATGACCTTGCCGTCTTCGTTCACGTTTCGACCCGCGTGAACGGTGCAGGTGCTCAGACCCCACTGCGGATCGGTCCAGCCGCGCAGGAAGCCAAACCAATCGATCGCCCCTGGGCCCTTGAGGTTGCAGTCCGACGGGGGCGTCCGGGTCCAGAAGGCCAGCGTGCCCGCGGTGCGGGGGAAGGCCCGCAGCATGCTCGGTGTGGAGAAGCTCAGGCCCGTGCCGGGGACGCTCGTGCCGCCGGGCATCCACGTGGTGGGCTGCAGCCGCTGATGGGGGTAGTAGAGGCAAGACTCGAACGGCAAGCCGTCGGCCAGGAGCTGGGCTTCCCCGTTGCCGGCCAGCGCGACGCTCAGCGTGGCCGTCCGCGCGCTCAGGCGTCTGTCGCCCGTCGCCGTGCAGGCGACCCGCTGCCACGTGCCGGTGAGCGTGACCTCCAGTGGCTCGCTGGTGTCCGGCTTGCGATCGACCGCCGGCTGCTTCGTCTTCGGATCGATCAACTCGGCTGGGGCGAACTGCAGCTGCAGCCGGACTTTCGTGTCCTGGGGACCCTTGAGATAGCAGGAGGCCAGCAGGGTGACGGTCGGCTGATGCCCGGCGCCGTAACGGAGGACTTCGACCTCGATGGGAACCGTCACGAAGCCGGCACCGGCGCCCTGGCAGGCGACGGACAGGACGCGCTGGCCGAAGGCAGTCTCGGCCGGCAGGCTATCCAGCACCGCGTCGGACTGCTTGACGAAGCCGGAGATGTCCGTTTCCACGTCGGCCATCGCCGGGGGAAGATAGTTGCACTGCGGCAGCTCGAAGTAGTAGCCGCGGCCGAACCGGCCCGGAGCGAAGTGCCGCTTCTCCAGACTGACGGGGACCCAGCCGTCGTCGCAGGTGTGCAGCACATCCGGCTGCTCGAAGTTCAGGAGCCAGAGCAGGTCCTGCTCCATCGGCGAGAGCTTGGCCCGGGCGACCTCACACGCCGCCGCCGCGCGATCCAGCCGCGCGCCAATCGCCGCCTTCGTGTCCCCGCCGGGCGGAGCTGCCACGGCGACCGAGGCGGTCGCCACCATCAGCATGAACGCCACGCACAGGCACTTGGGCTTCATATCATTCCTTTCGGTTCAGCGGGCAAGGTCGCGCTGCGTTCGTCGCTCACTCAGGAGGAACGTGAGGCTAGTGGGAAAGCCTCTCGACCAGCCACTGGCGGCGCAACGCATCGACCGTGTAGCGGATATTGGCCCAGCCTTGCAGCGCGCCGGCCGCGACGCGGGCGATCTCTTCGTCGGACATCCCGGGCTTCACCAGCGGCACCAGCGCGTCGAGCTTCTCCACCAGCGGCTTGACTCGCACTTGGTAGAATTCGGGGTCGCCCAGCACCGGGTCCTGCCAGCAGTCGAGAATTCCGGCGTGTTCGGCTCGGGTCGCCTTCTCCGCCTGGTACGTCGCGAGCACGGTGAAAATCCGGTGACGCAGAATGGCCGTGCGCGCGGATGCGGGCAGGTCGAACACGAGCCTTCCCCAGGTGGAGCGGCCGTGGATGGACTCGGTGCCGTTCCAGGCGAAGTTGCCCCGTCTGGCCCACAGCACGGTTTCGAACTCCCATACCGAGCCGTGGCTTGGTAGCGCGTAGCCGTACGCGTTCCAGGAGAGGAAGACATAGCTCACCACGCGGTCGTCATGGAACCTGTGCTCCCTGCGGTACAGGTCGGGCCGGTCGGTCTTGATGCCGGTGAATTCGGGACCGTCGTACGTCAGGTTGGCGAACGAGAGCCGGCCGGTCTGCACGTCGAGCAGCAGGCAGGTGTGGGCGAGGTTCGCGCCGGGCGCCAGGTAGATTTCGTAGCTTCCGCCGCCGAGCAAGCGTGCCTCGATATTCCTGGCACGCGGATCGTTGTATTCGAAGCGGAGGTGGACGCCGAATTCGTCGCAGAGCACGCCCAGCGAGGCGCCGAGCTTCTCGGCTTCGTCCTTGCCGGCCGCCGCCGAGCCCGCGCCGGCTCCGCCGCGGCTGCCGGTGGTGACGTCGGTTTCGAGGAAGTCCATGCTGCCGCCGTAGGCGCGGTCCAGCGGCAGTAGCACGGGGCGCTCGGCCTGGGGGATCGCGTCCCAGTCACTCAGGCCGGAAATCGGCGCGGCGCGGTAGCGCACGCGGTACTCCTTGCGCGGGGACGGCACGCGCAGCGAGGCAATGTACGCGGCCACGCCGCGTGCGAAGTTCTCGCGGCGCGCAAGCTGCGCCAGCGACCCGATGCGGTAGAGCCGCTCCACGGCGTCGGCCGTCGCGAGCTTGAATCCGGCGTCTTTCTTCTTCAACTTCTTGACCGCTTCTTCCGCAGCCGACTTGATCGTCTTGGCCAGCGCATCGGGCTGGCCTTCGCCGGCCGCGATCGGCAGCAGCCGCGCCGCCAGCCGCAACTGGTACGCCTCGGCCGGCTGCAGTCCCTCCCCGGCCAGCGCGTCGCGGGCGATGTCCGCCGCCGCGGCCAGATCGCCCAGGCCGGCGCACGCCGTGATGCCGGCCTGCGCGAGCTTGAAGTCCGGAACCGGCACCAGACGCCGCGCCAGAGTGTAGCAGCGCAGGGCGTTGGCGAAGTCGCCGTAGTAGAGGAAGGCGGGCTGCTGCGCCGTGACGATCGGGTTTTGGAAGAGCCTGAGCGCCGTGTTGGTGTTCGCGCTGGCGTACTGGTCGAAGTACTTTTCGATCACGTCCATGTTTCCGGGCGTCGCGTCGAGCAGCTTTTCATAAGCCTGACGCCTGCCGGCGTCCCACGGTTTTCCGTCCGGCATCGGCGTCGAGAGCAGCTTCAGCCTGATCTCGCGCGCCTTGCCCTTCTGCATGGCGATGTCGAGCGCGTGGGCGGCGTCGGCGGGGCGGCCCGCGGCGAGATACATGTCTGCGGCGTCGGTAGCGCGGCCGAACGATATCAGGAGTTCTCCACGGAGGTTCTCGGCGAGGTTCGTGGCGGCCGGGGTCGCGTTGAGGCGGGGTATTTCGCGGCAGAGCGTCAGGGCGCCGTCCTGGTCGCCGGCCAGCGCGCGGAGGCGCGCCACGGCACCGACGGCCTCGTTGGCGCCGATCTTCGGGATGCCCCACGGTTCGCGCAGGACGGCCTCGGCGGCGGCGAAGTCGCCGGAGTCGATCAGCGGAGCGGCCAGGTTCGACGCTGCGTCCACCCGGATGGAGGCCGGCGCGCTGCTATCGGAAAGCAGCGCGCGCGCCGTAGCGGCGCGCAGCGGGGCGTCGCCGGCTTCTCGCGCCACGCGCATGAGCCGATAGCGGATCTCGATGACGTCGCGCGGCGCGGTCGTCGCGTGTTTTTCCAACAACGTTTGAGCGTTAGCGATTGTTTCGGCGCGTTTCGCCGCGTCGCGCGTGCCATACTGCGTTTCCAGCAACAGCCACACGGCCCGGGCGCGGTAGGTGCCCGGGATGCCGGCGTTTTCGGCCAGTTCGCGGCATCGGCGCTCCACAAGGGCGGCGTCCACGGGGTTGATCCCGCGCAGCACGCTGATGCGGTCGCAGGAGAACCGCCCGCGCAACTCGGCGTCCAGACCGGATTCGGCGGCGAGGACTGCGTCGAGGAACTCGGCGGCCAGCGCCGGCCGGCCGAGTTTCCCGCGGATGTTGTTCAGCGCGTCCTGGATGCCTTTGGCCTTGGCGTTGGCGTCCATCTTGGGGCTGGCCAGATTGGCGAGGGCGGCGACGGCATCCGGCGGGAACTCCGCAGCCGCAGAGGCCCAGAGCGGAACGAGGGACAGGGCCAGAATAGCCGCCGCGGACAAGCCGAAAAGGTAGCGGTTGCCGGCGTCAAGTCTGGAATGAAGCGTTTTCGTATGCATGCCCAACTCCTTCGTGCGGTGTGCTGCGTTGACTGCGTCCGTGGCGTAAGCTTCCAGCTTGCGGTAGATGGTGGTACCGCAAGCTGGAAGCTTACGCCACTTGTTGCCTAGCGGACGCCCGGCAGCGACGCCAGTTGCAGAATCATGCGGATCATTTCGAGACGCGCGGTGGCGAGGTCCGCGCTGTCCTTGTCGAACAGCGCGAACCACTGCAATGCCTTGCGCCCGCTGTAGACGGTGTCGAGATTTGTGGCTGCTGCCGCCTTGACGGCCAGTCCGTGCAGGAGCGTGGCGTAGCGGATGTCGTCCACACCCTCGCGAAAGCCCTCCCATTGGAGCGTGTCGATGACGCCGTCGGCCATGCCGTAGACGAAGACCATGGGGCGGTACGTCGTGGCGTCGTCGTACGGGCCGAGATGGTGCGCGTAGTTGCAGAGCGCGCTGTAACCGGAGAGGTACGGCAGCAGGCCGTTCTGGCGGCGGTTGTAGTCCGGGTTCTCCGCGCCCACGTGTTGCACCGCGTACCAGGCGACGTGCGCATGGCCGACCTGGTTCCAGAGGCGGGTGGAGGAATCATCGGCGGGGTCCTTGGCGACGTTGTGCCAGTCGAACACGTAGCCGGTCTTGTAGAAGACGCTGTTTCCGCCGGCGAGGATGAACTTGAATCCTTCGCGCTGGTACGCCTCGAAGACCGGCCGCGCGTTGACCAGCCAACTGGCCCCGGGTTCGTCACCGTAGCCGATGAACACGTTGTGGTGGCCGACATGGCGGTCGAACCATTCGCGCTGGCGGCGCGCGACGAGCGCCAAGTCGCGCGGAGAGCCTTGGGCGTTGTGCTGCGGAGAGAGCCCGCCCAGCAGGACATCCGTCCTCATGCCGGCCTCCTTCATGGCCGCGATGGTTTCGAGCGTCTGCTCATTGCAGTTGCCGCGGTTCCAGTGGATCGTCTGGCCGTGCGCTACATGGTCGCGCAGGATCGCCACGAGCTGCCGGCGCGCCAGTTCGGCGTCGCCGCCGTTCTCCTCCTTGATCATGTCGATGTTGATGTACGTGTAGGAGGCGACCAGGAAATCGCGTTGGGGGTCGCCGTACGCCTTCGGCGCGGGCAGCACGAACGGCAGCACACGCAGCGTCACCGGAACCGAGGCCAGCGTCTTCCCTTGCTTGGAGATCTCGATTGCACCAGAATACGTCCCCGGCTTTGCGTCTTCGCGGACGTGCGCCGTGAGGAAGAACTGCACGAAGCGCCCGCGCGGAAGCGCCACGGGACGTAGGGACGCGGCATCGGCGAAGCCGGGCTTCATCGGCGCGAATGTGTACGTCTGGCGGTAGTGGTCGAGGAACCGGCGGTTCATCTGGCGCGGCGGGTTGATCCACATCTCTTCCGGCCGCCCGCAGCCCGGCGCCGTGATGCGGGCGTAATTGGCCTCCTGGGACTCGTCGACGCGGATCAGGTCCTCGTCGTGGAGCAGCAACTCGGGGACGAGCTTGAATCCCGTGTCGCCGAAATAGTTGAACCACGCATTGCGGTTCTGGTACCAGACCTTCACGAGCCGCAGATCGAGGTCGGCGGCCGGGAACTGGGCGCCGTCCTTGGTCTTCAGCGGCCCGATCGAGAAGTCGCACTTGCCGAGGTCGTCCAGCGCGCAGACGACGAAGGAGCCGGGCTCGTATTCGCCGCGTGCGGCGACGATCGCCACCGCGGCGCCCGGCGCGCCGTCCGCCGGATAGGCGTCCGGCAGCCGCTGCACCCCGCTCATGGCCGGCACCGCGTAGTGGACGACTGGACCCATCGGCGGGGCGTTGAGAAAATCGCCCGCGACGCGCACGGCGTTGGCGGCCGCCGTGCGGCCGGCGTCCGCCTGGCGGTCGCCGGTGGAGTCCTGCAAGTACTTACTGAGAATTCCCGGCATTCCGGGAGACTTGAGCAACGTCTCGGCTTGGCCGAAGGCGTCGGCAGCAGCCGCGCGGGGCGCCGGGAGGAAGGTCGCCGCTGCGACCGCTGCCATCAGCCAGGTGCGAACCTCTCTGTCGGAAAACAACTTCGGACTCATGGTTGGCATCCTGTCTGAGTTTCAGTTGAATTTCAGCGTGCGCGGTGCGGCCCCGCAGGCGGGGATCTTGACGCAGGCCGTCGAACCGCGTTCGTCCCAGTTGAAGTCCGTCACCGGTACGGTGTCGAGCGTGACCGTCTGCGGACGCTCAGGCAGGCGGACCTGCGCCTCGAAGTCGCGCGTGTCGGGCATGCCGGCGAAACGGCCTTGCCGGCCGCCGATCGTGAGGGTAACGGCCTTGCCGTTGGTGATGCACGTCAGCAGGGTTCGGGCGAACTCGCCCTGGCGATAGCCGAGGCTGCGGCCGTCGTCTTCGTAGAGCGTGAAGCTGCTGCTGGCCGCGGGATAGACGAGCAGTCCCACTTCAGGCGACCAGCCCTTTTCGACATGGTCGCAGACCGGCCAGGTGGGGATGATAGCGCCGCTCTTGACCAACAGCGCGCCGCCCCGATTCGGCGCGATCTCCACCGGCAGCGTCGCTGGGCCGGTGGTCCGTTTACCGCTCCAGAAGTCGATCCAGTCGCCCGCAGGCAGACGCACGTCCTTGGAGAAGGCCGAGACCAGCAGGAAGTCTCCCAGCATGTATTGGCCCAGACGCGCATCCCAGGCCGGATCGTCGGGACAAACCATCGACATGGCGCGCATCACCGGATAGCCGGTCAACGCGGCCTCCGCGGCCGCCGAATAGAGATACGGCAGCAAGCGGTAACGGAGCTGGTCGTATTGGCGGAATGCGGCAGTGTGCTCCTCCTTCAACAGCCAGGGCTGGTACCAGTAATCCCAGTTGTTCTCCTGGGCCCAGGTTTGCAGAAACCCGAAATGAATGCCTTCGACGTCCGAGACATTCATATCGCAGGAGTGGTTCGAGTGGCCGGAAAACGCGAGGTTCAACATCGAAGCCAACGGCTTGGCGCCGCCGCCCGTGTCGCCGGCCCAGGTGGCCACATACTGTTGCACGCCCGCGTAACCGCCGGCGGAGTAGATCATGGAACGCCGCCTGGTGTGGTTCTCGAATCCCTGGGCCATCTGCTTGGCATAGATCACCGGATAGAGGTTGTGCATCTCCTCGTCCGTCATGCCGTTGCCCCATTGGCGAGTCGGGTGTTCGATGACCTGGCTGGAGCCGTCCAGCTTGAAGGCCGCCGCGCCTTGATCGACGAACTTCTTGAGGTGTTCGAACCAGGGCTCCACGCCCTCGGGCTGAGCCTGCTGGGGCGATCCTTTCGCGCCCGCTTTGGCGCCGGCTGGCTTGCTCAGCCGCTCGTCGCTGAAACCTTCCTGCACGTTGACCGTGGCGCCCGCGGCGGTCTTCGTGCCCGCGGCAGGGGTTGCGTTCGCGGCGGCCAATTGCATCTCCTCGTAGACGCCCAGATCGTAATCGCAACACAGCCACAGGCTGAGCTTGAACCCTTTGCGCTCCAGCGCGCCGAAGAAGGTGTGCGGCCCCTTGGGCGCCCAATAGGGGATGGGGAAACGCTCAGGGTGCCAGGCTTTGGCCGTGGTGCCGTCGTAGTTCTTCGACATCCATCCCGGTTCCAGCCCGATCACGTCGCACGGCATCTGCTCGCGCCGGAAGGTGAGCGCCTCGTTGATCATGTTGAACGCATCGATGTTCTGGTTGCAGACGTAGGTGAGCCCGTAGCCCCAGATCGGCAACAGGGTGGGCCGGCCGGTCAGCGAGGTGTAGATATCCAACAGGCTGCGGTAGTCCGGCCCACAGAACAGGTAGTAGTCCAAGTCGCTGCGGGCTGCCTTGCAGATCATCCGCTCCGGATCGATCTTGCCGACGTCGATCGTATTCCGCCAAGTGGTGTTCATCAGGAGGCCCCATCCCCGGTTGCTCAACACGACGGGAATCGGGATGTAGGAGTTCACGTTCTTGACCCAGATCTCGTAGGTCCCGCCGCGGCGCATGATGTTCTCACGGCTCACATCGCCCAGCCCGTAGAGCCGTTCCTCCTTGGCGAGGGTGAACCGAATGTCGTAGCCCTCGCCCGCCTCGTAGACCGGCGCGGCCTGTTGGGTGAGCGGTTTGCCTTCGCTATCGGCCAGCGCGACCGCTCCGTCCTTGCCGCTCACGCTGAGCCGGGCCTGCTTGGTCGCCACCACGTGAACGCCGCCCGTTTCCGACTGCTCGAAGGCCACGTCGGCAAACGCGGCGTTGAGCACACCGTAGCGATTCAGGGCCGATTCGGTCCATTGCCGGTTCTTGCTGTGTCGAACGCGGAACAGACGCTCGCCCAGCACATCGACGCGGACAAAGCCGCCTGGCTCCAACTCGAAGACCAGGTTCCGCTTCGCCAACGGCACGGGATCAGGCCAACCCGCGGGCTTCTTGGCGTCCGGTGACGGGGCGCCGGTCGCCAGCACGGCGCCGGAGAACAACAGACAAACGGCAAGCGTGTTCATGGGCGACAACTCCTTGGCGGCCGACCGGTTCGTCAAGCCGCCATTTCTCGACAGTGGTTCTTCAAAGGGAAAATTCCTTGCTGCGCGAAGCGGCAGCGGGCGTGACTACCAAGCATACACGTGGACGGCGTACGGGGCGAAATCATCCTCCCACCCTCCGGCCTGCGCTGTAAGCCGGCGGTCTTCGAACATCACTTGCACCTGGCCGGCTGCGACGCCGGCATTGACCCGCGCTCGCACGGCCCCACGGGAGGAATTGGCGGCCAGCAGGTAGCGTCGGCCCTGATGCTCTTTCAGCAGCGTGCTCACGGCCGGATAGCCGAGGCCGTCGGTCGGCGGGCCGCTGAGGATC
>CAZAQY010000156.1:0-19598 GCA_964486845.1 uncultured Pirellulaceae bacterium
CGAGGTGGACTCGCTCCTGTTCACACCCCAAGGGTTCTTCCTGGTCGAGATCAAGAGCCGTCCAGGCCGGCTGTTCGGCGACGCCGGCACCTGGACTTGGGAAGCGGACGGCAAGCTGGCCACAGACGATAATCCCCTGATCGCCGCCAACCTGAAGGCCAAGAAACTCCGGTCCCTGCTGCAGAGGCAAAAGGCGTTCAAGGGCAAGGGCCAACCCCCGTTCGTCGAAGCCCTGATATTCTGCTCGGCCCCGGAACTGCGGTGCGAATTGCAGGGCAATGCCCGGCTCCGGGTCTGCCTGCGGGACCGCGACGCCTCCGGCGACCAACCGGCCCGGCCCGGCATCGTGGCCGCGATCATGCGTCGCCAGTGCGCTGGACTGGACCCGCGGGCTAAGGGTACTCACGATCGGCCGATGGCCAAGCTGGTCAGCCAGGCGATGGATCAGGCCGGCATCCGCCCGTCGCAGCGGATGCGCAAAGTCAGCGACTACGTCCTGGAACAACTGATCGGCGAGGGTCCCGGCTATCAGGACTGGCAGGCTAGGCACACGCAGGTTGCCGAATCCAAACGCCGGGTCCGGCTGTACCTGGTGCGCACGGAGGCCACGCAGGAAGACCGGGACACGATCCAGCGGGCTGCACTCCGGGAGTTCCAGATTCTGGAAACCCTCTCGCATCCGGGAATTTTGCGAGCCTACAACTTCACCGAACACGAGTTGGGTCCGGCGCTGCTGTTCGAGCACGACCCGTTCACGATGCGGCTGGACCACTATCTGGCCCAGCAGAAGGACAAACTGGGCGTCGAGACGCAGCTTGACCTGATGCGTCAGATCGCCGAAGTGATCCGCTACGCCCATGACAAGAAGGTGGTCCATCGTGGTCTCTGTCCGCAAAGCATCCTGGTCACCAACCTCAGCAGCGACCGACCGCGGATCAAGGTGCTCAACTGGCAGGTCGGGTATCGGCAGGGGACCACATCCAGCGGCGTATCGCGAGCCGTGTCGGCCACCTCGCACGTGGACCGGCTGGTCGAAGACGCAGCCACCGCCTACATGGCGCCCGAAGCCCTTACCGAGTCCGGCACCGGCGAACATCTGGACGTGTTCTCGCTGGGCGCCATCGCGTACCACATCTTCTCCGGCGCCGCGCCCGCCGCGAACGCAGTCGAACTCAGCGAAAGGCTGCGGGACACCAAGGGCCTGCAAATCAGCTCGGTGCTAAATGGGGCGAATGAGTGGCTACAAGAGCTGGTGCGGTACGCCACCAATCCCGTCGTGCCGGATCGCATGGGCTCCGTCGTGGAGTATCTGGGCATCCTGGACGAAGTCGAGAACGAACTGACCTCGCCCGAACCCGACACCATCGACGACCCATCGCGAGCCCAGATCGGCGATCGGCTGCCGAATGGATACACCGTCGTGCGTCGCATCGGCCAAGGTGCCTGTTCCGTGGCGTTGTTAGTGGAGCAAGAAGGCCAGGACTACATCCTGAAGGCGGCCAACGATCCCGAACACAATGCCCGGCTGAAGGACGAGGCCGAGTTGCTGAGCAAAGACGAGATGCGGCACTCCTGCATCGTCGACGTGACCGAGACGATGGAGATCGGCCAGTACTTCGGCTTCCTGATGCGTCCCGTGTTCGTCGACCGGGAAAAACGCCTGATCGAGACACTGGGCCATCGGCTGCGGAAAGAAGGCCGGTTGCACATCGACTTGCTGCAGCGATTCGGAGATGATCTGTTGGGCGTGGTCAATCATCTCGAAGAGCAGGGCATCCCTCATCGCGACATCAAGCCGGACAACATCGCTGTCGGCATGGTCGGAGGCGGGAAGAAGCTGCATCTGGTCCTGTTCGACTTCTCGCTCTCCCGGACGCCGGCCGACAACATCCGGGCCGGAACAACCGGTTACCTCGATCCGCTGTTGCCCCTACGCAAGCCGCCGCGATGGGACCTGCACGCCGAACGATACGCCGCGGCGGTCACGTTGTACGAACTGGCCACCGGGACGTTGCCGAAGTGGGGCGACGGCACGACCGATCCGTCGCATCTGAGGCCCGACGTTGAGATCACGATCGACACCGAACTGTTCGATCCACCGGCCCTGCGGGAGCCGCTCACGGAGTTCTTCACCCAAGCCTTGCGTCGCAACATCGCCGAGCGGTTCGACAACGCGGAAGAGATGCTGCGGTCCTGGCGGAACGTCTTTGCCGGCATCGAACCGCCTGGGGCGATCTCGGACCATGAGGGCGAAGGGCTGGACGAGGTCTGGGACCAGGCTAAGTTCGAGACGCTGATCGCCGACCTGCATCTTGGCACGCGAGCGGCCAACGCTTTGGACCGCGCCAACATCGCCACGGTCGCCGATCTGCTGCGTGCTTCGCCGGCCGGATTGTGGCGGCTACGTGGCGTAGGCAAGAAGACCTGCCGCGAGCTGCTGCACTGCCAGCGGGTCTTACGGGAACGGCTCGGAACGCCCACCGGCACACTGGAACCCGTTGAGTCCGCGGTCCCGGCCGAAACGCAGGCGGATGCGGACGTTGCCACCTGGGGGATCGAGTTACTGGTGCGCCGTGTGTTTCCGTACGGTCCGCGTCTGACGCGGGAACAGGAGACGCTGGCGGCGCTGTTGTCACTCGACCTGGAATGGAATAAGTCTTGGCCCAGTCAGACGGACGTGGCGCGTCGCCAAGACCTCAACCCCGCCGCAGTCCATGGGGTGCTGAAGGGTGCGATTGGCCGCTGGCAACGCGAGCCGGCATTGACCGCGTTTCGCCACGACCTGGTCGAACTGGTCCGTGGCGAAGGCGGAGTCTGCGTGGTGGACGAACTGCCTCCCGCCGCCGTGGCCGCTCGCGGTTCAGGGCAGGACGAACCGCTTCGGTCCAGGCAAGCACTGGCCGTGGTCCGGGCGGCGGTCGAGGTGGAGCGGGTCGCCTCCGAGCCGCGACTCTTTGTCCGGCGCGTTCACGACAAGGTCTTTGTCGCCACGGATCAGGCGGCCATCGACTTGGCGCTGAAACTGGGCCGCCAGGCCGACGCGCTGGCCCAGCAAGATCCCCTCGTGCCGCCTCCGCGCGTCATGGAACAGCTTCAAGCCCTGGCGGCATCACCGGAATTTGCCCTGAAAGAGCGCAGGCTGCTGCGCCTGGCCGCTGCCGCTTCGTCGGGCGCGGCGCTATCCGGCAAGAACGAACTGTACCCCCGTGGCATGGATGCCCAGCGCGCCTTGAAGCTCTCGCTGAGCGGTCTGTACGGCGTGCGCGAGTTGACCGTCGAGCAGATTCAGGAACGGGTGGGCAGCCGCTATCCCGCAGCCGATCCCGTACCCGATCGGCCGGCGCTGGACGAATTGCTGCGGTCAGTTGGCTTTGATTTCCCCTGGAATCCCGAAGCGGCCGGAGGCCGTGGCGCCTACGCCTGCACCCCAGACAATTCGGTCGCCGTGACCACGGGCAGCCAATCCATCAGCCGGCACGGCACGTCGATCACGCCACGTGTTGGCGAAATCACGCCCGAGGAAGCCGACGCCCGGCAGTTTGAAGAGCGGCTGCAGCGGTCGATCAAGGAGGGGGCGTTCCTGGCGCTGCTGGTCAATCCCAAGTACTACGACCGTGCCCGGAGCGAACTGTGTCACCGGTTTCCGCTGGAACTCGTCGATTTAGAGGGGCTTTTCCTCGACTCGCTACGGGAAACGGCGGACAAGGCCAAGGTGAATTGGAACCTCGTGCTGCAGACCGACATCAGGCCGCGCGAAGGCGATTGGGACAAGCTGATGATGCTGGTCGGCCGCACGATGCCCGCCGTCGAGAAGAAGCTGCTGGGCGCCGACAAGACGATGCTGGTCATCTACGCCGGCTTGCTGGCCCGCTATGACCAGATGGGCCTGCTCAGTCAGCTTTCCCAGAAGGTCGGACGAACAGGCGGCATCCCCGGTCTGTGGCTGCTGTTGCCGGGCGACAACCAGGCGTTGATTGACGGCCAGCCGGTGCCGCTGATCGGTACGGGGCAGAAGGCGAGGATTCCCGAAAGCTGGCTCAGCAATCTTCATCGGGCAGATGGGGAGAAGCTCACGCAAAGGCGCAAAGACGCAAAGGAGAAGACAGGTGAACGAGATCGGAATTGCTCAGATTGTGAATAGATACGGCATTTCGCCTCGTCCTTCTTTTGCGCCTTAGCGCCTTTGCGTGAGGTTTTGTTTGATAAACGAACAGGCGCAAAGACGCAAAGGAGACGACAGGTGGATGAGAATGAGATTGCCAAGATCGCGGTGGATGTTGCGTACCATATCCATACGCGGCTGGGACCGGGATTACTGGAATCGGTCTACGAAGCGGTGATGGTGCATGAGTTGCGAAAGCGGGGGCTATGCGTCGAATCGCAGGTCCCGGTTCCGGTGGAGTGGGACGGACTGCGGCTGGAGATAGGATTCCGGGCGGATATCATCATCGAAGGGAAGGTGGTGCTCGAACTGAAATCGGTGGAGGCCGTCGCTCGCGTTCACAAGAAGCAACTGCTGACCTACCTCCGACTGACGAACTGCCGGCTTGGCCTGCTCATGAACTTCGGGGACGAACTGATCAAGGATGGCATCAGTCGCGTTGTGAACCGCCTCCCCGATTCTCCCTCCTTTGCGTCTTAGCGCCTTTGCGTGAGGTCTTCCTTGATAAACCGACAGGCCCTGCTTACCGACCTTCAGAAATTGTTGGCCCGCCTCGAAGCCGACCTGCTTGAACGCAGCGAGTCGGCTGAGGTGCCGGACGTGGGGCAGAAGCTGCGCGCGGAATATGGGCGGGCGAAAGATGCGGAACGGACGGCACAGAACTACGAGGACTGGCGAAGCGATGCGACTACTCAGGCTGCGGCGGCGTGGGTACTGTCCTGCGTGTTCGTGCGGTTTCTGGAAGATAATCGACTGATCGAACCGCCGAAGATCGCGGGTCCGAAGGAACGGCTGCAACTGGCGCGGGATGAGCATGAGCTGCATTTCCGCGCGCATCCCAGGGAGACCGACCGCGATTACCTGCTCGCCGTGTTTGACGAGCTGGCAGCGTTGCCGGGCGCGAAGGACGTGTTCGGGGAGCATAACCCGGTCCGCGAGCTGCCTAACTGGCTGTCGGGCGACGCCGGGGGAGAACTGCTGCGGTTCTTTCAGAAGATCGTTGCGGATACGGGTAATCTGGTCCATGACTTCACCGATTCCGACTGGGACACGCGGTTCCTGGGGGACCTGTACCAGGACCTGTCGGAAGCCGCGCGCAAGAAATACGCCCTGCTGCAGACACCGGAGTTCGTGGAAGAGTTCATCCTGGATCGGACGCTGGACCCGGCGCTGGATGAGTTCGGATTAGAGGCTCACGCAAAGGCGCAAAGGCGCCAAGAAGACGGAGATAACTCTTCTGCCCTTAGCGCCTTTGCGCCTTTGCGTGAGACTCCCTTCAGAATGATCGACCCTGCCTGTGGCAGTGGTCACTTTCTGCTGGGGGCGTTTCCGCGGATTCTGGATCGCTGGCGGAAGCAGGAGCCGGGGGGCAAGATCCAGGATTTGGTCCAGAAGACCCTCGATTGCATCTTCGGAGTCGATGTGAATCCCTTCGCCGTGGCCATCGCTCGATTTCGGCTGTTGCTCGCAGCGATGCGCACCTGCGGGGTGATGAAACTGGCCAAGTCGCCGGCATTCCACGTGAATCTGGCCTGCGGCGACTCGCTGTACCACGGCCGGCAACGGCAGCAGATGCTGGGGGACGATTGGACCGACGAAGCCCACTACTTCGCGGCCGAGGACGCCCCGGCGCTGCGGCAGATGCTGCGGGACGGCACCTGCCATTGCGTGGTCGGCAACCCTCCCTACATCACGCCGAAGGACCGGGCGGCCAACGAAGCGTATCGGAAGCTGTATCCCAAGACATGCCACATGAAGTACTCGTTGGCCGCGCCGTTCATGGAACGGATCTTTCGTCTGGCTGTGCCAGGGGGCTTTACGGGCCAGATCACGGCTAACAGCTTCATGAAACGCGAATTCGGCAAGAAGCTGATTGAAGAGTTCCTGCCGCAAGTTGACTTGACTCACGTCATCGACACAAGCGGTGCCTACATCCCCGGCCACGGCACGCCAACTGTCATCCTGTTCGGGCGACATCGAAAGCCGGTCACGGATACAATCCGCACCGTGATGGGCATCCGTGGCGAGCCAAGTACGCCGGATGATCCTTCGCGGGGACTGGTTTGGTCCGCTGTCATCAAGCAGATCGACCAACCGGGGTCGCAGAGCGAGTTCGTTAGCGTCGGAGATTCGCCGCGTCAAGCCTTCCACAAGCATCCTTGGTCGATCGGTGGCGGTGGCGCAGCCGAATTGAAGGAACAGATCGAGTCGGGGACGCCAGCGCGACTGGAAGATCACGTCGAGTCCATCGGCTTCATGGCGATCACTGGCGAAGACGACGTGTTTGTCGTTCCTCACGACTTCTGCGCCCGGTTTCGATTGCCGAGCAGACCGTTCGTGGTCGGCGATATGATTCGTGATTGGAAGATCGAAACGGATGACGCGGCCTTGTTCCTGTACAGCGATTTGGATCAATCGCTGGCCTCGTGCAGCCCAGAGACCATCCCTCATGCCGTTCGTTTTCTTTGGCCATTCCGTGTAACCGTTCGTAGCCGAAGCATGTTCGGCAAGACGGTCGAAGAACATGGTTTTCGGTGGTATGAGTACATGCAGTTCATCCGTGAGCGTGTCAACGCGAAGTATCTGATCGCATTTGGAGAAGTCGCGACGCACAACCACTTCGTATTGGACCGCGGAGGAAATGTCTTCAATCGTACGGCCCCGGTCATCAAACTGCCCGCCGAGGCCACTGAAGACGATCATCTCGCGCTGCTCGGCCTCCTCAACAGCTCCACCGCCTGTTTCTGGCTGAAGCAGGTGTGCCACAACAAAGGCAGCACCGTGGATCAGCACGGCGCACGCCAGCGTACAGATCCGTTCGAGGATTTCTACGCATTCAACGCCACAAAGCTCCAGCAATTCCCCCTGCCGGACGCTCGCCCGCTGGCGTTGGCGTCCGGCCTGGATCGGCTTGCTCAGCAACTTCAAGCGGTGGTGCCGGACGCGGTTCTCACGCCAAGGCGCCAAGGCGCAAAGGAACAAGAGAACTCTTCTCCCCTTTGCGCCTTTGCGCCTTTGCGTGAGGCCCTTTCCGCCGCCCATGATCGATACGAACAGTGCCTCCGACAGATGATCGCCCTCCAAGAAGAACTCGACTGGGAGTGTTATCGGCTGTATGGACTGACAGAAGAGAACCTCACGCAAAGGCGCGAAGACGCAAAGGAAGACGAAGACACATCTCCCCTTTGCGCCTTTGCGCCTTTGCGTGAGCTTCCTCCCCTCCGACTCGGCCAACGTGCCTTCGAGATCGTCATGGCGCGCAAGATGGCCGCTGGCGAGTTGCAGACGACTTGGTTCGAGCGGCACGGCAGTACGCCGATCACCGAGATCCCGGCCGAGTGGCCCGATGACTACAGGCGACTCGTCGAGCGGAGGATCGAGTTGATCGAAACCGACCGCAACATCGCTCTGATTGAGCAGCCGGAGTACAAACGCCGCTGGAACACGGAACCGTGGGAATCCCAACTGGATCGTGCCTTGCGGGAATGGCTCCTGGACCGCCTGGAAAGCTACTTCGACTTCGACGGTCGGATGAGCGACAATTTCACGCCAAGGCGCAAAGACGCAAAGGAAGAGGAAGAGCAAAACTCCCTTCGCGCCTTGGCGCCTTTGCGTGAGATTTCCCTCACGAGCACGGCGCGTTTGGCGGACGTTGCGCGGCAGGACGCGAAGTTCATGCAGATCGGCGAGGTGTACCGCGACGATCCGGCTTTCGATATCGAGCGGTTGGTGGCTGAGTTAGTTGAGGCTGAAAGTGTCCCACTCCTCCCCGTGCTACGCTACAAGCCATCCGGCCTCCGCAAGCGACAGGAATGGGAGAAGACGTGGGAGTTGCAGCGAGAAGAAGATAGGCTCACGCAAAGGCGCGAAGACGCAAAGAAGAACGGCGAAGACCTTAGTGCCTTTGCGCCTTTGCATGAGATTCCCGTCCCGCCGAAGTACACCAGTGCCGACTTTGTCTCGACGGGCGGGGCCAGGTACTGGGCACTGCGCGGCAAGCTGGACGTGCCCAAGGAACGCTGGATCAGCTTCCCGCATTGCGAAGGACCGGACGGGACGCTGGTGATCGCCTGGGCCGGCTACGATCACCTGCAACTGGCCCGTTCGATCAGCGCCTACTACGTCGATATCCAGGAACGCCTCGGCGGGCGCGACGATCCCCGGCTCGTCCCCCTACTGGCCTGCGTCGTCGAGCTGTTGCCCTGGCTCAGGCAGTGGCACCACGACATCGACCCGGCCTACAACCAGCGGATGGACGAGGTCTTTGAGGGCTTCGTCGCCGAAGAAGCCAAGGCGCTCGGCCTGACCGTGGACCAGGTCAAAGCCTGGCAGCCGCCGCAGCGAACCGGTGGGCGCGGAAGACGGAGGGCCGAAACATGACCGGTGGTCAAGAGCTTATGACCGAAGCGAATCCCAGCGTAATCGTGTTGGCCGGGCCGAATGGAGCCGGTAAGTCGACCGCGGCGCCCAGTTTGTTGAAGGACCTGCTGGAAGTGACCGAATTCGTGAATGCGGACGTGATCGCCCAGGGATTGGCAGCGTTCGATCCCGATAGTGTTGCTTTCGAGGCAGGGGCAATCATGCACGCCCGCCTGCGAAGCTTGGCCGCCCAGCGCCGGAATTTTGCTTTCGAGACGACGCTGGCAAGTCGCTCGTTGGCTCCCTGGCTCCGCGAATTGCTCGCGGCGCACTACTCTTTTCACCTGATCTTCCTGTGGTTGCCTTCGGCTGACTTTGCCGTCGCACGCGTCGCTGACCGCGTGCGATTGGGTGGCCACAATGTGCCCGAAGACACCATTCGCCGCCGCTATCAGCGCGGGCTGCGGAACTTCTTTCAGTTGTACCAGCCTCTCGCCACAACTTGGCGTCTCTACGATAACTCTCACGAATCCGGAATCCAGTTAATCGCGACTGGTGAAGGGACGAAGGCGAATCGCATTGGCAATATAGAAACGTGGAACCACATGAACCGGGAGTATGGTCATGAGCACTAATCCGAGGCAGAACATTGACGATGTCTTTCGGGAAGGCACGCTGATCGATCAAGCGATGGAAGCGGCAGAACGCGATGCCATTGTGCGGCACAAGCAGTCCGGCCAGCCGATCCCCGTGTGGCGCGACGGGAAGACGACGCTGGTCTCGGCCGGTGAGTGGCTGCGCGGGCGGTCCGGCAAAGAGGTACTCCTGAGTCAGGCCGGGGCGTTCGAGGACGACGCTGAGGATCTGGAGGAACTGCGAGCGACGATCCATCGCGACCGTGGGCGGCCTGAAGTCGAGGAGGGTGAATAGCGATGCACCTGTTCGATTCCGACAGCCGACTGCCTCGTCGACCACGAGGGGCACCTGCTCGAAGTCACGCATGGCGCGTTGCCAACCAACGCCGATTGGAGCTGATCCGGAAACGAAGCGAGGGCGGCCTGACAGAGGCCGAAGAAGAAGAACTGCGCGGCCTCCAAGAACTGGCGGATCGGCAAGTCGAAGAACTCGACGCGCGAATGCTCGAGCACTTGGCCAAGATGGAAGCCACCGTACGGCAGGTAATTGACCACGAACCACGGTCGAATGACCAATGACCAATGACAAGTGACCAATGACCCTGATCAAAGAACTGATCGACATCCCGGAACGGGTCCAGAAGGGCGACTTTGTCCTGCGGCTCGTCGAGGACATCAATCGCCCCGAAGTGGTGCTGGACAACTACGTCGTCACCGAAGAACTGGCGAAGCACTTCGACGAAGCCCTGATCCTCATCCGGTCGGCTTTGGAGAAACGCAGCAGTCAGGCGACGTACCTGCACGGGAGCTTCGGCAGCGGCAAGAGCCACTTCATGGCGGTGCTGCACCTGATCCTGCAAGGACATCCGGCTGCCCGCGCCATCCCGGAACTGGCCTGGGTGATCCAGAAGCACAACAGCTGGCTGGCCGGCAAGAAGTTCCTGCTGGTGCCGTACCACATGATCGGTGCCCACGACATGGAAACGGGCATCCTGGGCGGTTACGTGGAGTTCATACGGCGAGCCCATCCCGAGGCCCCGACGCCTCCGGTGTACGTGTCGGCCGCGATCATCAACCAGGCCCAGGGCGAGCGAGCCAACTACGGGGATGAATTGTTCTTCAAGCGGCTGAACGACGGCCAGGGCGCCGGTGCTGGTTGGGGTGAGTTGGAGACGACTTGGGACGCGGCATCGTTTGACGAAGCGGCGGCGGCTGCGCCGGATTCTGAGCCGCATCTGCGGCTGGTCAGCACCCTGTTGAAGACCGTGGCTTCGTCCCACGCGGAAGTCGTCAGCCATCGCGGCGGGAATTTCGTGCGTTTCGACAAGGGCCTGTCCCTGATCAGTCAGCACGCCAAGAGCCTGGGGTATCACGCGCTGATCCTGTTCCTGGACGAACTGATCCTATGGCTCGCGACGAAATCCGCGGACCTGGGCTTCGTCAAGAATGAAGCGGCCAAGCTGACGAATCTGAAGGAAGCCCAGTCGGCCGACCGGCCCATCCCGCTCATCAGCTTCGTAGCCCGGCAGCGGGATCTGCGGGAGCTGATCGGGGACCACGTGCCCGGAGCCGAGAAACTGAGCTTCAGCGACTCGCTGGATTGGCAGCAGGGCCGGTTCGACACGATCACGCTGGAAGACCGAAACCTGCCGGCCATCGCGGAGAAGCGGGTCCTGAAATGCCGGAGTGCCGCGGCCAAGGACGAGATGGATGCGGCGTTCGAGCGGACGGCCCGGATGAAGGACAACGTGCTGAGCATCCTGCTGACTCAGGACGGGGATCGCAAGATGTTCCGCAAGGTCTACCCATTCAGCCCGGCGCTGGTCCAGACCCTGATCGCCGTCTCCAGCGTGCTGCAGCGCGAACGGACGGCCTTGAAGGTGATGATGCAGTTGCTGGTCGACCACCGCGACACGCTGGAGTTGGGCGAGATCATCCCCGTGGGAGACCTGTTCGACGTGGTGGCGCACGGCGACGAGGCGTTCAGCCAGGAAATGGCCATCCACTTCGACAACGCCAAGCGTCTGTACCATCAGAAGCTGCTGCCCGTGCTGGAAAAGCAGCATGGCGTTCGCCGCGAGGATGTTGAGCGGCTGCCTTACGACGACCTCAAACGCACCGCGTTCCGCAACGACGATCGGCTGGTGAAGACGCTGTTGCTGTCGGCGCTGGTCCCGGAGGTGGAGTCCCTGCGGGGGCTGAACGCCGAAAAGCTGGCCGCATTGAACCACGGCACCATCCGATCGCCGATCCCGGGCAAAGAGGCCGCTGAGGTGCTGCGCCGCTGCCGTCTGTGGGTTTCCAACGGTGCGGGCGAGATCCGCATCGGCGAGGAGATGAACCCGACGATTTCGGTGCAGTTGTCCGGCGTCGACACCGAGAGCATCATCGAGCAGGCGCGCCGCGAGGATAACCAGGGAAACCGGATTCGCCGCGTGCGCCAGATGTTGTTCGAGCAGCTCGGCATCCAGGGCGAAGGGGAATTCGAGCAGTACCAAGAGTTCTGGTGGCGGAACACGAAGCGGTCCTGCAAAGTGCTGTTCAGGAACGTCCGGGAGCTGCCGGATTCGTCCCTGGAGAACGACGAAGCGGACTGGAAGCTGATCATCGACTTCCCGTTCGACGAAGCAGGGCATGGGCCGCGCGATGACCTGAGCGTGACGCAGCGGTTCATGACGACTCATCCGGCAGGCACGAAGACCCTGTGCTGGGTGCCGTCGTTCTTCAGCCCCGAGGCCCAGAAAGACCTGGGGATGCTGGTCATTTTGGAGCACGTCCTGACGGGCGAGCGGTTTGGACAGTTCTCCAATCACCTGTCGCCCCAGGATCGTCAGTCCGCGAAATCGGTGCTGGATAGCCAACGGAATCAACTGCGGCAGCGGGTGCAGAGCCATCTGGATGCCGCCTACGGGCTGGATGCCCTGACGCAGGGCTCGCTCGACACCACGCACGACCTGGACCTGAACGAGCACTACGTCTCGCTCTGTCCAGGATTTGTGCCTCAGCCGCCTGTCGCCGCCAACCTGGGCGGCGCGATGCTGCATCTGCTGAGCCAGGCACTGGAACACGAGTTCCCCGCGGCGCCGCACTTCGAGGCCGAAGTCAAGTCCGGCACGCTAAAGAAGGTCTACGAGCAGATGCTGCCGGCACTGCAAAGGGGCGAAGACCGATTTGAGATCGAGAAGACGCAGCGACCGCTTGTTCGGCAAATCGCCAATCCGCTGCTGGTGGGTGAGCTGGGAATCGACGCCACGCACTTCGTGTTGGGCCAGCACTGGAAGATGCACTTCGGGCGGAAGGCGTCGGAGACGGGCAGCGCGATGTCGGTGGGGCAATTACGCCGGTGGATGGACGATCCCAAGCCGATGGGCCTGCCAAAGGAGGCCCAAAATCTGGTGATCCTCGTGTTCGCCGCCCAAACCAGCCAGACGCTCTACCTGCACAACGCTCCGTATGAAGCGACGTTGTCCAACGTGCCCGATGCGTGCGAATTGCGCAAGGACAAGCTGCCGGATGCGGCGGATTGGGAGTTGGCGCTGACGCGGGCTGGGAGCATTTTCGGTGTCGCCGGGATGCGCCTGCTGAGCGCCGGCAATGTCAACACCCTGTCCGCAGACTGCAAGAAGAAGGCGGGCGAGGCTCGGAAGGCGTGCCAGGCGTATGGTCAGCGTCTGAAGCAGCGCATGACCGAGTTGGGAATGGTCCCCGACACGACCGATCGCATGAAGACGGCCGCTGCCACGCAGGCGATCGTCGATCAGTTGAGTGCCGGTGAACAGTCGGCCATCGTTAGGCTGCTGGCCAAAGCGACGGTGGCGACCAGCGAAGCCGCGATGGGGGAATGTGTCAGCAAGGCGGCCGAACTCGAAGGCAATCTCGACACAGCCGGCTGGCAGACCTTCGAGCTGATCAAGAAGCTGCCAACCGAGCACCAGACGACCGCTCAGGCGATTCTGAAGGACCTGAAGGAAGCGTTGGCGAAGGACGAACACGTGGTCGAGTTGGCTCCTGCGCTGAAGTCTGCCCAGGCCCAGGCCATGCGATTGCTGGAGAAACTGGTTGAAAAGAAACCAGATCCACCTTCGACATCCACCGCCCCTCCCATCACGACGCCGACCAAGAAGGAAAAGAAGCTCGTCGAGCGGGATTCCAAGCAGGATCTCAGCGTGTCGACTGCGAAGGAAATACTCGCCCGACTGGATGGCAATCGCAAGTCCGGTCAGTCCGTGCGGGTCAACATGAGCTGGGTAATCGAAGAAGGAGGCGATGCGTGACAACGATGGCCGCTCCCTCGTTCAGCCAGATCAAGGCTCAGGTTGCCGCAATCCGCCAGAAGTTGCCACAGGCGAAGGTGATCGGTATCCACTCGTCCGGTCGCTGGACGGGGGAGCCGCGCAAGCAGGACGGCGAGCAGGATTACGTGATCCACCAGTGTGATTCGCCGCTGTCCTTCCGTCTGGCGCTGCGGCAACCGGCTGCGGACAACGTCACCAAGGTCTTGGTAACGAATCTGAACGAGGCGGACCTGAGCGACGATATCCTGTTGCGGCTAGCCAAGCGGCGGCTGTTTCAGATCGACCCTTGGCAGATTGTCCGGTCGCTGTTCGATGCTCATGCCGTCGATCCACGTCTCACTGGCCACGCCTGGATGGCCGAGGCGCTGCTGGAATCGGTCCCCAGTGAGGGATACCCTCCGGCACGCGGCGGTTTCCTGGACACGGACACCGTCTGGCCGTTGCTGCTCCGGCAGTCGATCGACCTCCAGACCGGAACACCGGACCTGACTGCGTTGCTGAAGTGGTCCCTGGACGCCGAGGCCACGACCCGTTTTCGTCAATCGCACGACGATTTTCGCAAGGAGGCCGTGCAATGGTTGGCCGAGAAGGCCGGTCCTGTCGCCGAGACCATCATGCACTGTGTCACACGTCTGGACCGACCGGACGCCCTTCCGATCGGTCTGGCTACCGGTGTGATCTACCATCCATCAGCGATTGGTCGGCTGGAGAAGGCCACCGGCAAGCTGGAGGAACGCTATCTGGGAGGGCTTGGAGCGGAACCCGAACACATGCAGCGATGGAGCGCGGCGGCGACCGAGGTCGTGCGGGGCTTGCGACACACCGAATCGAAGACTTACCGGCAGGTCATTCAACGGGCTGACGAAATTCTGGGCGAGATTCAGGCCGAGGGGTTCGCGTACTTGAGCGATACGTCGCCGCTGAGCTTCGATCAACGGCTGGCCCGTGTCGGCCAACGGCTACTGGAGGTCGCGGAACGGGGCACTTGGGATGCGGTGAGCGAACTGGTGGATGCCCACCAGGCGGTGTGCCGCCACGACCAGTCTGCCCGCGAGACACGGCGACTGGAACGCGTTGAAATGGCGTTGCGGCTCGTGCGCTGGCAGGCACGCCGGCAACAGACCCCGCCGCCTGAACCGCAATCGTTTGCGGAGGCGGCCGATGTTTACCTTCGCGAAGGCGGATACATCGACTGGGCTCGGCTCAACCTGCGCAGCGGCGATCCCGTTCGTGAACTGTCCGAAGCCTACGCCCGACTGTTCGACCGGGCGACCGAGATTCGCCAACAGCAGTCCCGAGAATTCGCCACGTTGCTTGCCGATTGGACAGCGGCGGGTTCGCACGGCGATGAGGTTATCCCCGTCGAACGGGTTCTGGATGAGGTGGTCGCGCCGTTGGCCGAAAAGGGGCTGGTGCTGGTCATCGTCATCGACGGGATGAGTGTCGCCGTATGCCGTGAACTGCTGTCGGACATCACGCAGCACGAGTGGATTGCCATCTCGGAGCCGGGCCGGAACTTCAACCGGCCGGGACTGGCGACAATCCCCTCCAAGACCGAGTTTTCCCGGTCGAGCTTGCTTTGCGGTGCGCTTCGCCCAGGGGGACAAGAGCAGGAGAAGGCCGGGTTTGCCGAGCATCCGACGCTTGTGGCTCGGGCCCGTAGCGGCTCGCCTCCGGTGCTGTTCCACAAGACCAGCCTTTCTGAAACCGAGGATACGGTGCTGGCGGCGGAAGTGCGGAAGGAAATTGCCTCGACCCACCGGCGCGTTGTGGGAGTGGTTGTCAACGCCGTGGACGATCATCTGCTGAAGGGCGAACAGATCGACACGCGCTGGACTCGGGACGAAATCAAGGTCCTTCCCGCACTGCTGCACGAGGCCCGGATCGCGCGACGCCTGGTCGTCCTGGTCAGCGACCACGGACACGTCTTGGACTGTCAGGCCGAGGGCCGGCCGCAACCAGTGGAGCAGTCCGGCGAACGGTGGCGTACGGCAGGTGGCGACCCTGCAAAAGATGAGCTGCAGGTCCACGGATCGCGGGTTTTGACACCAGGGCATCGGCTGATAGCCCCCTGGAGTGAACGCGTCCGCTACGGCATCAAGAAGAACGGCTATCACGGCGGGCTGACGCCGCAGGAGATGGTCATTCCCATCGCCGTGCTTTCGAGCACAGACGATTTCCCGAAGGGCTGGAGTGAGCAACCGATCGACACGCCGGCTTGGTGGGACGAACCATCACCAGAGCCTGTTGCGGAGGCACAGCCCGCTCCGAAGTTGAAGGCGTTCAAGCCTCAACCGAGTGGCACGCTGTTTGACATGGAAGCGGATGACAAGACGCCGGTTATGCCCGCAGTGGCGGTGCCGCAGTGGGTCTCCCGCCTGTTGTCCTGCTCCGTATTCGAGGACCAGAAGCGTCTGGGCGGACGTGGCGTGCCTTCCGACAAGGTGTTCACGAAGCTGCTCAGTGCCTTGGACCAACGGGGCGGCAAGATGACGAGCGTGGCCTTGGCAAGGGCCCTGGAATTCCCGGCCGTTCGTTTTCCCGGCCTGTTGGCCAAAGCGGAACGCATCCTGAACGTCGACGGCTACGACGTTCTGCGCCGAGACGACGCTTCGGACACGATCGAACTGAACCGTGACCTGCTGCTCAAGCAGTTTGACCTGGCAGAGTAAGCCATGACGATTAGTCCCAAACGACGACAGGAAATCATCGACGCCTTGCGGCGCGGAACGGTGCCGCGCAACAGCCTCGATGCTTTCGCGGTTGGCCTCGATCGGTTTGAAGCGACCTTGGATGAGGAGCTGCGCAAGGTGGCTTCCGGGGGCAGCGTCTTCAAGGCGGTGCGGGGTGAGTATGGCTGCGGCAAGACGTTCTTCGCCCGCTGGCTGGCCGACCGTGCCCGAAAGCTGGGCTTTGCGTCCGCCGAGGTGCAGGTCTCCGAGACGGAAACGCCACTGCATCGTCTGGAAACGGTGTATCGCCGCCTGATGGAGCGACTGGCGACCGCAGATACGTCGCAGGGCGCCTGGCGGAACATCGTGGACGGCTGGTTCTACGCCCTGGAGGAGGATGTTCTGGCCGAGGGAAGGGTCGGCGCGAACGACCAGCAGGCCCTGGTCGCGCGGACGAACGAGCTGCTGGAACAACGCCTGGCCAAGGTCACCGACACAGCCCCCACGTTCAGCGCAGCCTTGCGTGGGTACCGTCAGGCCCAGGCTGCCGGGGACCGGCCAACCGCCGAAGGAATCCTGGCTTGGCTGGCGGGGCAGCCGAACGTGGCAGCCGCCGCCAAGCGATACTGCGGCGTCAAAGGGGACATCGACCACTTCGGCGCGTTGAGCTTCCTGCAGGGTGTGCTGATCGTGCTGCGCGATTCCGGTCACCCCGGCCTGCTCTTGGTGCTGGATGAAGTCGAGACCATTCAGCGTGTCCGGGGAGACGTCCGAGACAAGAGCCTCAACGCCTTGCGGCAACTGATCGACGAGGTGGATGCGGGCCGGTTTCCGGGCCTGTACTTGCTGATCACGGGAACGCCGGCCTTTTACGAGGGACCACAGGGCATCAAGCATCTGGAACCCTTGGCTCAGCGTCTGCATGTGGATTTCCAGACGGAGACCCGATTTGACAATCCCCGCGCCCCGCAGATCCGCCTGCCGGCCTTCGACTTGGAACGGCTTTGCCTCGTCGGGTGCAAGGTCCGCGACATCTTCCAGCAGCACGCTCAGGCCGCGGATCGTATCGCGGCGTTGTGCAGCGATGGGTACGTCCGGGAACTGGCGCAGGCCGTCGCCGGCAAGCTCGGCGGAAAGGTCGGCGTTGCCCCCCGAATCTTCTTGAAGAAACTGGTTGCCGGCGTCCTGGACTGTGTGGACCAGTTCGCAGATTTCAACCCGCGCGAGCACTACCAACTGACCATGAACGACAACGAGCTGACCAACGTCGAACGCCAGGCGATGGGAGCGAAGAACGTGGATGAGATTGAGCTGGACTTGTGAGCAACTTTGACCGCCTACACTCCGCACTTCAGCATCACATCGTGAACAGCCTGGGATGGCGCGAACTACGCCCGTTCCAGGAAGCGGTCATCCCCCAGATCCTCGACGGCAAGCATCTGATCGTGTTGGCGCCGACCGCGGGCGGCAAAACGGAAGCGGCGTTCTTTCCAGTAATGTCGCGGATGCTGTCCGAGAGTTGGAACGGGCTTAGCGTACTCTACATCTGCCCGATCAAGGCGTTGCTGAACAATCTCGATGTGCGGCTGCAACGATTCTGCACCCTGGTCGGACGGCGCTCGGCGCTGTGGCACGGTGACATCAAGTCTTCGGCCCGAAAGCACATCCTCCGCCACGCTCCAGATTGCCTTCTGACAACACCCGAATCGCTGGAAGTGATGCTGGTCTCGCCCAACGTTGACGCGCGCAGCCTATTCAGCAATCTGCAGGTGGTGATCGTCGACGAAATCCACGCCTTTGCGGGTGATGATCGGGGATGGCATCTGCTGGCCGTGCTGGAACGTATCTCTCGGTTGGCTGGACGCGAGCTGCAGCGGATTGGGCTGTCGGCTACAGTCGGTAACCCAGAAACCCTCGTGGACTGGCTGGCGGGATCGTGCGTCGGCCCCCGGAGCGTGTCGCTTCCACAAGGAACCGGCAGCGGCGATGCCGATGTCCAGCTCGACTTCGTGGGGTCCCTGGAAAACGCGGCCGTCGTGATCGCCAGGCTGCATCGCGGCGAGAAACGCCTGGTTTTCGTCGACAGCCGAGCCAGAGCCGAGCAGCTTGGCGCCGAACTGCGGCAGTTGCAGGTAACCACATTCGTGACCCACAGTTCGCTGAGCCAGGAGCAACGCCATCAGGCAGAGGAAGCGTTTGCGTCGCGGGACGACTGCGTGATCGTCGCGACCAGCGTCCTGGAACTCGGCGTCGACGTGGGCAACCTCGATCGTGTGATCCAGATCGACTCACCGCCGACTGTGTCCAGCTTTCTCCAACGCATGGGGCGGACAGGGCGCCGGGCTGGAACCCTGCGCAACTGTCTGTTTCTGGCGACCAAGGATGAGACGTTGGTGCAGGCGGTGGGCCTGATCGATCTTTGGGCGGAGAACTTCGTCGAGCCGATCCAGCCCCCGCCGCTCCCGTTGCACGTGCTATCCCAGCAGTTGATGGCCCTGGCGTTACAGGAGCGAGGCATCGGCCGCAAGGACTGGCTGGAATGGGTCCGCGGCGTCCCCGGCTTTGCAGCCATCCCAGCCGAGCATATCCAGCGGCTCGTCGCCTGGATGCTGGAGCGCGAAATCCTCTGGGATGACGCCGGAATACTGGCGATGGGCCGTGAGGGCGAAGAAACGTACGGCCGGAGGAACTTCTTGGAGTTGTTCTCCGTGTTCATGTCGCCGCCGCTCTTCTCGATCCTGCATGGCCGGCAGGAACTGGGCTACGTCGACGAGATGACTTTCGTCGGCAAGCACGACGGACCGCGTGTACTGCTACTCGGCGGCCGATCCTGGAAGGTGAACCACATCGACTGGCAGCGCCGCACCGCCTACGTCGAGGCCACGGAAGTCACGGGCCGGTCCCGCTGGAAAGGCGAAGGCCGAGGACTGGGTTTCCGGCTGTCACAAGCCATCAAGCGAATCTTGGCCACGGACGGATGTTCCGGGCGTTGGTCCCGACGAGCCAGGGAACGGATCGGCGAGATTCGCCAGGAGTTCGCCTGGTTGGAGCCGGGCTCGACCGTGGCGTTGGTGGCCGGCGATGGCGAGGTGGAGTGGTGGACGTTCGGCGGGAATCGAGCGAACGCCACGCTGGCGCGGCAGTTGGCCCAACAGACCGGCAGCAAGGTCACTCACGACAGCTTCACGCTGACGTTCGAGTCCGCGGTGAAGCTGCACGAAGTCGAGCGGGCCATCGGCGCAATCCGCCAGCAAGATGTTGACGGGATGCGTCCCGCCATCGACGAAGCCGCCATCGACGGCCTGAAGTTTTCGGAGTGTCTGCCCATCGAGCTGGCCACCGAGATGCTGGAGCGGCGGCTCCAAGACCCTGACGCAATCCGACGCGTCCTGGAAGAATACGTGCGGTTCCTGGTTCAGTAGTATTGCACTTTAGGACAGCCTACCATTGGCCGCTTGTTCACAAACAGAGGCCA
>CAZAQY010000157.1:0-19574 GCA_964486845.1 uncultured Pirellulaceae bacterium
GTGGCGGCCTGGACCTGATGCACGTGTTGCTGCACGAGATCGGGCACTTGCTGGGTTACGAGCACACGGATTCCGGCCTGATGGCGCCGGTGCTGTCGGCGTCTCGGCTCGAGTCTTCGTCTTGGGGCGCCGATCCCGTATCCAGTATCCCGGATCTCGCATCTCGGATCTCGCATCCCGCATCCTTTTTCCCTCATCCTTCATCCTCCATCCTTTCTCCCGCCTCCCGCGCGGACGACGTGTTCGCCGAGTTGGAGAGCAGCGACGAGGCAAGTTCGGTGCTGTGGGAGGCGCCGCAGGGCACGGATGTGCTGGCGGCGGCGCTGAAGTCGAGCGACGAGGCGACGCAAGCGCGGGTGCCGGGGCGCAGCCGGCTGGAGCGGTACGAGCGCGAGCTGGATGAGTGTTACGCCCAATTGGCAGCCGCCGGGGAGGAGGGCGGTGATCGGTGACGACTGAGCACTGACCAGTGACCACCGGGATCAATCGGTGAGCGAGAACGTGAAGTCGTTCTTGTCCTGGTCGCTGACCGTCGCGGTCAATCCGGACTGGTCCGCCGGGCCGTAGCGGGCGGGACGCTGCGTCACGTGGCGGCGACGTACGATCCGGCCAGCGGCGTGAAGTCCATCTACCTGGACGGCGTGCTGATCGGCACCGAGAACCGGACGCCGGGCACGGCGGTGCTCGGCGGCGGCGCGGCTGCGTTCACCGGCTCCCTGGGCGGCAGTTCGGAACCCTTTGACGGGCCGCTCGACGAAGTGGCGATCTACGGGCCGCCCACGCAGGATGGGTCTCCGACCCGTCCAGCAGAATTTGTGCAGCCCGGGTAGGATGGCTTTCCAAGCCGCCCGTGTTGCTCGGGCGCGACGATTGTGTATGATGGAGATCCACTTTGATCGTCGGTCTTTGCCAAGGAGAACCACATGGTCGCCAAGAAATGCCAACTCAGCCGGCGCCGCTTCCTGGGCGGCGCGGCTGGCGGACTGGTCGCCCCTTACTTTATCAGCAGCCGGGTGCTCGGCGCGGGCCAGGTGCCGCCCAGCGATCGCGTGGTCACGGCCGTGATCGGCTGCGGCGGGCGCGGGATGGGCTTGTTGAACATCCGCAACGACCCGCGGTGTGTCATCGCCGCGGTCTGCGACGTGGACAAGGACCGGATGGCCGCGGCCCAAAAACGCGCCGGGGCCTGCGACGCCTACCAGGACTTCCGCCCCATCCTGGACCGCCGGGATATCGATGCCGTGATGACCGGCACGCCCGACCACTGGCACGCCGCCATCACCGTGATGAGTTGCCAGGCGGGCAAGGACGTCTACTGCGAAAAGCCCCTGTGCCGCACAATCGAGGAGGGCCGGAAGATGGTCGAGGCCGCCCGCCGCTATGAGCGCGTGGTCCAGATGGGCACTCAGTACCGGTCCATCGCCGTCACGCGTCAGGCCTGCGAGTGGGTCCGCAACGGGCGGTTCGGCAAGGTGAGCACGGTGCGGCTTTCGCACCCATCGAACCCCACCTACCCGAACGAACCCCCGAGCCAGCCGCCGCCGAACCTGGATTGGGACCTGTGGCTGGGACCGGCGCCTTGGGCCCCCTATCATCCGAAGCGTTGTCATTTCAGCTTCCGCTACTTCATGGACTACGGCAGCGGCTACGTCGCCGACAACGGCGTACACATGTTCAGCGTCGTGTCCTGGGCCATGGGGGCCGATGCCATCGGGCCGGTGAAGATCGAAGCCACGGGCCGTTCGGAACCCAACAACAACTTGTACGACGTGCCCGTCGACCTCAGCGTGCGGCTGGAATTCGCCGAGCCGCAATTCGAGATGATCTGGGAGCAACCGGGCAAGGGCAAATTGGACCTGGAGTTCGCCGGCAGCCAGGCGACGCTGAACGGCTTCTGGGAATTCAAGGTGACGCAGGGCCAGGCGGACCTGTCGCCGACCCGCCCCGATGAAATCCAGCTGGAACGGAGCGACGACCACTTCGGCAACTGGCTCGACTGCATCGCCACCCGCCGGCGGCCGGTGATGGACGTCGAGACCGGCCACCGGGTGACCTGCTGGAGCCACCTGGGCAACATTGCGTACCGCCTCCGCCGCCCCTTGCAGTGGGACCCAGTTGCCGAGCGATTCCCCGGCGACGACGAGGCCAACCGCCTGCTGCACGTCAGCTACCGCGAACCGTGGCGGCTGTAGGCGCCAACGGGTGTCACGCTCTCTCACCGCGATGTCGCTCCTGACCGACGGCTGGCCGCGGCAGGAGCGGAACTCGGCAAATCCGGATTTTGGGGTCGCCGTGCGCTTGCATTCGCGGAACTTGCTCCGCGACAGGACTCGCGTCGAAGCCCTGGAAGAGATCTACGACGAGGCGATGCAGGCCGCTCAAGCGGTCGGCGGGCGGTACTATGCCAATGCCGCCACGAGACTGACCGAATTGGTGGCCCAAGCACGCGCGGTCTTAGAACGGCAGAATCCGGACGAGTTTCCCGCGATCTTGGCCCAGATGAAAGGCATCGCGGAGTATGCCCGCCGGCAGGTTTGAGCTGTACGGGCGGGCCAGATCAAATGGCGTTCCTTTTTCGATGTCCCCTTCTTTGGTAACGCTGGAGCGCCGAATCAGCCGGGTCAGGTCTTCGGTTGTTCGTTGTCCTTGGCAGGTTCCGGCGCCGGTTCTGCGGGCTTGGCGACCTTGGCCTCCTCCGGCGGCTTGGCAGCTTCCGGCGGGGCAGGCATCGCCGGGAACTCCGGTGGCTGCTCCTCGCCAGCGGGCTGGGCGGCTTCGGCCGGAGCCTTCGCTTCGGCCTGGGGCGCCGGCTTGGCGGGCTGCGCCTCCGCCGGTGCTGGGGCGGCCGGGGCTTCCGGCTCGGCCGGTTCCTTTTCAGCCGGAGGCGGCGCTGGCTGGGCTTCGGGCTTCGCGGGCTCCTTTGCCGCAGACGGTTTCGGCTGGGCCGCCGGCTTGGCATCCGACGGAGAAGTGATTTCCTTGGGCGCGGCTGGCGGCTTGGGGGCCGCGGGCTTCGGAGCTTCGACCTTCGGCGCTTCAACCTTCGGCGCCGCAGGCTGCGGGGCTTCGGGCACTTCAGGAGCCTCTGCCGGAACTTCCACGGCTGGAGCCGGCGGGACTGCTTCGCCTTTCAACACCGGAGGCTTGAGCGGTGCGTAACACGGGCGTTTCACCTGCAGACGGACGCACGGGCGGCAACATCGCGCAGCTCGTCTCGCCCTCCAACCGCCAAGCAAGCGGCACGCCATTGCCGATTCGCTGGAAAACACCACGACCAGCGTCCACAGCAGCATCAGGCTCGTCAGTCTAAGAATCTTTGTACGCATCGCAATCGCCTCCCCGTTGATCGAACTCGCTTCGAACAAAGCATCCCGCAAACGCAGCGGTCGCATTTTACCTTGACTGCCTTCTTCGTGCAACCAGCCCATTCGCGCGAATTTCTCGAATTTCTTGCCAAGCAACAACGCACGGAATCAGCGCCCCCTGACCACGGAACGGTGACTGCTGACCACAGAGAGGGATGCCAGAAAATCGGGCGTGCATCACCCTCAGGGCCCGCGGTTGAATCGTAGGGCCGACTCCAGCTGCGCGCACGATCTCACGCGTAGCGCTGTTCCCACTGCGTCAGCCGGCCGGCGATTACGTCGTCGCTGGGCATGACGCCTGTCTGCCTGAGGGTACGAAAGTCGAGTTCGAATTCGTCCAGCATCGGCTGTGCCTTGGCTCGAGCCGTGGTCGTCATGCGGTCGACGAACACGACGCCGTCCAAATGGTCGTACTCGTGCTGGACGACCCGGGCCAGCATGCCGTTCAGGTTCAACCGGACTTCTTCGCCTCGCAGATTGTAAGCATCGACCGTGATCAGCTTGGGCCGAGTCACGAGCCCCCATAGCTCTGGAAAGCTGAGGCAGCCCTCCTCCGACTCCTCGTTGCCCTTGGGTTTGCTGAGCACCGGGTTGATGAAGACGAATTCCTCACCTTCGTCGGGTTTGCCGCTCAGGTTGACGACGAACAGCCGCAACGGCAGATCCACTTGCGGGGCCGCCAGACCGATGCCGTTGTTGGCGTACATCAGGCCGAACATCTGGCGCACGATGCGCACCAACTCGACGTCCACGCGACGCACCGGTTTCGTCTTGCGCCGCAACGTGGGGTGCGGATAGTGGACGATTTGCAGTGAGGGACCTTCCATCAGACTTTGAACTTAGCCGGCTGCGCCGGAACCTGAAACCCTGATAAGTGAAAAATTAGGTGAAAGATCAAGGTAGCCTTCATCCTATGCCTGCGGGGGCTGGATGCCAAAGTCGCGGATCGTCAACAGGGTCCGCAAGTTGTAACCCGCTTTGGCGAACGCCTCGGCGCCGCCCTCCAGACGATCGATGATGGCCACGACGCCTTGGATCTTCAGTCCGGCGGCCTGGGCCTTTTCGATCGCGGCCAGCGAACTGCCGCCGGTCGTCACCACATCTTCGACGATCACTGCGGTATCCCCGTTTTTTACAGGCCCTTCCACGTCGCGGCCCTTGCCGTGCGTCTTGGCTTCCTTGCGGACGATGAAGCCCCGCAACGACTTGCCTCGCTGCCCCGCGATCGTGATTACGGCAGCGGTAATCGGATCCGCGCCGATGGCCATGCCGCCGATCGCGTCGGGCAGGTTGTCGCCCAGCAGGTCGAGAATCCCCTCGGCGATCAAGCTTGCCCCCCGCGAATCAAGCGTGATCTTCCGGCAATCCAAATAGTAGGTGGCCTTCTTGCCGGAGGCGAGCGTGAAGTCGCCGAATTCCAGGGCTTTTTCGCGCACCAGCGCCATCAGGGCCTGTTTGTCGTACACGGCGTGCTCCTCTGAATCGGTGGATCTCGTGGTCGGCCAGCGCGGACCAGGACTACGGGCGCTCGTTTTACCACGAGGCAGAGGAACGAGAAAGAGGGGGCGGGCGAACTAGCGAATCGTGACTTTCGATCCGACGGAGAGAATGTTGCGGACATCGGCGACGTCGGCGGCGGACAGGCTCAGGCACCCCAAGCCGCTGGCCGGGATGGTGTCGGGGCTGCCGTGGATGCCCACCCGATTGCCGAGGTCCAGGTAAACATCGCCGTACGGATTATCGGCCGACCGCGCCGGGATGCGAATCCCGTTCGCCCCGATGTACTCGCGGCCGGCTTCTTTGGCCAGCACTTGATATTCGGACGGCTGCGGCGCAGGATCGTTGCCCACGCTGACGGGAAACCGGCCGGCGTAGTACTTGCCGGCGAACAGCACCAACTCGCTGCGCTTCAGGTCGATCTCCGCACGAAACGGCCCGCGGAGGACTTTCAGCCGCGTGCCCGGCCGGAGCGCGTCCGGATTGGCGATGCCGTTGATCTGTTGCAGCAAGGTGACCGGCACTTGGTACTGCTGCGCGATCGTCTCCAGACGCTCGCCGGGTCGGACTTCGTAAGCGGCCTCCAGGGTGTGGTCGTTGGAATAGATCACCTTGCCGGCCAGGGGATCCAAGAGGTCGAGCAGTCGCTGGCGTTCTTCGCCGGTGAGGTCCGGATCGTGGAAGAAGAACGAGAGCGTCAACAGGGCTTCGGCCCACTGCTGCTTCTGCAGTTGAGCGATGGCCGAGTTCCAGGCGTTGTCGAAAGCGCGGATCGAACGGAAATCGCTCGGGCCCTGCGCTGCGGAATTCGATGCTTGAGCGTAGATCGACTCCTGGGCTGGGGCGGCTTGGCCCGCCCCCTCGGTCGCCGGCCTGGCTCCGTCGCCTGCCGGGACTGCCCCAGCAGCACCGGTGTCCGCAGGGTCGCGAGGCGCGCGCAGCGGGTCGGCCGTGACGCTGGCCGACGCCAACTTTGCGTTGGACGGTTCTGACGCGGAGAGCGTTTGCGCAGCGTCCGGAACCGCCAGCGTGGGTGCTGCCGGAAGGGAACCGGCAGAGGCGGCTTCGATCGGCTCGGAGTCGGTCACCGTCTTGACCGCACCTTGTGGGACGCCCGAGGCAGGCTCGGAGGGGGCGGCTGCGAGGGAAGACGCTGGCGTCGGTTGGCCGGCTTGGGCAGCCTGCTTGTCGAGGGGTACCGGACGCAATCCGGCCAGCGGATCGAGCACTCCGGTTTCGACTTCAGGCGGCGCGACCGCGTCGACGTTCCAGGCCACCTCCTGCGGAGGCGCAAGGTCCGGCTTGTTCAGTACGACATAAACGCCATACAGTACTGCCAGCAGCAAGACCACGACGACAGCCGTTTTGATCGTCTCCACAATCGCACTCCTCGACGACAAGAACGCTCTGGGCAAGGTTCCGTGCGGGATGTTAGCCGAACCGGCCAAGTGAGGCCAGAGCAAAAACGTCGGGGAATTTCAGCGCTTTTCCAAAAAGTCGGGCTTCTGCCGGCCGAATTCTTGGAGCGGGCGCTGGTCGCTGGGCCGATCACGCATCCGGCATCAGGATTTTCTCCGGAATTGCCTCGACCAGCGGGTTATCCGCCGGGCCGCAATAGCCCAGGTGCAGATGCCGCCGCCAGCCTTCGGCGAACTGAAAGCGGCCGGACAGGCGGCCGACTTCGGCGCCCAAGTCGCGCAGGGCCTGCAGGTACGAATCCAGTTGCTGGCTGTCCCCCAGCCACGACCGCTGGCTCTCGTGCTTCGAGACCACTTCCAGTTTCTTGTCCATCACGTCCGTCGTATCGACGTAGATGCCGGCCTGCACCACTTGGCCCAGGGGATCACGGTTGCCGTGCGGCTGGGCGTGGTACACGGTGACCTGATTGTCCACGGGCGCACGCGGCGGGTCGGTCTGGAAGTTGGGCATGCCGCGAACAAAGGCCGCGGTCACGGCCAGCCGGCAGGCGTTCATGTGGTCTTCCATGTAATCCACCGGCGCGTGGGTGAGGACGATTTCCGGAGCCACCTCGCGGACCACTGCAGCAACCTTGGCCATCAGCGGCAGGGTGTAGAAGATCTCCAGGTCGTTGCAGACGCTTTCGTGAAATACCGCTCCCAAGCAGGCTGCGGCCGCCATCGCCTCCTGGCGGCGCATGCGAATCAG
This sequence comes from uncultured Pirellulaceae bacterium, assembly GCA_964486845.1. Classification (GTDB taxonomy): domain Bacteria; phylum Planctomycetota; class Planctomycetia; order Pirellulales; family Pirellulaceae; genus Anammoximicrobium. Next base: position 7,029 of record CAZAQY010000157.1, read on the forward strand.
CGTTTCCGTGTCGTAGCGGTTGCTGCCGCAACTGCCGTTCGCCACGGTCATGTAGTGCAGCTCGTAGCCTGCCTTGCGCAGGTGAATCATGGTGCCCGCCATCATGAATTCGATGTCGTCGGGATGAGCACCGATGGCTAGGACGGTCTTCATGGTCGCGATTCCTCCCCAAGGTGAGTGGATCTGCCGCCGGAGTTGCGCGGCAACAAGGATTCTAACGGTCCGAGATTCGTTTTTCGAGCCGACACAGCGTCCCTTGGCGAGAATTTTGCGGCCGCTATACTTTGGATTCGGGATTCGGGATTCGGGATTCGGGATTTCAGATTTGAGATTTGAGATTTGAGATTTCAGATTTGAGATTTGAACTTCGTTCGTGGGACACACGCGGTGTACGCGCAACCTGGGCCGCAGCCTTCACGAGGGACTAAGGAACTTGCGAGTATGATTCGGATCGGCATTTTGGGGGCCACCGGGTACACGGCCCTGGAACTGATCAAATTGCTGCTTCGCCACCCGGAGACGAAGATCACCACGTTGACCAGCCGGCAGCAGGGCGAACCGCGCGTCGCGGCGATCCACCCCTCGTTGGCCGGTCGTCTGGACCTGCGTCTGCGAGATTTGAACCCGGAACAGGTGGCCGCGGAATGCGATTGCGTGTTCAGCTGCCTGCCGCACGGGGCGTCGGCCCAGGCGGTCAAGCCGCTGGTCGATGCCGGCGTGCGGGTGGTGGACTTCAGCGCCGACTACCGCTTGAACGATCTGGCCGTGTATCGCGCCTGGTACGAAGACACGCACTGCGACGCCCAGCGACTGGGGAAGGTCCCGTACGGGTTGCCCGAGCTGTTTGCCGACCAGATTGCGGGCGCGATGCTGGTCGCCAACCCGGGCTGTTATCCGACGTCGGCCATTCTGCCGATGGCGCCGCTGCTGGAGAACGGACTGGTCGAGCCCGCGGGCATTATTTTCGATTCCAAGAGCGGTGTCTCCGGCGCGGGACGGACGCCCAAGCTGACGACGCACTTTCCGGAGTGCAACGAGAGCTTTTCCGCGTACAACGTGGGAAAGCACCGGCACAATCCGGAGATCGATCAAGTGCTGGGAACGATCGCGGGGCAGCCGATCGAGACCATCTTTACGCCGCACCTGGTGCCCATGAACCGAGGCATCCTGACCACCGCCTACGCGATCCCGGCCCGCACTGTCACGGAAGCCGAATTGATGGACGCCTTGCGGGCGGCGTACGCCGGCCAAGTGTTTGTCCAGGTCGTGGATCATCTGCCCGCGACGAAAGACGTCAGCAACACCAACTTCTGCCAACTCACGGCCCGGCTCGTCCGCGGGCGCGTGATTGTGATTTGCTGTATCGACAACCTGGTCAAAGGCGCCTCCGGCGCGGCCGTGCAGAACTTCAACTGGATGTACGGCTTTCCGGAGACCATGGCATTGTTGTAGTTACCGGTGATCGGTGATCGGTAATCGGTGATCAGTATACCGATTACCGATTACCGATTACCGACCACCGATTACCGACCACCGATCACCGATCACCGATCACCGACCACCGATTACCATGACCATTCCCGTACCCCAAGGCTTTCGACTCTCCGCCGTCCCCTGTGGCATCAAGGCCGATCCGACGCGCGAAGATCTGACGCTGATCGTCGCTGATCGGCCGGCGGTGGCAGCCGGCGTGTACACCCAGAACCTGGTTTGCGCCGCGCCCGTCACGGTCGATCGCCAACGGACTCCGTCGGACAAGATCCGCGCCGTGTGCGTCAATTCGGGCAACGCCAACGCTTGTACGGGGCAACGCGGCTTGACCGACGCCCTGACGATGGCCCAGCTGGCCGCGGCGGCTTGCGGGGCCGCGGCGGATCAATCGCTGGTCATGTCGACCGGCATCATCGGCGTGTTCCTGCCGATGGACAAGATCGCGGCCGGAATCCGCGCGGCGTCGGCCCGCTTGGGCAGCGACGAGGCGTCGTTCCTGTTGGCCGCGCGGGGTATCACGACGACGGACAAGTCGCACAAGATCGCCGGCCGCACGCTGGAACTGGGCGGCCGAACGGTCCGCCTGGCCGGCATGTGCAAGGGCGCCGGCATGATCGGCCCGCGGATGGCCACGATGCTGGCCGTGGTGCTGACCGACGCCGCCTTGACGGTGGCCGACGCCCAAGCGTCGTTGGTCGCCGCGGTCGAAGACAGCTTCAACTGCATCAGCGTCGAAGGCCACATGAGCACCAACGACACGTTGCTGCTATTGGCCAGCGGCGCCGCGTGCGACCAGCCGCTGGCCGGGGCGGACCTGGTACGCTTCCGGGAGGCGCTGCGCGAGGTGTGCATCGAACTGGCCAAACAGATCCCCGATGACGGCGAAGGGGCCACGCACCTGGTGACCATCGACGTGCAGGGCGCGGCCACGCGAGACGACGCGTTTCGCATCGCCAAAACGGTGGCGGAAAGCGCGCTGGTCAAGACGGCCATCGCCGGCGGCGATCCGAATTGGGGCCGCATCGTCTCCGCCGCCGGCTACGCGGGCGTGCCGTTCGACCCCGACAGGGTGTCCTTGAAAGTGAACGGGACGCAGCTGTACCGAGACGGCACGCCCGTCCCCTTTGACGCGGCCGCGGTTTCGCGATCGATCCGGGACAACCGCGAGACCCAGGTGCTGTTGACTCTGGCGGAAGGCCCGGCGAGCGTCCGTTTCTGGACCAGCGACCTGACCGTGGACTACGTCAAGTTCAACGCCGACTACAGCACTTAGCAGGTTCGAGAACCAACAGTCGCCCTGTCAAAGTAGCCATCACACTCCGTGTGATGATCGGCAACAAACACTCGACAGTTCTTTCTCGAACGCTGCGTAACGCAGGCCAACGCCGGCGCTTCAAAGTCCGTAGTGCCGGCGGCAGCCGGTTCCGACCGCCTGAAGGCGGCACTACAAACAGGCGCTATCCCCCGCGACCGGCTTGCACGTTCCGGCCGCATCGCCCGGCCCAGCGCATGGTCGCCAGAAACTTGGGCGACTGCGACGGGTCGCCGTAGAACTGGAGGATGCCCCAGTTGCCGGCCGTCGTCGATGTCGATCTCGCTGAAGAAGGAGTTGCCAAAGCGGTCGGCATCGGCGGTCCGCGAGGTGTCGAACTGTCGAGCCGATCCGACACAAGCGATTGACCTGTGAAGGGATGTCCGCCAAGATGATCAGACGCCCTTTCGAGGAAAGGAAAATCGTCATGAAAAACCTCGTCCATTGCGCGTCCGTGGGGATCGCTCCCGTCCTGGCCCTATTCGCCGCGCAGGGGAACCGGCCCGCGGAATCCGCCGAATTTCGAGTTCCCGCCATGTGGGAGTACAGCGCACCGCTGATCGCCCCCGAGCCGCGCGACACAAATCCCAGCCACGCCCAGAAAGATCCCACCGTCGTGTTCTACGGCGGCAGGTGGCACGTGTTCACGACGGTCAAGCTGCCGAAAAAATCGGCGATCGAATACTGCTCGTTCGAGCGATGGGAGGACGCCGACCGTTCGCAGCGCACGATCCTGCAGGTCAGCGACAGCGACTACTACTGCGCCCCGCAGGTGTTTTACTTCTCGCCGCACAAGAAATGGTACCTGATCTACCAGATGGGCGTGTCCGGAGCCAAGAAAATGTGGGTCGCCTACTCGACAACGTCCGACATCGCCGATCCCGATTCGTGGACGCGCGCCAAACCCATCCTGGACGGCGGCGAAACGGATCCTCGCCGGGAGGGCGGCCTGGATTACTGGATCATCTGTGACGACCAGCGGGCGTACCTGTTCTTGGCCAGTCTGAACGGCAAGATGTGGCGGCTGTGGACGAAGTTGGAAGACTTTCCCGCCGGCTTCGGCCATTGCGAGTTGGCCCTGGAGGCCAAGATCTTCGAGGCGAGCCATACGTATCGGCTCAAGGGCCTGGACAAGTACCTGACGATCGTCGAGGAGAACGGCCGGCGGTACTACAAGGCGTACCTGGCCGACCGCCTGGATGGCCCATGGACGCCGGTCGCCGACACGGCCGACAAGCCCTTCGCCGGCTGGAACAACGTCCGCCCCGCGGCGGGCGTACAGCCCTGGACCGACAACATCAGCCACGGCGAACTGATCCGTGACGGGCACGATCAAACGCTGACGGTCGATCCGAGCAACCTGCGGTTCATCTTCCAGGGCATGTGGGACAAGGACAAGTCCGGAAAGGCTTACGGCCGGTTTCAATGGCGAATCGGGATGCTGACACCGGCCCTAACACCGTGACTCTACGCCAGCGTCCCTGGATCGCCTTGGCGACCGGACTCCAGATAGGCCGCCAAGATGAGTTGGGCGGCGACTTTGTCCAAGCGGGCTTTGCGCTGCTTGCGCGTCATCTGCGCATCCAACAGGGACTGGTCTGCCAGCACCGACGTGTAGCGTTCGTCGTAGAACCGGACGGGCAGACCGGTCAGTTCTCGAAGCCAGTCGCCGAAAGCACGCGATTCAATCGACTTCTGGCTCTCGTCGCCACTGGCCAGCACGGGCAGGCCGACGACCAAGCCCACCAGGCGTTCCTCCTGCACCAAACGCTGGAAGTACTCTGCGTCGGCCGCCGGACTGCGGCGGTGGTAGATCTCGTAGGGGCTGGCCAGCCGCTGATCGGGATCGGTCACCGCGATACCGATGCGTACCGTACCGAAGTCAATCCCGGCCAACCTGCCCTGAACGGGGAAGCCGTGGTCAGAGGTACTCGTTCCAGCCATGTTCTTTGAGCCACGTCACGACTTGGCGAATGGACTCCTCATCACGTTTGTTGGCCACCAGCGTCGCGTCGGGCGTGTGGACGACGATCAAGTCCTGGACGCCAAGGGTCACGACCAGGTGCCGAGCGTCCGTGCGAACGATCGAGCCGCTGGTGCGGAGACCCACGTGCCGGCCGATGATCGTGTTGCCGTCCGCATCGGCGCCGTGCGTGCGGGCCAGGGACTGCCAACTGCCCACATCGTCCCAAGCGAAATCCGCCTCGACAACCACGACCGGATCGTACTTCTCCATCACGGCGTAGTCGATGGACTTGCCCTGGATCGCGGCGAACTCGCGGTCCAGGACAGCCGGGTAATCGTCCGACCCCACGGCATCGGCAATCGTCGCAATGTGTCCGCACATGTCGGGCTCGAAACGCTCCAGCGCCGCCATGATGGTCGCCGGCCGCCAGACGAAAATCCCCGAATTCCAATAGTAGCGGCCCGCATCCAGATACTGCTGAGCCACCTGCGCCGAGGGCTTTTCGCGGAACTTCCGCACGGCGAACGCTGATAGAGCATCCCGCCCGCCGCCCGCAGGCGGCGGAATCGGCTCGCCGCGTTCAATGTAGCCAAAAGTCTCCGCCGGATACGAGGGTTTGATCCCGAACGTCACAATCCGTTCGGGCTGTTCTCTTGCCAACTCGACGGCAAAGGCGATAGTCTGCTGAAATCGTTCGACAGGACCAATCACCTGGTCCGCCGGCGTCACGACCATGACCGCGTCCGGGTCCTGACGCGCGATCAGCACGGATGCCAGGGCGATGCACGGCGCCGTGTCGCGTTTGCACGGTTCGCCGATGATCGCCGCCGGCGGCAACTGTGGCAGTTGCTCCGCGATGGGTTCGACGAGGATCCGATTGGTGAGCACCCAGATGCGTTCGGGCGGCACGAGGCCGTGGAGCCGCTGGACGGTGGCTTGAATCATGGTTTGTTCGCTGGCCAGGTCCAGCAGTTGCTTGGGGCGCGCCACGCGGCTGGACGGCCAGAATCGGGTGCCGGCTCCGCCGGCCATGATCACGGCGTGTAACATCTTGTTTCCTCCCTTGAATTGGCGCCTGGCTAGACCAGACGAACACTCCGAACCCCGTCTGCCCAATGCGGCGCAACGCCGGGTCCAAAGCGGCGACAAGGCGCCGCACTCCAAAATCAAACCGGCAGCGCCCAAATGCGCGGGCCCTGAACCACACCGCGGGCGAGGACGCTTATAAGTCTACCTAATTTGCCGCCGGTGGGAACCTCGACCGGCGCATAGCGGCAAGAGGTCCCCACCGCGTGCCCGGCCGTTGCGTCGCTAGAGGCTTCCAACAGCACCCGCAGGTTCCGGCCGATCAGGCTGCGGAAGTATTGCTCGCGCAGTTCATGCTCGATAACAGCCAAATGTCTCCCACGTTCCCCTCGCACGTGGTCGGGCACTCGATCCGGCATCTGGGCCGCCGGCGTGCCACGTCGAGGACTGAACGGGAAAATATGAATTTTGGAAAATCCCACCTCCCGGACCAATCGGCAAGTTCGGTCGAAGTCCTCGTCCGTTTCGCCGGGGAAGCCCACGATCACGTCGGTGGTGAAAGCCGGCTGGTCCAGCGACCGGCGCACCAATTCGCAGCGGTCCAGGAACATCCGCGCCGACCAGCGGCGGCGCATCCGCCGCAGGACCGCGTCCGAACCGCTTTGCAGACACACGTGCAAATGCGGGCAGATCTTGTCCGGGTAGTCGGCCATCACTTGGACCAGCTCGCGCGTTACTTCGGTCGCCTCCAGGCTGGACAGACGCACCCGGAAGTCGCCTTCGATACAGGCGATTTGGCGAACCAGGTGCCACAGCCGAGTCCACTCCGATTTAGGTTTCCCCCAATTCCCCTCGACGCCGTAATGCCCCAGGTGGATGCCGGTCAGTACGATCTCGCGGTAGCCATGATCCAGCAGTCGGCGAACCTCGTCCAAGATCAGCGGCAGGGGACGGCTGGTCAGCGGAGGCCGCACGTGGGGAATGATGCAGTAACTGCAGCGCAGCAGGCAGCCGTCCTGGACCTTGACGTAAGCCCGGCTGCGGCCCTGGAACTGAGAGATGCCGGTGGGCACGTCGGCCACGCCAAAGCGCGCCAGCCAGTCGGGCAGTTCGCGTTTGTCGGTGATCACGTCCGTCACGCCCGGCAACGCAGACAGTTCGTCCGGCGCTCGCGTCGCGTAGCAGCCCATCACCACGATCCGCGCCGCCGGGTTTTCGCGCGCCAGCCGGCGAATGACCTGCCGGCTCTTGGCGTCCCCCTCGGCGGTCACCGTGCAGGTATTCACCACGCACAGGTCGGCCGGCTCGCCGGCGGCCGCGTCGCGATAGCCGATTCCCAGCAGCGCTTCGCGCACGAATTCCGTCTCGTACTGGTTGACCTTGCAGCCCAAGGTCCATGTTTTCAGCGTGGCGGGCATGGGGATAACGGCGTTGGGGTTGGGGCTAGCGGGAATCGCGCACTCAGAAGGCCGTTTTCTCGAAGAGCCCGGCTTCTTGGGAGTCCCAACCTACGCTAGCCGTCCACGTCCGTTTCCGGCTCGATCGTCGCGGACATGGACCCTTTGCAGCGTGGGATTCCCGGGTCCGCGCCGAAAGCGTGAATCTGATCTCGCTTCAACTCGGCGTGCTCGAACGTCGTGGTCAGGCACACGGCCCGGCCCTGCTTGTCCACCTGCTCGGCAATCTGAAAGCCCTTTTCCTTGGGGTGGCCGAACAGCTTCTCCATCATGTGGATGACATACGCGTAGGTGTGGTCGTCGTCATTCCACAAAATCACGTGGTAACGCGGCTGCCGCTTCGGTTTCTGACGCCGCTTCTGCCGCGGTTCAACCGCGGTCGCCACTTCGGGTTCGGCAACAGCAGCATTGCTTCTGACCGCCACGGTCTTGTCCTTTCCTGTGCTACGCGGGCAAAATGCGAAGGCAACAAAGAGTAGTGGAATAGTCGGAACGAGCTGCCGTTATTATACTCTGAAGTTTCGGTAAATGAAAAGGACCAAAATCCCCAGTGTGAAGATGGAGCAGTCATGCCTGGCTTGATGCCCCTCCAGCGGTATTTGACGGAACATCGCCAGCAGTTCGAGGACGATTTGTGCGAGTTGCTCCGCATTCCCAGCGTCAGCGCCGACCGCAACTATGCCGGCGACGTCCGCCGAGCGGCCGATTGGGTCGCCGGTCGCCTGAGCCGGCTGGGGTTCGCCACCGAGCTGATCGAAACCAACGGAAATCCGCTGGTCTACGCCGAATCGCCGCCCGTTCCCGGCGCCCCCACCGTGCTGGTGTATGGCCATTACGACGTCCAGCCCGCGGACCCGCTGGATCAATGGACCTCGCCGCCTTTCGAGCCGACCGTCCGCGACGGCAACCTGTACGCTCGAGGAGCGACGGATGACAAGGGCCAAATGCTGACGCACGTCAACAGCATCCAAGCCTGGATCGAGACGGCGGGGCGGTTGCCGTTGCAGGTCAAGTTCCTGATCGAAGGCGAAGAGGAGGTCGGCAGCGAGAGCTTGAACAAGTTCCTCGAACGATCGGCCGACAAGCTGGCCTGCAACGTGGTGGTGGTCAGCGACACGGCCCAGTTCGCGCCGGGCCAGCCGGCCATCACGTACGGCCTGCGGGGGATCGCGTATTTCGAGCTACGGTTGACGGGCCCCAAGCACGACTTGCATTCCGGGACCTTCGGCGGCGGGGTTGCCAATCCGGCCAACGCCCTGGCGCGCATGCTGGCGGCGCTGGTCGACGACGACGGCCGCGTGCAAGTGCCCGGCTTCTACGACGACGTGATCCCGCTGGCCGACCGCGAGCGGGCCCAGTTCGCCGCATTGGCCTTCGACGAACAGGCGTTCATGGAGCGGATCGGCGTCGACGGCCTGACCGGCGAGGTGGGTTACACGAACCTGGAACGGCGCTGGGCGCGGCCCACCTGCGACATCAACGGCATCTGGGGCGGCTACCAAGGCGAAGGCGGCAAGACGGTGCTGCCGTCGACGGCTGGAGCCAAGTTCAGCTTCCGGCTCGTTCCTCGCCAAGATCCCCACCGCGTGGCCGCCGGCCTGCGCGAGCTGCTCACGCGGATCTGCCCCGCCGGGATCAAAATGGAATTGATCGAAATGCACGGCGCCCCCGGCGTGCTGGTGTCGTTGGACAGCCCTTACATGCAGGCCGCCGCACGGGCCATCGAACTTGGTTTCGAACGGCCGCCGGTGTTCATTCGCGAAGGCGGTTCGATCCCCATCGTGACCGCCTTTGCCGAGCGGTTGGGGGTCGATACCCTGCTGCTGGGCTGGGGCCTGGACGACGACAACGCCCACGGACCCAACGAAAAATTCTCGCTGGCGGATTTCCACCGCGGCATCCGCGCCAGCGCCTACCTGTGGCAGGAACTCGCGGGACAGGGCATCTGAACATCGAGAGCGAACTGCGTAACAGAAGAATGTCCGGGAAGGCAGAGCTGACAGAAAAAATGAGGTGACAGAAAAATGATCGGAATCAGGAGCAGCCCCGTCTTTCTCATTTTTCTGTCACCCCATTTTTCTGTCAGCTCTCTTTTCTGTTTACGAAAGTCAGAATAGCAGGATACTCGACAGAAAGCTGTCGCACTGGGACAGCGCGCTGATCTTTCTGTCGCTCGAAAGGACGGACCATGCTCGATCGCAAATTCATCGTCGATAACGCTGATTTGGTGGAACGGAATTGCCAGCACCGCAACGCGAAAGCGGACGTGCGGCGACTGGTGGAACTGGAGAATCGGCGGCGGGAAGTGCTCAACGAAGTCCAGGACCTGAACCGCCGCGCGAATGAGGTCGCTAAGTCGATCGGGCAGGCCAAGAGTCCGGAGGAACGCGAAGCAAGAAAGGAAGAAGGCCGCCGGTTGCGACAACAGAAGGACGCGGCCCAGGCGGAGCACGATCAGTTGGACGCCGAGATCACCGCCATCCAGATCACGATTCCCAACATGTCCCATCCGGACGCCCCGGTGGGCACGGACGACCAGGCGAATCGCGAACTGCGGCGCGGCAAGTGCGAGCCGCGCAAGTTCGATTTCACGCCGTTGGATCACGTCCAGTTGGGCGAGAAGCTGGATCTGCTGGACTTGGAAGGCGGCGCACGGACCACCGGACACGGGTTTTACTTCTTCCGCAACGAAGCGGTGCTGCTCGAACTGGCCTTTCAACGCTACGCTCTGGATCTTCTGATCGCCGAGGGGTTTACGCCCACCATCACGCCCGACTTGGCGCGCGACGAGATCATCGAGGGCATCGGCTTCAACCCGCGGGGCCCGGAAACGCAAATCTACAGCATCGAGAATTCGGGGCTGAGCCTCGTCGCCACGGCCGAGATCACCCTGGGTGGCTTGTACTCCGGCCAAACACTGGACGCGGAGCAGTTGCCGATCAAGCTGTGCGGCGTCAGCCACTGCTACCGGACCGAAGCGGGCGCCCACGGCCGAGCGACGCGCGGCATCTACCGCGTACACCAGTTCACGAAGATCGAAATGTTCGCCTTTACGCTGCCCGACCAAAGCGAGGCGATGTTGGAGCACATTTGCCAATTGGAATGCCGGCTGTTCGACGGCCTGGAGATCCCGTATCGTGTGGTCGACACGGCGACCGGCGACTTGGGCGGGCCGGCTTACCGGAAATTCGACCTGGAAGCCTGGATGCCCGGCCGCGGCGAGTGGGGCGAGGTCACCAGCGCGTCAAATTGCACCGACTACCAAGCGCGGCGGCTGAACGCCCGCTACAAAGTCAAGGGCGAGAAAGGAACGCACTTCGTCCATACCCTGAACGGAACGGCGATCGCCGTCAGCCGAGCGATGATCGCCGTGCTGGAGAACCACCAGCAAGCCGACGGCTCGGTGCTGGTCCCGGAACTGCTGCGGCCCTGGGTCGGCAAGGAGAGGATTGGGTGACCGGTGACCGACTACCGATCGCCGACTACCGATCACCAACCACCGATCACCGATCACCGGCGGCAAATGGATCACGGGCATCATCTACCTGCTCACTCTTGCAGCCGGTGAAACAGAAGGGCGGCAAAATCGTTCACGCCTGGGCCTGTGAGGGCGACTGCGATCCGGCAACGATCCGCAGCACCGCCTTCACGATGGAGTGGCCGCCACGGTCGGGTCAGCAGCAGGCGTTCCCTGGGATCGACGGGGACGAGTTCTTCGACTTGGCAACGGCTCGAAGGAAGGTCAACGCAGCACAGGTGGGATTGATTGACGAGCTGGAGATGAAGCTGAGCGGGAAGGTGACGGCTCAGTGACGAACCGTTCGCCATCGTGCCCTGAACCAGATGGAGTATGTTATGAGACGCAAGAAGCAGAAACGCCAATCGGTCAGTTCCGGAGTCCCCGGTAAGGCCAAGATGTCACAGCAGGTTTGGGAATTCGCTGGCGACTTCATTCGGATGGGCAAGACACTGCAGGACCGTCAGAGTCTTCTCAACGCTGCGTGCAGTGCGTGGAACATCGCCTGCAACCCTCCCGGCCAGCGGAAGGCGAACCTGGATGCCTACATGGCCGAGTATCGGCGGCATAACGCCAACGACGACGAAGCCGAGATGGCGGGTGTCCGCAGCAACATGGAAAAACTGATTGCCAAAAAGTCGGACATGTTTCCCACCGACCTTCGGCAGATCGTGGGCGCACAAATCGTGCGGTCAGGGGACCAGGAGCGCATTGACGTGGCATCGGGGACGTTCTCATGAGGATAAGGGGAGGGGGACGATTCACGCCGTCACTGGCCAATAGACACCGATCTCCGCTTCGCCTATACTCTTTGCGTCCATTTTCTAACCACCTGAGGGAGACCAATCATGCCACGAAAACCGACAACCAGCGAGCCCGAAGCCACGCCCGTTGAAGCCGCCCCCGAAGCTGCCAGGGGAGCCAAGACCGCAGCGATCAGAGCGGCCTTGAAAGCCAATCCCACTAAAACAGTGAAAGAGATCGCCGAACTGCTGAAGGAACAGGGCTTCGAGACAACGGCCAACTATGTCGGTGGAGTCAAGTCAGCCATGAAGGCCAAGAAAAAAGCGAAGAAAGCCGCCACAGCCCCGGCCCCGGAAGCCGGTCACGTTGTCCTCAAGGACGCCGTGTCAGTTGGTCTGCTGGTCAAGGCGAAGAAGCTGGTGAAAGAGTTTGGCGGGGTCAAGGAAGCCAAGAACGCCCTCAATGCCTTGGCCCAACTGCTGGACTGACTTGACGTGCAGGCAACCCCGCAAGACGACCGTGTACTCGTCGAATTCTGGCGTTTGCCCCGGCTCCAGCCAACCGAACGGACTCTTCATGCGGGCGATGCTGACGGCTGCCGTGCCTGAGTTCACTCGCCCGACGAACTCTTCGATCAGCTTGGGCGGCTGGCCTGGCGCTTCGATAACGGTTGGTTTCCGGATGAAACCTGCCAAGTGCGGTTCCTGATTGAACTGATCTGCGTCTGGGCGGCCAGCATCTGGTCCAGCACGGCTTGGGCCATCGTCATCGGCAGCAGCAGTTGCTGCTTGCGGTTCTTGAGTTGCTCCGGCATGGTCGTCGTCAGGGCCTGTTTGGCCTTCTTCAGGTAGACGTCAACTCCACGGATGCCCAAAAACTCGGCCTCGATCCAGAACACTCCGTGTGATGATCAGCAATAAACACTGGACAGTGATTTCTCGAACGCTGCTAAGTTGCCAAGCTGGTGGCCGCTGCCTGCTGAGCGCAAGCGAGATAATTGATGTACATTCAATCGGGGTAAGCGATGGGTACT
>CAZAQY010000158.1:0-19552 GCA_964486845.1 uncultured Pirellulaceae bacterium
AGATGCCGCCGGAATCCTGCCAGCCGCCGCCGGAACCGCCGAGCCACTCGCCCAGGATGGCTCGGGCCGCGACCAGTTTTCGTTCGGCCTCGCTCAACGGTCCGCTCAGCGAGGCGATTTGCGACGTGGCCCGCATGCAGGCCGTGATGATCGCGGCCAACAGGTTCGTCGACACGGCCAGCCGTGAGCCCTTGGGGATGTCGTTCACCTGGCTGACGATTTCCAGTCCCAATCCGGGGCCGATCAGCCGCGTGAGGACGTCGGCCAGTTGCTGCCCGGAGCCCTCCAATCCCGGCGGCACAATCCCGGCGGCAATCACCGCGGCCTTGAGCAAGCCCAGGTAGTCCTTGGCGAAATCGAACACTTCGCCCAGCGTGGTGACGTCCGCCTTGCAGCGCAGATCCACGCTCACCAAACGCAGCACCGGCTGGTCGATCACTCGCAGATAGACCTCGATCGGCGGCCGCGGCTGCGGATCGCGCCCGCGGACTCCCAAGTCCACGGACACGTTCAGCACGCGCGCCCCTTCGGGAAAGTCCATGCCCAGGAAAAAAATGTCGCTCCAGCCGCTGTGCGACAGGTCCATTCGAACCGGCGTCCGCTCGACCAGGATGGGAAACGGACTGGCCGGTCCGGCGCGCTCCTTCAATTCGCTTCGCAGCTGCAGCGGGTGGTCGGCCGGATGCCCGATGCGGAACATCCACTGGTTGCCGCGCACGGCGCGGACGCTCCGCCGCACCTGGTCCGCCAACGTCTGGAACCCCAGGGCCTGATAGGCGGCAGCCAGCAACTCGACCAATTTGGCCAGGATCTCCTCGCGGTCCCGGCCGCTCAGCGCCAGCGCCAACTGGGCGACGAACATGCCGTACTTGACGCCGATGTTGTAGCGAGTCCCGTCCAGGTCCAGGGCCAGGTACCGCTCCCGCTGGGCCAATTGGGCCAGCGCCGGCGAAAGCATGATCGGCCCGCCGTCGCTGCGAGCGTCCGCGATCATCTGCCCCAGCAGATCCATCACGGCCGGCGTCAGCACGTGCATGCCGAACAGGCACAAGTAATGCCCGGCGCGGAGACCGGGCACGATCAAATGCTGTTCGGCCGTGGTGGGCGTCGGCTTTTCCAGCACGCGTTCGATCTGGTAGTACCCCGACTTGCCGGCCACGGGCGAGCCGCCGACGGCGCCGTAGTACTGCAGCATGCTCTCTCGCGTCGGTTGGACCGCCGAGACGGCACACTGCTCCTCGCGCGCCGCGCGGACCAATTGCTCGGCGCACCGCCGGGGCTGGCGGCTGACGTACAAGTGGTCGCTCACCAAGTGGACGAACGGCTCGTCGCCGACGAACCTGGCGGCTCGGTGCAGCGCCTCGCCGTACCCCCGCGGCGCCGGTTGCTCGACAAACACGAGCGATCGGGCGTGCTCGCCGGCCGCGTCGCGGTAGGTATCTTGGCTGCCGCCCCGGACGACAACACAGATCTCCTCGACGCCCGCAGAAAGCACCTCTTCCACAACGATTTGCAGCGCGGTTTTCTCGCTTCCGTCGACGTCGACAAAACGCTGCAGCGGCAACCGCTCCTGGTTGGGTCCGGCTGCCGTAATGACTGCCTTGCGAATTCGCAACATGGGTTCTCCACAGCATGATGGCCGCTTTGGGGGTCAGGCGTACAGAATTCCATTTTGGCCGAGCAAGTTCGTTCCATAAGGTCGGACTGACCATCGGCCAAAATGGAATTTTGTACGTCTGATCCCTGTCCCCACAAAGTACTCGCCCAACGGCCGGCCTGCAATGCAAGTTCTGGCTCATGATTCAGCCTGCGGCGACAAAGCCGTCAAAGGCGTTACAGCCGCTACGATCCGCGCCGCTGTAGCGTTTGAATCCAGTTTCCATCCCGCATAAGCATCATCGCGAAGGTTGCCTGATATGGTGATCCTCGGTCGAACCCTTGGCTTGCCGTTGCCCGTTTGACGTGGGATCTTTTGTTCATCCGCCCATCGGTCGAACTCGGCCACGTTGGCCGCGTCTGGGTCAGGTTGCTTGTCCCGTCTCGTTTCGTCTGCTACGATGTCCATGTCCGTACACCTTTGCCCCGATCGCCTGCCAGCGCGGGGTTTTGTCGTTTAGGCTGGCGAGTATTCGTTGTTCAACTGCTGGAGCGCAGCTTGCCAGAGACCTTCGGCTCCCTCACGGCCCAGCGCATCAACCTGCGCAATCCATCCCGTAATCATGTTGTGTCCCCAATGCCGGTGGACTTTGTGGGTATGGCACAAGGCGAACGTGTCTTTCCCCACGGCTCGCAGTTCGTCGCCGTGCACTTTTTCGCATCCACACATGGGTCAACTCCCTTGCCTATTGAGCGTACTATCGGAAAAACTGGATTACCCGATCGTCCGTTCGTCGCCGTCGCCGCTGCGGACGAGGGGCGGGGGCAGGCTGGTTGCTACGGGCGGCGATGAACGCCTCCCAGGATTCACGCGGGATTCGCCAACGCGGGCGGCCTCGCGGATTCTCGGCGATGTTCACGCCCACGAGCTGGCCTGTGTGGAGCCAGTGCAAGACCTTGGCTTGGTCGATGCCTAGCGATTGGGCCAACCCTGGGACGGTGAGATAGTCGTGGGTGTCAGCGGTCATTGCGGGGCCTCCCTGCCAACTAGCTCTCCAGCCCGCTCGGCTAGCGCGCGCAGCACCGCTTGACGCGAAAAAAGGTATCGCCGCTCGGCTTTGACGCAGGGAATGCGATCGGCGTCCGCTTCGGCTCGCAGCCAGCGGACAGTCACCCGCAGAGTGCGGGCCATCTGACTATCAGTTAGCAGTTCCGGGTATGACGTAGTGTTCATACCCGAATTCTTGTCTGGACGCGGAAAAGATGTGCGGGAGTTGTGCGGGAGTTGCGCGGTACTTAGTCCACGGCAGGCAGTTCCTCCAGCCGCGCCAGTCCCTTGCCGGTTATCAGCCACCCGCGTTTAGTCTTTCCGGGTGGGTTCGTGACGTATTCGAGTTCCGCGAGATACGCCAGCCGTTCGGTCGCTCGGTCCCTGCCGACTTCGGTTATGTCCGCTTGGTACGCGACGATTCCCTTTCGCCGGGCCAGCGCTTCCAGGATCTTCACGTCATCTTTTTCCAAGCCCGGAGGGACAGGGATTTCCGGCGCGCTTTGAGGCGTCGGCACCGCCCGCAGCCGCCGTATCGCCTTCGCGCTCTCTTGTACGATTAGCTTTTGGAGTTGCTGGGCATCCAGCCGGGCGCTTTCTCGGAGTTCGGCGGCTGCGCTCAGCCAGTCGATACGGTACTTGCCCGCGCTGATGAACCAGTCCGCCGCTGGCGTGCCGGCTGGGGCGTAGCCGTAGACGGTGGCCAGCATGTGACGCGCCACCCAGTAGGCGGCTTCGTGGTACGACGGGGCACGTTCTGCGTCGTCTGGCAGTCCGGCGATGGTCTGCGGGGGCAAGACGCCTCGCAGGTCGTCCGGCAGACTCTCCAGCCTTTGGCCCAGTTCGTGCTGGCCCTTTGCGATTGCGCCCAGCCAGTTGTACATCGCGTCTTCGCACGGCCCCCACTCGTCCGATGGCGGGATTGTCAGCCACGGATACTTCTCCGCGAGACTGCCCGGTACCGGACGTGGTGCGAGCGATTCGGCCAGCGTCCGCAGCGCGTCGCAGGCTCCCACGAGATGCTGGGCCAAGTCCGTTGCTTGCCGCAGTTCAGATTCTTTGTTAATGTCGTCACCCCCTTGCGCGACCCCCTTGATCGAGAAAAGCGGCGGGGCAACCGGTCAAGGGCGTCCGGCTTTCGGGGATCAGCCTATCCCCGCCGCGTTGATTTTACATCCGTTCACCCCGCGTTGACTACCCGCAGCTTCGGCAGCTCATCGCGATCGTTGCCCCACGTTTCCAGCAGCCGCCGCCGGGCTTCACCGTCGCCACGGGTGGCGTTGTCGATGTCCGCCAGCCAAACCGATTCGAGCGTCCGCCGGATGGGGCCTGCCGCTTCTTGGATGGCCTGCCGCGCGGATGCGATGGCTTGCTGTAACCCATCGTCGTCGGCGACTTCCTGGACACCGACGGCCGGCTTTACCTTCCGGGCCTTCCGGGTCTTGGTCGGCTTGCGGGCTGCTGGGAACAGCCAATTGCGGACCACGTTGACCACGGCTTGCAGACGATCATCGCTGATTCGCTCGCGGTAGGTTGCAGCCATCGACGGATCGTGATGGCCCATGATGTGCCCGGCCGCCGGCTGGTCTTTCGCCTCGTCGGCCACGGTGCGGAAAGTGTGGCGCAACCCGTAGAAGCCTCGTCCAGTCCGCTTGATGCCCACCTTGACCAGCAGCTTCTTGAACTCTTTGCCGATGGCGTCGTCAGGGGTGGCTCCCTTGAACTCCTTGTCGTCGGTAGCTGGCCCATCGCTTCCTTCCTGTCGATTCAGCTTGAGCCATCGCGAACCGAACCGCGTCAGGAACGCCAAACCATCGTCGGCCTTGTCAGCCGCTCTCGGCCGCTGCTCGATGGCTTCCTTGACGGCTGCAACCGTTTCGGACCACAACGGGATTCTGCGACCGATGCCCGTCTTGCCTCTCGCGTAGTCAATCCAGCCGGATCGCAGGTCGATGGCGGATTGTGGCAGTCCCGCGATGTCGGTTGCCCCGAACGCCGCGTTGATGCCCAGCAGCACGAACGCTTGCATGGGAACGCCAGCCGCATCCAGGATGGCGTGCAGTTCGGACGCCTCGAACATCTTCGGGCCACGCTTCGCCCGCTCCACGCGCAGCGTCTTGCGGCTTGGCTTGTCGAACGATTGACCGTACCGCATCGGACGGTCGATGAGGCCCTCGTCAAATGCAAACTTGAACACCATGCGAACGACGGTGATCTCGTTCCCGAGGGCGACCGGACCACGGCCAGCTGCCAACTTCTCTCTGAGCACTCCGAAGTCCGTTGGCGTCAAGGCGTCCACCAATCGGTGGCCTCCCATCGCCTCGACAAGCCTCGCGCACGTTCCGTGGTACTGGTGGAACGTCCGGTCCGATAGCTCGCCCGTTCGGATCAGGCGGACCTTGGCCGTGAGGAACCGATTCGCCAGTTCCTTCACCGTCAACCCGCCAGGATCTTCCGGCGGGGTCAAGCCATTTAGCAGGTAGTCTTTCTGAGCAAGCCACTTTTCGACCGCAGCTTGACCATCGGGGTCGTCCGCGATCCGCCCGAAGTAGGCCATTTTCCAGGCACTTGTGCCAGTCACCTTATAGCGTTTGCACCAATAGCCACGCGGGTGCTTGCTTAGCGGGAAGTCAGCAGATTTTCGCAAACGGCGATTGCGAATAGACTTCGACATCGGCGTTACCTCTGGCCACAGGGTTACTTGATGCGCCGGCTCCGTTCGGCTGCCGCCGTTCGGGGCACTAGGTGTACAACCGGGCGCACAACCGGGAGATGAGAACGCGAAGTTGTGCAACCGACACTCTCTATAGCATATCGGTTGTACAAACGGTTGTACAGAGTTTCTTCCTTGGACTGCGGAGAAGTGGCAAGGAATGAAAAAACCCGGTATTTAACCGGGTTTTTTGAGGGGTGGCTGAGGGGAGTCGAACCCCCGACCCTCAGAGCCACAATCTGATGCTCTATCCAACTGAGCTACAGCCACCGTCCAACTGAGCAAAAGTTTACCGACGCGGCTTACGGTGGTCAATGACCGCAACTCGCCCAGTCAGGCCATCACTTGACACGGTGCAGTGGTTTGTTACGGTGAACCCAGTTCGAATCGGCGGCGGCTGGCCAATCACAACTCTCGTACAGTGGGGGACTTATGGCGAATATCGAACTCCGGACGATGCGTACCGGCGAGTGGGGCGACGTGGCGGAACTGATCTACGATTCGACCAATGCTTGGTCCCTCGCGCGCGGACGGCCAGCCATGTTTTCGGGGCCCAAAGAGAATGTCCGGCTGTTTTGCTCGGTGTACGAACAACTTGATCCCGGTTGCTGCGTGGTCGCCGAGGACCGCGATGCCCAGCGGTTAGCGGGATCGTGTTTCTACCATCCGCGATCCACCCATGTCTCGCTGGGGATCATGAACGTGGCCCCGGACTATTTCGGCCAAGGAGTTGCCAGCCGAATGCTGCGTTTTATCACCGATGTGGCAGATCGGGACGGCAGGCCTGTGCGGCTGGTCTCAAGTGCGGTCAACCTGGATTCTTTCTCCCTGTACAACCGCGCCGGCTTCGTGCCACGTCTGATCTACCACGACATGACCATGAAAGTGCCGGCGGGCGGTCTGGACCAAGAGGCACCAGGATCGGATCACGTCCGGCCAGCCACATCCGCAGATGTGGCGGCGATGATCGAACTGGAGTGGGAGGTGAGCCACATTCGCCGCGAAAACGACTTGCGGTACTTCGTCGAAAACCCAGAAGGCATCTGGCACGTATCGGTCTTGGAGGGCAGCGATGGGCGACTGGATGGATTCCTCGTTTCCGTGGCTCATCCAGCAATCAACATGCTCGGCCCTGGAGTGACGCGCACCGAACGGGACGCGGCTGCGCTGATTCTGGCCGAATTGAATCACCATCGAGGCCGCCAGCCCGTGTGGCTCGTTCCCGCCCAAAACCATCTGCTGGTGCATCAAATGTACGCCTGGGGCGCAATCAATTGTGAACTGCACTTTGCGCAAGCGCGGGGCAAATGGACAGCGCCCAACGGCATCGCGATGCCCACGTTCATGCCTGAGACCGGGTGACGGTGCGCCGCACTCCGATCAAGGCTGACAAGCGATGCCCGCTCGCTGGCACTACGTCGTCTTGCGTCATAGGTCGCCAATGCGGACAATCAGGCCGATCGTGCCCGCCGAAATGGATGGAATTCTATACGCGGGCGATGGCAGGACCCGATATTGGTCATTACTATTTGCGCAGGATAGGGGACATGAGGCAACTTTTCTTCTTCATGCTATTGCTCGCTTTGCCGGCCGCCATTCTGGCCGCGCTGCTCTATTCGGCGGGGCGTTACCTGTATTCGTTGTACGAGGACAAGAAGGAGTTGAAGCAACTGGATGCCATCGCTGCGGAAAGTGCCGCCCGCCGCGAGCAAAGGCGTCGGGAAGACGCCAAGCGATTGGAAAATGGCTGCCAGCACACCTTTGACGCCGGTATCGGTTTCCCACCCGGCGTATGCCCCAAGTGCGGGTTGGCCAGGGAAAGACCGCCCGGTGACTGTGACCATGTCTGGCGGCGAGTCGAATCGCCGATGCCAGCTAGCTCCTGTGTCCTCTGCGGCAAGACGTATCGCACGGAACTATGATCCGCCGCCTTATTCCCTCGCGACGCATCGCAAGTTAGGTCCACAGCGCGTTTTTCAGGCAACTGATCTTCCCACAGACCGCCGGTTTTGATAATTACCCCCCGCGCGGACATCGTGTTTGGACCGACCGTTTCATTTTTGTTTCTGAGTGGGTCGCTAGCTATGTTGCCTCCGAAGTCTCTCATCAGCAAGCGTCTGGCAGTGTGGACCACGGCGGTCGTCGGGGCTTTGGGCTCCGGCGTCGGGGCCTACTCGGTGGTCGGTAATCCCTGGGCGCCGGGCGGAACGAGCGCCGAGGCGGCACCTGACCCCTCGGGGCAAGTCCAGTCGTCCGCGGCGAACCAAATGACGCCTGTGCCGATTCCGGACGAGCCGGCTGTGGGGCCGTCGCAGTTGGACGCTCCCAGGGGCCTGCGCACCGCGGCAACGCATCGGCCGCCGATGATGCTCGATCGTGCGGTCGCCACCGCGTCGCACACGGAGTCATCGAACGCCAAAGCCGAGGATGGCCTCGACGCCACGGAGCCTCACGTGATTCGTGCAACGGGCGAGGCTGTGGAGCCAACGCCGGCGCCCGCCTTCGATCGCACGTCCAGTCCGGCGTCGTCCGAGCCCAAGTTGCCCGAATTCCAGCCTCCCGGCACAGCAGACCTGCAATCGGCTTGGGCCCCGAATGCCGCCGCGGACGCGGCTCCCGGCGTGGGCGAATCGACCGGTCAACTGACGCCAGTCCTTTCACCGCCGACCACAGAAGAGCCCCCGAAGCCCCCGTCGTCTGACGGCCAGGGGTCAACGATTGCACTGAGCGGTTCGCTCCGGCAGGCGGCCCAATCCGCAATCGCCGGTTCCGGCACAGAACCGTCCAGCGGCGGCAGCGTTTACGCGAACACCGCTCCCACCGCCTTGCTCCCCGCACCGGAAGAAGCGATCGCGTCCCCGGGCGAGCCGTCCGTTCAACCTGCTTCCGGCCATCGTTCGGCAACGGCGTTCCCGGCTGGCGAGGCTCCCGCCAGGCCAAGCTTTGCCCGATCTGCGGTTGCCGAGTCAGCGGCGATGCCGGCCGGGGAAGGCGACGGCGTGCCGGGCGCCGAGCAACTGGACGGTCTTCAGACCCCGTCCTTGACGGTCGAGAAAATCGCCCCGCCGGAAATCCAGGTCGGCAAGGAGGCCACCTTCCAGATCCAGGTTAAGAACGTGGGAAAAGTCGCTGCCCACCAGGTCGTCGTCTTGGATCGCGTGCCGAAGGGCACACGCTTTGTCAACGCGACGCCTTCCGCCACTCAGACGGCGGAAGGACAAGTCATGTGGAACGTGGGTTCGCTGCAACCCGGCGACGAAACCACCGTGTCGCTGCAAATCATGCCGCTGGCCGAAGGCGAAATCGGCAGTGTGGCGCAGGTCGTGTTCCAAACCCACGCTTCGGCGCGGACGCTGTGTACCAAGCCACAGTTGAATCTGACGCACACCGGACCACAAAAAGTGCTGATTGGCGAGTCGGTGGTGTTCGACGTCACCGTCGGGAACGCCGGTAGCGGTGCGGCGACGGGCGTCATTTTGGAGGAGGACGTGCCGGAGGGGTTGGCCCACGCGGTCGGCCGGGAGCTGGAATTCGAGATCGGCACGCTGCGACCCAACGAAACGCGGCAACTGCAATTAACGCTGAAGGCCGACAAACCCGGCGTGATACGCAACGAGATCCTCGTTCGCGGCGAGGGCAACCTGATCGCCCGGCACTCGGTCGAGTTGGAAGTCGTCGCGCCGGCGCTGGAAGTGTCGCTCAACGGTCCCAAGCGGCGATACCTGGAACGCCCCGCGACCTACGAGGTGGTGCTGTCGAATTCCGGCACGGCGCCGGCCCGCGAGGTCGAAGTTGTCACGTACCTGCCGAAAGGGATGAAGTTCGTCGAGGCCGACCACAAAGGCCAGTACGAGCCGCAAAACCACGCCGTGTACTGGAGCCTGGAGGAATTGCCCGCCCATCAGACCGGCGCCGCCAAATTGACCGTCCTGCCGTTGGAGACCGGAGAACAGAAGCTGAAGCTCGAGGGCCGTGCAGAACTGGGCCTGCAAGACTCGTTCGAACAAGTCGTGCAGGTTGAAAGTGTGGCCGAACTGCAATTCACCGTGCGGGACGACGCGGACCCGATCGAGATCGGTGCCGAGACCACCTACTTGATTACGCTCACCAACACCGGCTCCAGCGCCGCCACCAACGTGCAGCTGGGCATCGGGTTGCCGGAGCAGCTGAAGCCCCTGGGCGGCGACGGCCCGACGCGGGTCGTCGTGGACGGGGGAAGACTGCTGATCGATCCTCTGGCCCGAATCGGACCGGGCGAAGAGGCGGTCTACAAGCTCAAAGTGCAAGGCGAGGCCGCCGGTGCCCAGCGGATCCAGGTCCAGCTGATCACCGAGGAAACGCCCGTCCCCGTGACTCGCGAAGAGATTACCCGCGTGTACGCGGACAATTAACGCCGACCGGATTTTGTACCACCATTCGCCGACTCCTTATCTTCCTGCTCGCACGTTGAACAGGAGATTCTCGCGCAGCTCGCGGAGTTGCTTCTCCTGCGCCTCGCTGAACGAGCCAAGTTCTTGGGCGTAGGTATCCATCCACACGGCCAGGCGGCGGCGATCCTCTTCCGGCAGCCGCGCGTCATAGTGAGCCGGCTCGGCCGTCAGCAGGCGATAGATCTTGCTGTTCCGCGCCGGCATCTGGCCCGCGATGGAACGGTCGCGTTCGAACGCCCATTTGCGCAGGTCGCCGTCGGCGTATTCGAGCATCGTCCTGTAAGCCGCGGCGGGCGTCAAGTCAAAAGCCGCCGCAATCGCATTCTCGACACCGGGCTTGTGGCAGGAAACACAATGCCGGTCCAGAACCGGTTGCACCAATTGGTCGAAACGCAACGGCCAACAGCCGTCCGGTTCGGGCGCCAGCCTGGAAGGCTCGCGGAGCAAGGCCAGTGGCGACCGGGCCGGCAGCGGCGCCGTGTCGCGCTGTTCGTGGCAGCCGATGCAGGCCAAGGTCTGCCCCGGCTGGACATAGGTCAGCGAACGCATGGTTTGCACGGCCAGGCCGCCGGCGTCCAGCGCCTGGAAAAACACCGAGATTCCCGAAGGAAGCCGGAAGTAGGACGATCCATCCTCTTCGACCGGCACCGTGCCGAGGACATACTTGCCTGGATCTTCCTTCGACACACCCAAACTTGGCGTGTTCATGTGCGGCTGGACCTTCGGTGGTACACCCACGATCCGTAGGCTGCGAATCGTGCCCCGCGATACGCCGTCCAGCCCCTGGTAGATGTCCTGCACCAGCAACTCGCCTTCTTGCCGGCCCGCCCAATCCACGGCGCCGGGAACCATCGGGGGCGGAGTCCGGGCGGCCAGCGGAATCGGTGTGACACTGGAGATCGCCGGGTCGCGGTGCAGGAGCGTCAAATTGCCAAAGGCGTCGTACAGGTAAATCCCGCAAGCGTTGGGCGGGTTCCGGGGATCATCCGGCGGCATCAAGGTATGGGGCGGCAGGGGGCGGTCGGACCATGCGGTCAGATAGTATTGCTCCGACAGCGGCCACGGATCGACGTAGTATGACTTGGGCCAGCCTTCCGTCTCGGGGAAACAGACCTCCGGCGTCAGTCGCGTCAGCGGCCTCTCGAATTCGGTGCCGCGCGTGCGGTCGATCAGCGCCAAGGATCCGCCTGTGATCGAATGATGGGCGGTGGCCGTGAAGATCAGCTTGTGCGAGCCGGGAATCGGACGAGCTTGGAACACGCACTGCGGGCGGACCGTGTAGTTGCCGTACACCAACTGTGGATTCGTGCCGTCGGGGTTCGTCGACCAGAGACTGAAGAAGGGGCCGTTGAAGCGGTCGATATAGTCCCACCGCGCGTACAGGATGCGGCCGTCGGCGGCCACGGCGGGCGTCCACTCGAAGTTCTCGAAGGCCGAGATCGCGCACCAGTCGCCGCCGTCGGCGTCGATCGTGTGCAGTGTAAACACGGCCACCGGGCGGTGGTTGCCGCCGCCGCAGCGCACGTAGCTGTCGCCGCAGATTTGATCGACCGTGGCCTGGGCGCTGGCTTTGCCGGCCTGCAACGCGGTGCCCTTGCGGGTGGACAGCAGCACGATCCGCCCGTTGGGCAGGTAGCGGGCGTCAAAGTCGTCATACCGCCCGCGCGTCAACTGCCGCACCCCGCTGCCATCCACGTTCATCTCGAAGACGTGGTAGAACGAATCCTCCGGCAGTTTTTCCTTGTCGGTCTTGTCCGCGACGTTGACCAGCTCCGGATAGTGCCGGCAGTAGGCGAACAGCATTTTGCGCCCGTCGTAGGAGAGATCGGGGCCGATGAAATTGCCCGGCGGCCAGTCCTGGGTCAGGCACTCCGTCGTGGGCTCGCCGCTGAGCAGGCCCTTCAGGAGATAGATCCCGCCGCCCGGCCGCGACCACCAGCCGTAGTGCTGGTCCGAGACGTGGGGAAACAACGTCGGCGCACGCTTGACAAACAGGATGGTGTCGAAATTCAGGAGCGGGTTCTGGAAGGACAGCGCCCGGATCTGTTCCTGCGCCTGGAGGTACAGCTGCCGGGTTGCTTCGGAACCCGCATCTGTCCCCAACTGCTCTATCCGCGACAGGATTGCCTTCAGTTCAGCGGCCGCTGCTGCCGTGTCCACCCCGCGTTGCTGCAACTCGTCGACCAGTTGCAGTCCCTGCTGCACGACCTCGGCCACGAGCGGCGCCAAAACGGGAGCCCGGCCTGGCGCGTGGCGGGCGGACCATTGACTGGTGCTGCTCTGCGTGGCCGGCTTGTGCAACGCGACGTTCTCGCTGCCGTCCGCGGCGTAGATCTCGACTTCGTCCAGATGAAAGTAGGTGCGGCCGGGCAATTGCAGGCGGATGTAGCGAGCCTGGGCTTCCCCCAGAGGTACCGACAGGGGCTTGTTGTCCGTCTGTCCCAGGAAGGCGGTGCCGTCGTGCTGATACACTTGCCGGAACTGCTGGCCATCATCCGACAGCAGGACCAGGATCCGCGCCGCGCGCTGGGCGAACCCTCCGTCGCAGCGGTTGTACAGCACGAGTCGGTCCAAGGCGGCGGCCTGACCGAGGTCGACTTGCCACCAGGGCCGATCTTCGTTTTCCGTGTGGAATCCCCACTTGCCGTCCTTGACGCCGTCGACCGCGCCCGCCGCATCCTCGGCGACGGTGACATTTCCGCTGGGCGACGCAGTCCGAGGATACCGCAACTCGAGTTGGCGAAGCCAGTCCGCCTCTAACTGGGCGCGTGTCACGGCCGGTTCCGCCCTCGCCGCCGTCGAGCACCAGGCCGCCAAGCTCAGCGCCAATGCAGTTGGGACAACTCCCGTCAAGATCCTGCGCCCGCCGTTCATGTCCGCGCTCCCTGAGATTGAGGAAACCCGAGCCATCCACGGCGCCCATTGTACTCTGCGGCCGGAGCCGAAGAAGCCCGCGTTTCTTGAAAAAGCCGGGCTTCTGAGTACGTGCTAAAAAGGACCGCACGCTGTCAGGAAACCAGTCAGGTGCGCGGAAGGTCGCGAATCCCACGCGGATCGAATGGGACCGGGCCTTTTCCGTCGGCCATACAAGCACAAAGCACCGGCGAGTGAATACCTTACACTCGATCCGGCGAGCCATCTTGTTTACAATACACTTCATGCAGGACCGGGCCCAGCCGGATCCTCAGCACTGCGAGGCGATTTTCGAGTGAAACACCTGCTGGATACCAAGAGGCCGATCCAATGAAACCACTACTGCCCCTCGTGTTCTGCCTGCTTTCACCCCTGGCCGCCTTCGCCGCCGGCGAGAAGCGGCCCAACATCGTGTTCATCATTTCCGATGACCATGCCTGGACCGACTACGGCTTCATGGGCCACCCCCACATCGAAACGCCGAATCTCGACACGCTCGCCAGACGCAGCGCCGTGTTCACGCGCGGCTACGTGCCCACCGCCCTGTGCCGGCCGGCGCTGGCGACCTTGGTCACGGGGCTGTACGCACACCAGCATCGAATCAGCGGCAACGATCCGGCCCTCTCGCCGCCCGTGACCGCGGCCGGCCAGGTCAAGCTCAAACTCAAGGCAAAAGCCCGCGGCGGCGAATCCGCCGAGTACGCCGCGCTCCGCGAGAAGCTGATTTCGCACCTGGACGAACATCCCACGATCCCTCGCCTGCTCGGCCGACAGGGTTACCTCAGCCATCAGTCGGGCAAGTGGTGGGAAGGCAGTTACCAGCGGGGCGGCTTTACGCACGGCATGACGCGCGACTTTCCACAGCCCGGCGGACGCCACGGCGACGACGGTCTGAAGATCGGCCGCGAAGGCATGGCGCCCGTGTTCGAGTTCATCGATCACGCCGCCGCCGAGGAGAAGCCGTTCTTTGTCTGGTACGCGCCGTTCCTGCCGCACACCCCCCACACGCCGCCGGACCGCCTGTTTCAGAAATACAAAGCCAAAGGCATCCAGTCCGACTTTGTGGCCCGGTACTACGCCATGGTCGAGTGGTTCGACGAGACCTGCGGCCAATTGCTCGACTACCTGTCTGACAAGAGCCTCGCGCAGGACACCCTCGTCGTATACATCGGCGACAACGGCTGGATCCAACAGCCGGACGGTGCCGGCTTCGCGCCGCGCTCCAAGCAGTCGGCCAACGAAGGCGGCGTGCGCCAGCCCACGATGTTCTGCTGGCCCGGCCTGATTCAACCCGGCAACCGCGGTCAGCAGCTTTGTTCCAGCGTGGACATCGCGCCCACGGCGCTGGCCGCCGCGGGCGTGGCCATTCCGGACGATCTGCCCGGCTACAACCTGCTGCCGATCCTGAAATCCGGCCAACCCACGCCGCGGCAGGCCGTCTTCGGCGAGACCTTCGCGCACGACGTGGCGAACATCGACAAGCCCGAAGACAGCCTCCTGTACCGCTGGGTCATCGAAGGCAAGTGGAAACTGCTGCTGACCTGCGACGGCCGGGTAGGCCGTTACGCCCAGCACCATCCGCGCACGGAAAGACGGCCGCAGTTGTTCGACCTGTTGGCCGACCCGCACGAAGACCGGAACCTGGCCGCCGACAACCCCGAAGTGGTCGACCGCCTGGCCGCGAAGCTGCAGGAGTGGTGGCCTGTAACCCAGCGGCAGGTGCTCACGAAGTGAAGCGAGTGATGCAAACATCCGCTCGCGGAGCGAGCGGCCTAGGATGCCCTAACCCCCGGAGGTGCCAGACCATGAATCGTTCCTTCCTCGCGATGCTGTTGATTGTTGCGTCCCTGCCCGTTTTGCGTCAGGCGTCGGCAGCCGCGGCGCGTCCCAACGTCTTGTTCATCGCCATCGACGACCAGAACGACTGGATCGGCCACCTGGGCGGCAATCCGCTGGCCAAGACGCCGCACATCGACGCCCTGGCCGGGCGCGGCACCGCGTTTCTCAACGCACATATCCAATCGCCGCTGTGCAATCCTTGCCGCACCAGCCTGATGCTGGGCTTGCGTCCCACGACCACCGGGATTTACGGCCTGGCGCCGTGGTTCCGCAACGTGCCCGCGTGGAAGGACCGCGTCGCGCTGCCTCAGCACTTCGCCGCGCACGGCTACCGCACGCTGGCCACGGGCAAAATCTACCACGCTGGGACGGGCGGCCCAGCGCCCAAGGTCAAGGCGAAACCCGGCGGCCAAACCGACGCACCGCCGCCGGAATTTCAGATCCGAGGCACGGCCGGCGGCATCGGCGTCAAGCCGGAGAAAAAACTCATCCCGCCCACGCCGATGGGCAACCACCCGTTGATGGACTGGGGCGTGTTTCCGCACCGCGACGAGGACAAGGGCGACTACCAGGTGGCCAGTTGGACGGTCGAGCAGATCCGCAACATGCCGCGCGACCAGCCGTTCTTCCTCGCCGCCGGCTTCTTCCTGCCGCATGTGCCCTGCTACGTGACGCAGAAATGGTATGACATGTACCCCGGCGACGACAGCCTGCTGCCGGTCATTCGCGAAGACGACCGGGACGACACGCCGCGATTTTCCTGGTACCTGCACTGGGAACTGCCCGAACCGCGGCTGAAATGGGTCAAGGAGAACAACCAGTGGAGGAACCTCGTTCGCAGCTACCTTGCCTGTACCACCTTCGTCGATGCGCAAATCGGCCGGATCCTCGATGCGCTCCAAGCATCCGGCCTGGCGAACAACACCGTCGTCGTCGTCTGGGGCGATCACGGCTGGCACCTGGGCGAAAAAGGCATCACGGGCAAGAACACGCTGTGGGACCGCAGTACGCGCGTGCCACTGGTCTTTGCCGGGCCGGGCGTCAAGGCGGGACAACGCTGCTCCAAACCCGCCGAACTGCTCGACATCTATCCCACGCTCGTCGAACTGTGCGGATTGCCGCCGCGCACCGATCTGGAGGGCATCAGCCTGGTGCCACAACTGCAAAACGCCGCCGCCCCGCGCGAACGTCCTGCCATCACCAGCCACAACCAGGGCAACCACGGCATCCGCAGCGAGCGTTGGCGCTATATTCACTACGCCGACGGCAGCGAAGAGTTGTACGACATGCAGAGTGATCCTCGCGAGTGGACCAACCTGGCAGGCCGCCCCGAGTACAAGGGCGTGATCGAGGAGCACCGTAAGTGGCTGCCGGCGATTGACGAGCCGCCCGCCCCAGGCAGCGCGCATCGTGTGCTCACTTACGACAAGGCCACCGACGAAGCCGTCTGGGAGGGCAAGACGGTCCGTCGCAGCGATCCGATTCCGGAGTGAGCGAAAGCCGCACCAGACCGGGACGGCAACGACGCAACGAGTCTTGGCACGCCAAGGTCCATCGCGATCCATGTTCTGCGCAACGATTTGCGATCTCTCGGCGCGGCCCACGCCGGCATCGAACCCGGCACGGCTCGGAGAACCATGCGACGAAGAGGATCGAACTCAGGACGTAGCTCTCGATATCGAACATCGCGCTGTGTGCTCTTGCCGAAAATGTGCATCAAGGCGTAGACTGGCTGGAACTCGAGGGTCTTGCCGAGACTCGGCACTGGGGAAGAATTCTGCAAGCGGTGGCCCGACCGGATAGGTGGATCTTATGCGATACTTCTTTTCTCTTTCGCTTCTGTTCGCTTCCCTGGCTCACGCGGCAGAGGGGCCGAATATCATCGTGGTCTTCATCGACGACATGGGCTGGGGGGATTTTTCCTGCTTCGGGAACCGCGATGCGCAGACGCCGAACGTGGATCGGCTGGCGGCGGAGGGGGTGCGGTTCTCGCAGTTTTACGTCAATGCGCCGATCTGCTCGCCGTCGCGGTGTGCGCTGGCGACGGGGCAGTATCCGCAGCGGTGGCGGATCACGTCGTACCTTGCGCATCGCGCGGAGAACGATCGCCGCGGCGTAGCCAATTGGCTCGAGCCGCAAGCGCCGTCGCTGGCGCGCATCCTGCACGACAGCGGCTACGCCACCGGGCACTTTGGCAAATGGCATCTGGGCGGCCAACGGGATGTCGTCGACGCGCCGCCCATCAGCGCTTACGGTTTCGACGAAACGCTGACCAACTTTGAAGGGATGGGCGCCAAGCTGCTGCCGCTGACCCTCAAACCCGGCGACACGCAGCCGGGGCGCATCTGGGCGGACGCGGAGATCCTCGGCGGGCCGGTGATCTGGATGCAGCGTTCGGAGATCACCGGCGGTTTCGTGGGCGCGGCGATGGCGTTCATCGACCGGGCCGCCAAGGCCGGCAAGCCGTTGTACGTGAACCTCTGGCCCGACGACGTACACGCCCCGTACTGGCCGCCGGCGGCGAAGTGGGCCGACGGCAGTCGGCGGCGACTGTACCTGTCCGTGCTGGAGGAAATGGACCGGCAGTTGGGCCGGTTGTTCGACCACGTCCGCAACATGCCCGCCCTGCGCGACAACACGCTGATCCTGGTCTGCTCGGACAACGGTCCGGACGTGGGCGCGGGAAGCGCCGGTCATTTGCGCGGCACCAAGGCCACGCTGTACGAAGGCGGCACACGCTCGCCGCTGGTCGTCTGGGGGCCGGGGCTGATCGCCCCTGGCAAAGCGGGTACGCACAACGAGACGTCGGTCTTCGCCGCCATCGACCTAGTGCCCTCGCTGCTGGCGATCGCCGGGGTCGCCCCGCCCGCCGGCGCGACGTTCGACGGCGAGAATCTCGCGCCCGTGCTGCGCGGCGAGAGCACCGCGTCGCGAGCTGCGCCCTTGTTCTGGCGCCGCCCGCCCGACCGCAAGTTCGCCTACGGGGCCGGCCCGCTGCCGGATTTGTCCGTCCGCGAGGGCGACTGGAAACTGTTGTGCGAGTACACTGGCAGCCAACCGGAACTGTACAACCTCGCGGCGGATCCGGGCGAAGCGACCAACGTCGCCGGTGAGCATCCGGACGTGGTCCGGCGACTGACCGAGGCCCTGTTGGCGTGGAACAAGACGATGCCCGCCGATCACGGTCCGGCCTTGGGAGCAGAATCGAAGCCGAAACCTGCAAAGAAGAAAAGGAACAGCCATGCCGCCAGCAAATCTTAGCCGTGTCTCGCTTCTGATCGGTTTCTGTCTCTTCGCAGTGTGCGCCGTCGGCGCTATTCCTGACGTTTCCGCAGCGGACCGAATGAACGTCGTCTTTATTCTTGCCGACGACCTGGGTTGGGGAGAACTCGGCTGCTACGGCCAGCAGAAGATCCCGACGCCGAACATCGACCGCTTGGCCGCGCAAGGCATGCGATTCACCCAGCACTACAGCGGCGCGCCCGTGTGTGCTCCGTCGCGCTGCGTGCTGATGACCGGCAAGCATTTGGGACATGCCGAAGTGCGCGGCAATCGGCAGGCCCGTTTGACTTTCCCGGAGTTCAGCGAAGGACAGTACCCGCTGTCCGAGCAAGCGGTGACGATCGCGCAGTTGTTCCAACAGGCCGGCTACGCCACGGGCGCGATGGGCAAGTGGGGGCTCGGCCCGGTCGGCAGCACGGGCGATCCGAACCGCAAGGGCTTCGATCTGTTCTTCGGCTACAACTGCCAGGGTATCGCGCACAGCTATTACCCGTCGTACCTGTGGCGGAATGCGGAAAAGACAACGATCAACGCCCGGCCCATCCCCGGCTACGCGAAGCAGCCGGAAGGCGAAGTGAAGCTCGAAGATTGGATCGGCGAGACTTACGCGCCGAAGCTCATGGTTGCGGAGGCGGAGAAGTTCATCACCGCCCATGCCTCGGGCCCGTTTTTCCTCTACCTGCCCTTCACCGAACCGCACGTCGCCATTCACCCGCCGCGCGAGTCGGTGGAGAAGTTTCCCGCCGAGTGGGACGCGGAGGTGTATCGCGGCGGGAACGGCTATCTGCCGCATCCGCGGCCGCGAGCCGGTTACGCGGCCATGATCAACGACTTGGACGGCCACGTGGGCCGCGTGCTGGCGGCGCTCGACCGTGCTGGCGTGGCCGACCGCACGCTGGTTGTCTTCAGCAGCGACAACGGCACCACGCACGAAGGGCGCGGGGAACCGCGTTTCCACGTCGGCGGCGCGGACCCGAAGTTCTTCAACAGCACGGCCGGCCTGCGCGCCTACAAAGGCAGCGTGTACGAGGGAGGCATCCGCGTGCCGATGATCGCGCGGTTGCCCGGCCGCATCGCGGCCGGCGCGGTGAACGACACGCCCGGCTATTTTGCCGACTGGTTCCCGACGCTGTGCGAAGCCGCGGGATTGCAAACGCCCGGCGGGCTCGACGGCCAAAGCCTCTGGCCGGTGCTCACGGGCCGGTCCCAGACGCTCGCCTCGCGTCTGCCCATGATCTGGGTCTTCCCCGAATACGGCGGCCAGATTGCGGTGCGAATCGGCAACTTCAAACTCGTCCGGCAGGGCCTGAAAACGAAGCAGCCCGGCGCGTGGGAAGTGTACGACCTGGCGCAGGACCGCGGCGAAACGATCGACTTGGCCGCCACGCGCGGCGACCTGATCCAACAAGCCGAGGCACTCCTCCGCCGCGAGGTCAGCGAGAACCCCGTCTTCCCGGTGCCCATCCCCGGCGTGAACACCACAGGGAGATGACGCTCAGCCTACGTGGAGCACAAGCTCGTCCACCACAGCATTATAAATCAGACACCCAGAGATATTGACAGCGAGAGCGGCGAATGGTAGATTCTGGACACTGGGCATCGATTTGCCGGTAGCACGCTGAAGCGAGCCGAGGAAGCAGCAATTCCCGGCGAAAAAATCTGTGTGCTCCCTGGACAAATGGTTGGGCAAGTGACTTTGCTCGTTAGACCGCTTATAGACCCAAACTTATT
>CAZAQY010000159.1:0-19366 GCA_964486845.1 uncultured Pirellulaceae bacterium
TGACCGGCTACCTCCCCGCCGGAAAACTGGTTCCCTTTCTCGCCGGAATCCGCAGGCGCCCGAACAGGCGCTGGGCAAGCACGCCGAGGTTGATGCGCTGATCGACATCTACGGCTTGGGATCGATCCTGTATCGGCTGCTCACCGGCCACCGGTCGCACCGGGGGCGCGATTCGCAAGAGCGGATGCGACACGCCGCCGAGGGTTCGACCCCGCAGCCGCGCGCCGTGCATCCCCGCGTGCCTCGCGCCTTGGATGCGATCTGCCGCAACGCCATGTCCCGCAACCGGATGGATCGGTACCTGTCGGCGACGGCGCTGGCCGACGACGTGCAGCGTTGGCTGGGCGACGAGCCCGTTTCGACGTACCGCGACCCTTGGTACGTGCGCGCGGGACGGTGGGCTCGGCGCCACCGCCAGCTGGCTGCGGCCATCGCCGCCGCAGTGGCCTTGACGGCCATCTCCGCCACGACCGCCGCCGTGTTCATCGACCATGCCCGCCAAGTGGCCGGCGCAGCGCGGGCGAGGGAGGCGGAGGCCAGGCAGGCGGCGTTCAGCTGGTTTCAAAAATCGCGAGTTGGCCGGCGCGCCACTGGGCGAACACGACGTCCAACTGGACCTTGCGCAGTGCTCGCGAAAGCTCGGCGACCTCTGCATCGATCAGCGTGACTATGCCGGCGCGCGCAACGCCTTCGCCGAAGCAAGGAAACAGTTGGATCGCGCCCGCAATTCGTCGGACCGCTCGCGGCAGGAGATCGAATGGAAGATCAGCCTGGGCCTGCTGGAACGCGAAGACAAGAACCTCGCGCAAGCCGAGCATTGGTTCCGCGAGGCGCTGACGCAGGCCGTCGCAGCCAATCCTGCGGACGAGCGGGAACCGCTCGAACAAGGGGATCTGGTTCTCAGCCTGCCGGGTGGCGTCCTTTCGGCTCGCGGAAACCACCAAGAAGCGATCGGTTTCTTGAAAGAAGCGCTGGTCGATCACGAGCGGCTTACAGGTTCTCCGTCGAGCCAACCGTCCGATTGGGAGGGGCTGGCGTTCACCGAGCTGAGCCTGGCCCGAGCGCTCATGCCGCTGGGGCAGTGCAACGAACAGGCGGACTTTCTGGAGCGGGCGGTGACGCACTACGACGGACTGCTGCAGAACGTGGCGGTGCTCCCGCACCTGCGCCGGAACCGGGCCATCGCCTTGGCGCATCTGGGGCTCCTGCACCACGCGGCGCATCGCAACCAGGAGGCCCGCCGGTTGATGGGCGATGCCGTCGTCGAACTTGTCCGGCTGGCCGACGCGCCGACGGCGGGGGTGGGCGAGTTTGAACCGCTGGCCAACGCGCACACGATCCGGGGCCGCATCTTGCGGGACTTGGCCGTGGACGACGAGGCGGAGAGGGACTTCGGCGACAGTCTCGGCCTGTTCGTCGAGGAGCTGATCCTCCTGGAGTCCCAGGCGACGGAGGAACAGCGGGTCGAATTCCGGCGGGGCGTCGCCGCGTGCGGCCGCCACTATACCGTGCTGCTGGAACGTCTGGGACACGATCAGGAGGCGGAGCAGGAATTCGACACGGCTCTGCGGCTGTTGGAGGAAGCCTTGAAAGTTGATCGCCAGAATGGCAGCGTGCCGGACGAGATGGCCTTCTGGAACGAATCCAGGGGCGATTTTCACCGCCGCAAACAAGCGGCCCAACGTGCCTCGGAAGCATACCGGCAGGCCCTGGCCGTGCGCCGACAACTGCCGGATGAGCCGGAGTGCCTGGCGAGGCGGATTCGCGTAAGGGGAAACCCGCCGTTGACGTCGACTGAGCGCACTGCCAGAATGCGTTTGGCGTAACCGTGAAGTTTTCACCCCACCTTTCGACACACCTCCAAGAAGGCAGCTCTCCATGACGCAGCAACCGCATGATCCGGAAACGTCAGCCGAAGCGCAAGCGGCGCCTTCCGATTCCACGAACAGCCCGCCGTCAAACGGCGTCGGCAGGGCGCCGCAGGGCCTGTGCGCCGGCCCCGGCTGGATGGTCGTCGCGGGCCTGCTGGCGGGCCTGGTGGCGTGGATCGTTTTCGACAACGCGTTTCCGTTCTTCGAGCCGCCGACTTCAGTCGGCCCTCCGCCGGCGCCGGTCGCGGGCCCGCCGTCGCCGGCGGAAGGCGAACAGCAGACGGCTGAGATTATTGCCCTGGGCATGAAAAACTCCATCGCGGCAGGTGCGGTGTTGGGCGCGTTGGCGGGCCTGATCTTTGCGGTCGTCGAGGCCCTGCGGCGGCCTCGCCTTGGGGCCTCGCTGGCCCTGATCGTGATCGGCGTCCTGCTGGCCGCGGGGTTCGGGGCGCTGGCCGGGTTCGCTGCCCAGGAGTTCCACGAAGCGTGGCGGCTCGATCGCCGCCTGGAACCGATGCAACGGACGATGGCGATGCAGGGGATCTTCTGGGTGCTGGTGGCCGTCGGCGTGGGACTGGCACTTGGCTTGTTCGCCGGGCGTTTTCGTTGGATGTTGGGAACGGTGCTGCAGGCGGTGATGAGCATGGTGGTGTTCGCGCTCGGTTACGTGATGCTGGCCGGATTCCTGTTCCCCCTCGACAACGCGGATGAGATCGTTCCCGCCTCGTCGGGCAATCGCGCGCTGTGGTGCCTCGCCGCCATGGCGATTCTGGGACTGTTCCTGGGACTGGCCCGCCAACGCCGCAAGGCGTCGAGCGCGCCATCCGCTCCGCAACCTGGTGTGCGCGTTCCGATTCTCGCCGCCCTCTTGACTGCCGCTTCATTCGCTTCCGCCCCGGTGCTGGCTGCTGGCGGCTTTGAACTGAAAGACTCGCCCGGCCAGACGTATCACCAAGGGTCCGGGCGGCTTCTACACGCACCATCGCGGCATCTTCATCGGTTGGTCCAGGCTGACCGTCGGCGGCAAGTCCTACAATCTCTGGGGCATGGGCGGAGGCGTACAGATTGAAAGAATTGGGACAGGCACCTTGCAGCCTCCTGTTTTTCCAAGGATTGGCGCGGTGCTAGATCGGAGCCAGTCCCATTTTTTCACAGCCTCTGACGTCAGGGCGGAACGTCGGGGCCTTTCAGGTGTGGGTTAGGTCTTCCGCCGCAGCAACGCCAATTCCTGCCGGAGCTTAACCGCTTCGGCCTCGGCCTGTCGCCGCTTCACCTCGGCCTGCTGGCGTTCCGCTTCCGCCCGCTGGCGTTCCGCCTCGGCAGTTTCACGTGCTTCCTGTGGCGTAGGCAGCCAGCGGCGAGCGGCGGGGTCCCAGAACCGCAGTTGTTTGCCGTCCTGCTCCAGGTGCAGCCCCAATTCCAGGCTGGGCAGACGGCCGGCCACGCGTTTGATCCGTTCGTACTGTCCGGCTTGCAGCCGATAGCCTTGCAGTGCCGGATGCAGATATTCGGCGCGGGGATCGAACAAGAAGTACTCGGCCACCCGCACTTCGTCCCGGTAGATCTCGAACTTGTCCTCCAGGTCTTCCTCGCGAGTCGACTTGCTGGTGACCTCGATCACGATGTTCGGCGGACGGCCTTCCTGCCACAACAGATAGTTTTCGCGTTGCTGCTGCTGGAGTCCCTTGGTGACCAGCACGTCCGGGGACACGTGCCGCCGCCGATTGCCGGGCCTGTAGAACAGCAAGATGTTCCCCGACACGTACACGCGTTGTCCGGCATAGCACAGCTTCAGCGTCTCGATGGCGGTGACCATGACGTCGCGGTGCAGGTCGGTTTCGCCCATGGGTCTCCCATCGGTGGTCGGATACTGGATGTCGGCAAACGCGCGCCGTGTCGTTGCGGAAATGGTCGCCATAGGCTCCTCCTCAGGTTGCCGCTCGGCATTCATTCTACCAAGCGTCCGCCGGAAACCCAAGCTTCCGAATACTTTCTTCATAGCAGTTCCAGCGGGTTGCCGCGGTTCTGCAGCGGGAACCTGGCGGGGCCACCCAGGCGGTGCGACTCGAAAACGGCCGAGATCATTTCGATCGTCATCCGGGCCTCGAACACGTTGCACTCGGGCAGTCGGTCCTGTTCGATGGCGGACATCAGATCCAGGCAGGCGAGCACGTTGCCGCCGTGCAATCCGCCGTCGCGCAGCGGTTCTTCCTTGCCGATCCCCGCCGAGCTGACGGGGACCCACGCTTTGCCGCTGCGGCCGGGCGACCACATGGGATCTTGCAGGATGTGGACCGCCGGCAGGTGGCCGGTGAGGATCTCGATCACGCCCTCCGTGCCGAAGACCTGCAGGCCGAAGCGGTTGCCGGCGGCGTTGCGGCGGGTGCCGAAGTACGCCGCCACGCCGCCATCCAGCTCGTACATGGCTTGGATCGTGTCGCCCGCCAGCGGCCCGATGCCTTCGTTGCCCGGCTTGACGTGCTCCTTGGTCACCGGCTTGCCGTCCTGCAACACCGTTGCGCAACACCACTGCGGTTCGCCGCCCAAATGGTGGATCAGGTTCATAATGTGGCTGCCCAAGACCCACAGGTCCTCGCCGCCGCCGCGCGAATCTTCCTTGCCGCGGCCCCGCAGTTCCAACACCTTGCCGATGGCCCCGTCCGCGATCAGTTGACGGACCATGTGCAGTCGGGGACTGTAGCGAGTCTGGTGGGCGATGGCGAGTTTCGCCTTGTGCTTCTCGCAAGCGGCCGCGATCTCGTCGGCCTCCTGGGGCGTCCGGCAGAACGGTTTCTCCATGTACACGTGGATCCCGCGTTCGGCGGCGGCCACCGCCATGTCCCGATGCTGGTCCAGCCAGCGCGGTCCGATCGCCGCAATGTCGGGCTTGGTTTCGTCCAGCAACCGGCGGTAGTCCGCATAGCCCTTGGGTGCCTTGAGCCGCTGGACCGCCGCTGCCAGCCCTTTCTCGTCAGCATCGGCGACGCCCACGATTTGACAGCCGGGAATTTCGAACCAAACCGTGTCGATGCCGTGGCCGTAGTTGCCGCGGCCCGTATGTCCTATGACTGCGATACGGTAGTTGCGAAGCATCATGTTTCTGGCCTTTCAGAATCACACGAGATCAGCAAGTATCTGGAACTGCCGCAAGACCAGTCCGCAGACGTCCACATCCGCCAGCGCGGGGCGCGGCAGCAGGCCCGCCCGCGAAGCCAGGATGACGCTTCGCTGCGGGTCGCCTTGGACCGGCGCACCGTGCGAACCCCGGACGCGCGTCGCGTCCAGCGGAATCGTTCGGCTGGCCGGGTCCACGTACAGTTCCACCGGATCGTAGCCCGGTTTGCGATGAATATCCACCGTGCGGGCAAAGCCGGGTGCCCGCTGGTCGTCCAGCCACCAGTAATAAGCCTGCCAACTGTGTGGCGTGGAGATCAGGATCACCTCGCCGGACCGCGGATGATCCACATGATAGCGGGCCCGCTCGTCGCCCGCCAGGACTTCGGCAATGCCCTCCGCGCCGCGGAACAGTTCGGCGACCTGCTGTTGAGTGCCGGGATCGGCGTCGCGGACAAACACGTGCGAGAACTGGTGGTCGACCAGCGCCCAGGCGCGACTGGCCTCCAAATCCAAGTGCTCTCCGTCCGCTTGCTCGCGAACACACAGCAGTCCTGCTTCACGCAAGACCCGGTTGGGATAAGCAACGTGCGAGACCGGCGTGATGGCGTATTCCCCCGCGGCGATCCAGACGAGGTCCGCATCGCCGTACGCAGCCGCCAAGCCGTCGGCGAGCGTCCCGACGACCGCGTCGAGTTCCGCGACCGCCGCCTGCGCGGGCGGGCTGTCCGGTCCGGTGCGCTGGGCGGCATAATCCAGGTGGGGCAAGTAGAGATAGAAGAAATCCGGGCGAAACCGGCCGGCCACGTGGATCCCCGATCGCGCGATCCACTCCGTCGCCTTGATGTTCGCCAGCGGCCCCCAGAAATGCTGCAGAGGAAAATGGCCGAACCGGTCCCGCAGTTCGCCGTACAACTCGCGCGGCTGGGTGTAGCACCACAGCTCTTCAGCCCCGTCCGGATGATGAACGGGCGCGGGCATGCAGACGTAATCCGCACCGCAGCCTTTGCTGAGCATCGGAAACCACACCGCCGACGTCCGGCGAGGATCTTGCTGGTGCAACCGATCCCAAATCTGCGGTGCTGCGATCTTGTCGTTCCGCGCCGTCCACATCTCCACGCGGCGCTGCTCGCGCCAGTAGAAGCCGTTGGCGACGACGCCGTGCTCCCCCGGCCGCCGGCCGGTGAGCATGTTGGCTTGCACCGGCCAGGTGACGCAGGGAAAGCTGGGCGTCAGGGAAGCTTGGTCGCCTCCGGCCATCAGGTCACGCAGTCGCGGCATGGCACTGAGGTCACACTCGCGGAGGCCGGGAATCGACAGGAAGATCACATTTGCACACATAAGACCCTCGCTGGCGCGTCAGATTGTCATTGGAACCTAATCCGCCACGACGCTGCTGGCCGCCGCCCAAAGCGGTGACAAGGCACCGCACTCCAAAACCTGGCGCCGCTACTACAACACCGACAACAGGAACGCCAGCGAATCCGCCGCCGTGTCGATCAACTTGCTGGTCGGCGTGCCTGCGCCGTGGCCGGCACTGGTCTCGATCCGGATCAACACGGGCGCGTCGCCCGCGTGCGCGCGCTGCAACTCGGCCGCAAATTTGAAACTGTGGCCGGGCACCACGCGGTCGTCGTGGTCCGCCGTGGTGATCATCGTCGCCGGGTACCGCGTGCCGGGTTTCAGATTGTGCAGCGGCGAGTACTCGATCAGCGTGCGGAACTCGCCGGGATCGTCCGAGGAACCGTACTCGGAAACCCAGGCCCAGCCGATGGTGAACTTGTGGAACCGCAGCATGTCCATT
Organism: uncultured Pirellulaceae bacterium; assembly: GCA_964486845.1. Taxonomy (GTDB): domain Bacteria; phylum Planctomycetota; class Planctomycetia; order Pirellulales; family Pirellulaceae; genus Anammoximicrobium. The sequence goes on from CAZAQY010000159.1 coordinate 6,790, forward strand.
ACGCCCACGGCCGGCAGCGCCGCGCCGAACAGGTCCGGGCGCTGCGCGATCGCGGCCCCGACCAGCAGTCCGCCGTTGCTGCCGCCGCGGATGGCAAGCTTCTGGGAGCAGGTGTACTTGTTGTCGATCAGCCACTGAGCGGCGGCAATGAAGTCGTCGAACACGTTTTGTTTTTTCTCTTTCATGCCGGCTTCGTGCCACTCCCGCCCGTACTCGCCGCCGCCGCGCAGGTTCGGCACGGCGTACACGCCGCCTTGTTCCATCCAGACCAGGTTCATCACGGAAAATGCGGGGGTGATCGAGATGTCGAAACCGCCGTAGGCATACAGCAGCGTCGGGTTGTTGCCGTCCAGCGGCAGGCCCTTGCGGTGCGTGATGAACATCGGCACTCGGGTGCCGTCTTGGCTGTGATAGAAAACCTGTTTCGTTTCGTATGCCTGGGGGTCGAAATCCACCTTGGGTTGCCGAAACACGGTGCTCTCGCCGCTGCGGATTTCGTAGCGGTAAACCGTGGACGGCGTGGTGAAATTCGTGAACTGGTAGAACGTCTCGTCGTCCTTCCGCCGCCCCCCGAATCCGGCGGCTTCACCCATCGCGGGCAGGGCCACTTCGCGCTCGAAACGGCCGCTGAGATCGAACACGCGCACCTGCGTGGACGCGTCTTTCAGGTAAGCGACCAGGAACCGATCGCCGACGGCGCTGACGCCGCGGATCACGTGCCGGTCCTGCGGGATCAGCTCCCGCCACCGCCCGCGTTCCGGATGCTCGACGTCGATGGCGATGACTCGCCGCAACGGCGCGTCCAGGTCGGTCTGGAACCAGAGCATCGAGCCCTCGTTGCCGATGAATTCGTACTCGGCGTCGAACCCGGCCAGCAGTTCCACGACCGGGGCTGCGGGTGTGTCGAGCCGCTGGTAGAAGACCTGATTCTTGACCTCCGTGCCCCGCCACACAGAAATCACCAGGTAGCGTCCGTCCTCGGTGACCCGGCCGCGGAAGCCCCATTCCTTCTGGTCCTTCCGCTCGTAGACCAGCCGGTCTTTGTCCTGAGGCTCGCCCAGGGTGTGGTAGTACAGCTTCTGATAATAGTTCACCCCGGTCAGTTCCTCGCCTGCCTTCGGCTCGTCGTAGCGGCTGTAAAAGAAGCCCCGGTTGTCCGGCGTCCACGAGACGCCGGAGAACTTGACCCACCGCAAGTGGTCGGACCGATCTTGGCCGGTGGCCACCTCTTTGACCTTCCACTCGTTCCAATCCGAGCCGGCGGCGGCCAGACCGTAGGCCAGGTACCGGCCGTCCTCGCTGACTTCCCAACCGACCAACGCCACCGTGCCGTCCTTGGACAGCTGGTTAGGATCGAGCAGTTCGCGGGGCGGCGCGTCGAGCGAATCAGCGACATACAACACGCTTTGATTCTGCAGTCCGTCGTTGCGCGTGTAAAAATAGCATCCGCCGCGCTTCTCCGGCGTGCCATACCGCTCGAAGTTCCAAAGCTTCGTGAGCCGCTGGCGCAACGGCGCACGTTGGGGAACCTTCTCCAGGTAGGAAAACGTCACCTTGTTCTGCGCTTCGACCCAGGCTTTGGTTTCCTCGCTGTCCGTATCTTCCAGCCAACGGTACGGATCCGGGACCTGGACGCCGTGATAGACATCCACTTGATCGGACCGGCGGGTGCCGGGATACTTCAGGTTTGGCTCCGCGGCGGCGGCCATCAGATGGCAAATCATGGTCAAGACAGCCAATCGCAATCCAAGTAGTGTTCGCCGGTTCATCGTCGCCTCGATTCATTTCAACCGGTCCCCCCGCTTCGACGGCCTAACCTTGGCGGAATCGCCTCGGGGCCTGGGCAGCGGAAACCATTGACAACCAGCATACCAGCCCGGCGTGCCTTGGGAAGGGTACCGAACAGCGCGCATCGATAGTGGCACCAGCAGTTCTTGGGGGCGAATGAACGTGTCCTTCAACCCCGGGCAGCGCGAAGAGCAGATTCCGCAACCCAACGACGATGGGCGAGGGGTTGCTCGCACGTTACGGCCGTCAGGCGGACGTTGGGTTGATCAGAAAGCGACCTCGCGATAATCTTGGTACACGGGATAGGTCACCGTGCAGCCAAGCCGCGAACGGGGGACGAGGATTGAAGACGTAGATTTTGATTTCGGAGGCGACCTATCTTGCCGCTGATGCTTCTGAGCAAGACGTCCATCCCCTCGACGATTTTCACCCGACGCCACTTCCATTGTACCCTCCGTGCTGCGTCTTGCGATCCAGCCATACGGTCGCGTGCCTGGTCGTTGCCGGTTCCATTTCCTGGTAGCCCTCCATTTGCGTTCTGGTTGTTTCTTTCGTCGGCGCGGGATTGTACGATAGTCAAAACGGCGCTCACCCTCGGCGCTTACGGCCACGGTCACTTTCGTCCCAAGGTTTGCCCAATTGGAGCAAGACGCCATGAAATGGTTCATCACGCTGGTCCTGGTGCTGGTTGCACGTGTCGGTTCGGCTCAGGCGCTCCCGCCGGTCTTACAGGTCGGGGAAATCTCGCCGGCCAAGTACGAGGTGCTCGCCGAGCGCGACCAGCGGGCGCCGATGCGGGACGGGGTGCGGCTGATGGTCGATATTTTCCGACCGCAGGCAGAAGGCCGTTTTCCCGCGATCCTGTGGCAGACGCCTTACAACAAGAGCGGCGGCGCAGGCCGCGCTCAGAAGTTCGCAGCTCGCGGATATGTGGTCGTCGATGTGGATTGTCGAGGCCGATTTGAATCGGAGGGCGAGTGGGACCCCTTCTCGCCGCTGCACAAGACCGATGGCTATGATCTGATCGAATGGATCGCCGGCCAGCCATGGTGCAACGGCAACGTGGGTACCTACGGCTTGTCGTACATGGGCTGGACGCAGTGGTGGACGGCGTCGCAATCGCCCCCGTCGCTCAAAGCCATCGTGCCGGAGGTTGCGCCGCCCGATCACTTCTACAACTGTCCCTATCAGAACGGGATCTTCGTCTGCTGGATGATGGATTGGGCCGGCATGATGTCGGCACGCCGTCCGCACAGTGCCGGTCCGGGACCGTACGGCGGGTTTGCCGTGAACCGCGAAGCGACGTATCGGCAACTGCCCTACATCGACTTCGACAAGTCCCGCGGGTACCAGCCGAACACGTGGTGGCGCAAATGGATGCTGCAGAACACATCGAGCGGCGACTACTGGCGGGCCATCGCATACCAAACGCCCGAAAGCTACGCCCGGGTGAAAGTTCCCTCGCTGGCCATCAGCGGTTGGTTCGATGCTAACTTCCCTGGGACCCCGATGAACTACCTGGGCATGAAGCAGCACGGCGGCACGCCGGAATCGCGCCGGCCGCGGATGATCGTCGGTCCCTGGGAGCATATCATCAACACGCGACGGGAAGCCGCCGGCGTCGATTTTGGGCCCCAAGCGATCATCGACTGGGACGGCTACGTCTGCCGCTGGTTCGACTATCACTTGAAAGGCATCGACAACCAGGTTCTGTCCGATCCGCCAGTCCAGGTGTTTGTCATGGGACGAAACCAATGGCGGTCCGCCAACGACTGGCCGATCCCCGAAGCGGTGCCTACGAAGTATTTTCTGCACAGCGGCGGACGCGCCAACTCGTCGGCCGGCGACGGACGGCTCGACACCCAGCCGCCGGGCGCTGAACCGCCGGACCATTACACTTACGATCCGAACGATCCCACGCCGTCGCCGCCGTTCGCCAATGGCCATATCGACGGCCCGCGCGACGTCAGTCCCGCCGCCGCGCGACCGGACGTGCTGGTCTACACGACACCTGTCCTGGAGCAGGACGTGGAGGTGATCGGCCCCATCTCGGCCCAGTTGTTCGCCGCGACCAGCGCTCGCGACACCGATTGGATGATCCGCCTGGTGGACGTGCATCCGGACGGCCGGGCGCTGTTTCTGGCCGAGGGCGTGGTGCGGGCCCGGCACCGCGACGACGGGCGCGGCGGCGCGTTCAATCCGGAACGATTGAGCGCGATCGAGCCCGACCGTGTCTATCCGTACTTGATCGACTTCTGGCGGCCGACCGGCAACGTGTTTGCCAAGGGCCACCGTATCCGCGTCGAGATCTCCAGCAGCTACTACCCGTACTACCTGCGGAACTTGAACAGGGGAGAAGACAACCTGGCGCTGGCTACTGAGCCGATGGTCGCTCGGCAGACGATCATTCATGACGCCGATCACCCGTCGCACGTCGCGCTGCCGGTGATCCCGATTCAGAGCCCGATCGCACGTTGACCTGGAACCGGTGTGCTTGCGCACAATACTCGATGGAAAAATGGCAGTTCTTGAGCAAGATCAGTGAGATTTCCCTGGCCGCCTCTGGCGACGAGCCTGATCACTCACAGGCCCTCCCCCACTTGCTATCACTACGGACTAGTGTTGACAGTGCTAGCGTCTTGCGAACGATTGCGATTGAGGCCGAAACCGGATTTCGCGAGCTACCGTTTCTGACTATCTTCGCCAATCTTCCAAGGTGGATGACGAGTTAAACTGCCAGTGTTCTTGTGGCCGACAAATGGTCTGGTGTGTCAATGCAAGAGGCGTTATTTTTGGGACGGATTGCGATGTTTGGTGCTGGCTGGAGCGGACTTCGGAAGCGGCGCACTCGCGAACACGTCATTGAAGAAATGAGCTTGAACTTTCTCGAGCGAAAGGCTCTCGAGCGGGGGCACATGCTCGTCCGCGGACCGCAGCGCGAATACGGCTGGGACGCGACGATGTTCCATTTCTCGCCGGAAAGCGGCGAGATTGAAAACGGCGAGGTTCGCATCCAAGTCAAGGCGACCGACCACCTGGATTCGGAACGAGCCTTTGCCGTTTGTCGTGTCCAAACCAGGGATCTGCACTATTGGTATTGGGAAGACCAACAGATCCCGTTCGTGGTGGTGCTTTACGACGCTCAGCGACACCGTGGGTTTTGGGTCGCGATGCGACACTTCGTCGAGCAGCGGAGACTGGAGATCGAACCCGAACAACAGACGATCGAATTGCAGATTCCGTGGTCGAACAGACTGACGGTGCGAGCGATCGACCGTTTTCGTGAAATGTCCCTGCAACGAATCAAACGCGAGGGATGAGGGATTGCCTGATGAAACGAATCACCAATGGGCAATTGCGGGAACTTCTCGCTGGTCTGGGATTCGAGTCGCGACCGAGCGTGGAACCGAAGTGCCTCGTTTTCGAACATCGCGCATCCAGGGCTCGATTGCTTCTGCCCTCCAACAAAGACGATGAAGAGGCACGCTTGGCCGACATCATCTCGATTCGCACACATCTGCTCTATCGCGGCCATCTAAACGAGGACGATTTCGAACAGTTGCTCGCGCATGGACAGGTTTGCGCTTCGTAAGGCGCACGTCCGCGATCATGCTTTGGCCAACTCCTTGCGGTGCGCCCATACCTTCTCGAAGGCCTGGATGTACTGGTCGACCAGTTCCGGCACGTCCTTGGTGAAATATGGCAGCGAGATGCCACGGCGGTTGACTTCTTCTGCGCCGGGATACCGATCGGCAATCACGGGCAGGTGGTGCCACCACTGGGCCTCGTGGTAGGCCGCGTGGTTGCACTGGAACTGGGCGCCCGCCGGGCCGACGGAAACGCCCTCGGCTTTCAGGGCTTTCAGACACGCCGCGCGCGACATGCCGGCCTCGGTCTCGTTCAGCAGGAACCGATTGCTGTGGTAAAAGACCCGTTCGACGTCGGGCCGGTTCTGCTGCTCGTACAGGCCCGGCAACTGGGTCAGGCGGTCGTTCAACCGCCGCGTCTGGGCGTTGCCGTCGGCGTTCCGCTTGGCGAGCTTCTTCAACTGGCAGCGGGCCAGGGCGGCGGCCATGGGGTGCATGCGCAGCTTCAGGCCCAATCCGGTGCCGCCGTACTTGGCGTACTTGCTGCCGGCGGCGAACTTGGGCGGGCACTCGTAGTGGCCCAACGTCGCCGCCCGCTCGTAATCCTCCTGGTTCTGGTAGTTGCCCATGCCGCCCTCGATGGCCGGCAGCGGCTTGCTGGCCTGGAAACTGAAACAGGCCATCCGTCCCCAGGCGCCCATGGGCCTGCCGTGCAGCGACGCACCGTGCGCGTGGCAGGCGTCTTCCAGGGCGATCAGTCCCTTCTCCTGGCAGAAGTCGCAGATGTGGTCCATGTCGGCGGGCAGGCCCAGGTAGTGGACGGGGAACATGGCCTTGGTGTTCTTGGTCAGCTTGCGTTTGGCGTCTTCCAGGTCGAAGTTGAGCGTGCGGGGATGGATATCGACAAAGACGGGCACCAGGCCGAAGAATCGCATCGGCATGATGGTGGCCCAGAACGTCGAGCAGGGCACCATGATTTCGCTGCCGGGCGGCAGGTCCAGGGCGAAGAACATCGCCGTGATCGCGCTGGTGCCGTTGTAGTGCGCTTTGCAGTACGGCAGGTTGAACTGCTGTTTCCATTCACTCTCCAGAGCTTCGATCGGGCCGTAGTGGGGATTCCTGATCAGTTCCAGCACTGCCTGCTCTTCCTCAACTCCGTACCGCGGCCACGCGGTGGCGTCCCCGTGCGATGCGGTCACGGCTTTGGGGCCGCCGTGGACGGCCAGGGCGCCGTTTTGGGCGCTGGCGGCGCCGGTCAGATACAGACCAGCGGCTGCCGCACCTGTCGACTTGAGGAAGATTCGCCGTGTGTTTCGAGTCGTGGATCGGTTCTCGCGTGTCATGGGCCGGGCTCCTCGAAAAAAGTTCCAGAGCAGTCATGGGGTTCCTGGTGCACAAGAAGCTGAGAGGTGCAACGACCAGTCTAGGACGGCCAACTGGCGAATACAAGTGCTCCCACATCCGTCAGGCTAACGAAGAATTTCTGCCTCATGCGATGATGATCTCTTGCGGGTCGGGCCAAAACCTGCTGAACTTAACCTGCTGCGTCGGAACCCGAAACCCTGATCTTCCTCCTAGCGTGAAGGACTGCAACGATGAAACATCAGATTGGGCGTCGTCATTTTCTTCAGGTCGGCGTATTTGGTTTGACGGGGGCCGCCATTTCGTCCGTGGCGAATTCTACGGCTCAGGCGCGGGCCGCCGAGTCCGGCGACCGCATCAAGAAGGCGGTCGGTTGGGAGATGATCCGCGAGGAACTCTCGGCCGAGGACAAGTTCCGCCTGGTGAAGGACGTTGGATTCGAGGGGGTGGAGATCAACAGCCGGCTGCTGAGGCCGGGCTCGCCGGAACCTCGGGAGATCGCGCGCGCCAGCGAGAAGATCGGCATTCCGGTCCACGGCGTGTCGGGGGCCAGCAACACGGATCTGAAAGCGATCCTGGATGAAGCCGCCATCTACGGCGCCACCTCGGTCCTGCACGTCGTGCGACCCGATCCGAACGGGTCGTACATGGAGAACTACCGCCGCTCGCAGGAGTTGCTCCGCGAGGCGGCCCCCCACGCCGAGAAGCTCCGCATCCCGATCCTGATCGAGAACGTGTGGGCCACGTTCCTGATCGAGCCGCTGGCGATGGCTCGCTACATCGACGAGCTGAGCAGTCCCTTCGTACAGGCCTATTTCGACGTGGGCAACTGCATGCGCTGGGGCCTGCCGCAGCAGTGGATCGAGGTCCTGGGCAAGCGGATCGGCAAGATCCACGTCAAGGAGTACAGCCTGAAGACCGCCATGAGCCAAGGGATGGGCAAGGGCTTCGATTTCCCGATGGGCCAAGGCGACATCCCGTGGAACCGCGTGCGCGAGGAACTCGACAAGATCGCCTTCCGCGGCTGGGCCACGGCCGAGGTCCGCGGGGGCGACCGCCAGCGGCTGGCGGAAATCTCGGCGGAGATGAGCAAGATCCTGGCGCTTTAGCAGTCGGGTGCCAGGCAGGTTGGTTGGCCTGCAGCAGGGTTGTAGGACGACGACTTCGATTTCGAAGGCCCCGCGGCGCGGAAAGACGGGCGTCGTGACGGGGAGTTGCATCCGGTACCAACATGCGGATAAAGAGCCAGAGAATGCAGACGGAAAGATCCGTCCAGGCCTGGCAACGCCGTTTCGTCTTGACGACATCCGGCGTACAATGTCGGAGGGGAAGCAAAAAAAGACCGACATCCAGAAACGCAGTCATGCTGCATCCCGTTCAACAGAAAGTGCGTGTTATCCAACGTCGAGCATGGCGATTGCGGGTTCTTCGCGGCGGCGCCATGGCCGCGATCGTGGTGGTCGGGGCGGTCTTCCTGGCCGCTTTGGCGGACTACGCTTTGCGCTCGGATGACGCTGGCGTGCGCCTGTTGAGTTCGGCGGCCGTGCTGGCGGTCGGCGCGTGGGCGATTGGGCGGTTTGCCTATCCGGTTTTCGTCCGCCGCTTGTCGGAATTGGAGGTCGCTCAGCGGATCGAGCAGCGGTTTCCGCAGATGTGCGACCGGCTGAGCAGTGCGGTCGCATTCCTGGGCCAGCCGGAAGATCAGGTCACAGCTGGATCGCCCGATCTGCGGCGGGCCGTGGTGGCGAGTACGGCCGCCGATCTGGAGCGGTGGGATTTCGCCGCTTGTCTGGAGACGCGGCGGCCGCGGCGGATCGCGGTGATGGCGGCGGCCCTCTGCGCCCTGGTGGGTCTGGCCGCGGCCTGGGACTGGCCGTCCGCCACCCTGGCCGCCCGGCGTCTGGCTATGCCGTGGCGGGTGGAACCTTGGCCGCGGCGAAACCAGCTGCAGTTCGTCAAAGCTCCCACGCGTTTGGCGTTCGGCTCGGATTTCGAAGTCGAACTGGTCGACCGCAACGGACGTTTGCCCTCGTCGGTCCAGATTCACATTCAGCCGGAAGGCGAACGGGCGGACAAGACCCAGATCAAGGACATGAAGTTTTTTCAGGATCGGATGGTCTACCGGTTGGACGACGTGCGGCGGCCGTTTCGCTACCGCGCGGCGGGCGGAGACGACGATACGATGCAGTGGCGGACGTTGGAACTGGTGGAGCCGCCCCAAGTCACGTCGCAGCAGATTCGCCTGCACCCGCCCGCGTACACGGCTTGGACGACCGTTGCCTGCGGCGAGAACATCCGAACTCTGGAGGGGACGGTGATCGAAGTTGCCGGCGCGGTCAACCGGCCCGCCCACGCCGTGCGGTTGCGCATGGACAAGCCCGAGTCGGCCGGCGCTGTGTTCGGTCGGCTGAGCGAAGACCGATTGCGGTTCACGATCGGCCCGGACGCCCAGCCGCCCTGGACGGCGACTCAATCCGGGACCTACTGGTTCGAGGTGACGGACGCCGAGGGACTGCGCGGCGGCGGCGATCGGCGGTGGAACCTGCGGGTCGTGCCGGACGCGCCGCCCACGGTGGTCTTGGAGCAGCCCGCGGCGAACACGTCTGTCACCGCCGATGCCGTGCTGTCCTTGTCCGGCGTGGTCAAAGATGACTTGGCGATTCACTCGATCAGCATCCGCTTTACACGTAGCGACAGCCCCAACCCGGACGAACGGCAAACGGTGGAAATCGAACGCGGTCCGGATGTAGCGCCGCGCCGGCAGCAACCCCCCGCCGACGTCGGTGGCAGCCCGGCCGACGTGCGGGCGCTGGAATTCGCTTGGGACCTGTCGAAACTGGCCGGCCTCAAGCCGGGCGCGTGGATCGACTTCGAACTGACGGCGGACGATTACAGGCCGCAGTCGGCCCAGGCTGCGACGCGCCGGCTGACGATCATTTCCTTGAGCGAATTAGAGGAACGCATCGCGTCGCGGCAGGCCTTCATCCTCGGGCAGTTGGCCGAGGTCCTGCGGGTGCAGCGCGAGGTGCGTTCCTCCGTCAAGTCGCTCGAAATCGGGCTCGCCGACGCCGGTACTCTGGCCGCCAGCGACGTGGATCAGTTGCAGGCCGGCGAATTGAAGCAACGGGAGGTGGGCCGCCTGCTGACCCATCCGCAGGACGGCGTCGCCTCGCAAATCGAGGGCCTGTTGCACGAGTTGCGGAGCAATCGGATCGAGAATCCGGAGTCCGCAGAACGGATGACCGAACTCCTGGCGGCCGTGCGGCAGATCAGCCGCGACCAACTGCCGCCGATTCAGACGCAGCTGATCAGCGCCTGGAAGACGGCGCGGGAGGCGCTTCGCTCGGCGCCGGCCGGCGACGCCTCGCAAACCGTATCGGCGCCGCCGGAATTGAACGACGCGCTCCAATCCGTCGGCCGCCGGCAAGATGACGTGATTGCGCGTTTGGAAAATCTGCTGGGGGACTTCTCCCAGTGGGACAACTACCGGCGATTCTCGCGCGAACTGGCCCGGTTGCGCCAGTCGCAGGACGAGTTGCGGCAGGACACCGAACGTGCGCGATTGGACTACCTGGGGCGGGAGTTCAAGGACCTGGACGCCGAACAACGCGTGAACTTGCGCCGCCTGGCGGAACGCCAGGCCGAACTGGGACGCCAGTTCGACAAGATCCAAACGCGGATGGATCAGATGCGCACCGAGTTGGCTGAAGTCGATCCGGCGGCGGCCGAAACGCTCTCCGACGCCCTCGATCTGGCCCGCCGCGCGGCCCTGGGCGGGAGCATGCGGGAAACCGGCCGGCGCATCGAAAACAACCAACTCGGCGACGCAGCCCAGAATCAGCAGACGATCCTCCGCAGCTTGCAGGAACTGTTGGATGCGCTGGCCAATCGGCGGGCGCACGAATTGGAAGGCCGCGCGAACCAACTCCAGCGGGCGGCGGAAGAACTCAAGGAGCTGCGCACGAAACAGAAGCAACTGCAGGCCAAGGCCGAGCAGGCCGCGGCGGCAGGTGACGACGAGCAACGGAAACGCGAACTGGAGCGACTGCAGCCTGCAGTAGGCGAACTGGCGGAGCAGGCCAAGCGGCTCTCACGGCGCCTGGAACGTCTGTCGGCCGAACCAGCGGCGCAGTCGTTGACCGCCGCCGCGGCCGCCCTGGACCAGGCAGCGGAAGCGGCGAAGCAGGGTGAGGCGCAGCGAACGTTGGAGCAGTCGCGCGAGGCGGAACGGCAGTTGGAGCAGGCCGAACGACAGTTGAACCAGACGCGACAGTCGGCCGGCCGGGAGTTGCTGCAAGAGCAGATGGGGCGACTGGGGCAGGAACTCGACGGCCTGGCCCGCCGCCAGCAAGCCGCGTTGAACACGACGGTCGAATTGGAGGGCCAACGCCAGCAACAGGAAGGTCGCTGGACGCGGGCCCAGCTTTCGAGCCTGGGCACCCTGGCTCGCGAGCAACGGGAGATAGCGACCGAAGCCGCCGCGCTGGCTGACAAGCTGGCGTCCGCTCCCGCTTTTGCGCTGGGCCTGCACGGTGCGCTCCGTGAACTGGATCGCGCGGCTCGCGGCCTGGATCGCCAGGAGACAGGACCGCCGACGCAACAGTCGGAACGTAACGCCCTCGTGCGCTTGCAGCAGATGCAGGAAGCGTTGAAGCGGGAGGAGGGCAGAGAGCCGGACGATCAGCAGCAAAACCCGCCAGGCCAGAACAACCAGCAGCCACCGTCGGACGCCCCGGAGCGACTGGCGGAGCTGAAGCTGCTAAAATTGATGCAAGAGGAAATCCACCGCCGCACGGTCGAATTGGAGGAAGCCCGGTTGCGTGCCGGGACCTTGACCGAGGAGCAAACGGACTCGCTGCGGCAGTTGGCCGAAGAACAGGGCCGGCTGGCAACCATGCTCGGAGAACTGAGCGGCCGGCGCGGTGATGCGGGCGCCGAGGCAGCCCAGGAGCCGAAGGAATGAACGGGTCAACGTGCTCAGACATCCAGAATTCAATTTTCGCGGGGACACGGTTTTCCCGGTGGTTCGACGGTCGACCGCGAAGACTGAATTCTGTACGCCTGAGCCCGTTCCTGCTCGCCTGTTGTCTGACGCTCTGCGGATGGCTGATCGCGACAAGCCTGGGTGCGACCGAGGCGGACTCTGCTCCCCCGGCGGCCAAGCCTTCGATTGACGAAATGCTGTGCGACAGCCTGGACAACGAATTGCTGAAGGGTCTGGACGTCCCGCCACCGACCGAAACCGCATCGCCTTCCGCTGCCAAACCAAGGGATAAGCCAACGGACGGCGCGTCTGACATCGACCAACCCTTGTTGGAGCAACTGGCTGAGGGCGAGGACCTGGGCAAAGCGTCCCCCGATCCGTTGATCTCGATTGGCCGCCGGATGCGGTTGGCCGAGGAATTGATCAGCCGGCAAGTCACGTCGCAAAAGACACAGCGCGTCCAGCAGCAAGTGATCGAGGACCTCGACCGCTTGATCGAAGAAATGAAGAAACAGTGCCAGAGCGGTCAGAGCAGCTCCAAGTCGGGTCCGAAACCCGGCGCCAAGCCGGGCCGGAAGAGCCAAGCGGGCAGCGGAGAAAACACGGGAGCCAATCAACCGGCTAAGGAAAGCACCGCACGCACCGACGGCAACGCGTCGGACCGCGAAAACCTGCTGCGGCTGCAGCAGATGCTGAAACAGATCTGGGGACACTTGCCGCCCAAGATCCGCGACCAGATGCAGAGCAGCGCGATCGAAGAATTCTTGCCCCGGTACGAGAAGTTGATCGAGGAGTACTACACGCGACTGGCCGAGGAAGGCAGCACGCAAAGGCTGGGGCCGTAGAGATTTGAAAT
>CAZAQY010000160.1:0-19309 GCA_964486845.1 uncultured Pirellulaceae bacterium
GGTTTTCGGTCAAGATCAGTTTCTTGACTGGAACATTTCTCCTAAAGTGCAAATCGTCTACAATGGGCGGAAATCTTCTCCAACACCTTGACTCGATTCACAGGAGGGCGGCACCTTGCGATATCTACGTCCGATTCTCGCTTGCGTTTTTTTCTGTAGCTGGGTCACGGCCTCATCGGCGTCGGAAGATAAACCAGCCAACCCAAATTCGGACGAGCAGGCGGTTCTCCAGCTGTCGCAGCGCATGGTGCAAGCCTACAACGGCGGCCAAGCGAAGGCGATCGCCGCGGCTTTCCTGCCGGACGGTGAAGCGGTGGACGAGGCGGGTAACGTCTACCAGGGGCGCGGCCAGCTGGAGCAGGTCTTTACGAAGTTTTTTGAAAAGTTCCCCGGCGCGAAACTGACGCTCGACGTCGCCTCGATTCGCGTGCCGGGACCTGGCTTGGCGGTCGAGGACGGAATGCGAAAGGTCGTCACCAAGGACGGTACGGGAAAGGCGGCCACCCGATACACGCTGATGTACGTCAAACGCGAAGGACAATGGCTGATCGCCTCGGCCCGCGAATTTACGGCCGACGAGGAGCCGACGCCGCACGAGCGACTGCAGCCGCTGGCTTGGCTGGCCGGCGACTGGGTGGACGAGAATGCCGAATCGGTCGTGCTGATGTCCTGCCGGTGGTCGGAAGACAAGAACTTCCTGCTGATGGATTACACGGCTAAAATCCAAGGGCGATCAGCGATGACGACCAGCCAGCGGATCGGCTGGGACCCGCTCCACAAGCGTATCCGCTCCTGGGCGTTCGACTCCGATGGCGGCTACGGCGACGCGCACTGGACGGTGATCGACTCCGGCTGGGTCCTCAAGTCGTCGGCCGTCTTTCCGAACGGCCAAACCGGCTCAGCGACGCTGTTCGTCGAGCCCGTGGACAAAGACAAGTTCGTGATGCGGGGTTTTGACCGCATCGCGGGCGACGAAACCATGGACGATTACGAGGTCACCATCGTCCGCCGTCCGCCGACTCCCAGCAAGTGATCAGTCAAGCCAAAGCGGCGGCAAGTCGCTGCACTCCAAGGACGATACGGTGAAAAGCATGATCCGACGAATGAAACCAGTTGCATTTGGCATCCTGCTGGTCGGGGCCTCCAGTCTGGCTCTGATCCCTGACGCCTTTGGTCGAGGCCCCGGCGGAGGCGGTCGAGGTGGTGGTGGCGGCGCCCGGCCGTCGATGGGGATGGGCGGAGGTGCGCGACCGGGTGGTGGCATGTCGCGGCCCAGTCCGAGCATGTCGCGGCCCAGTGGTGGCGGCATGTCGCGGCCCAACATTTCCATGCCGTCCAGCCGGCCCTCGCTGCCCAGCGTCAGCAGCCGGCCGACTCCGCGTCCCAGCCCGAGTCCCTCCATCTCGCGACCTTCGATGGGAATCAGCAGCAGGCCCAACATCAGCGGCGGTTCGCGGCCCGAGATCAGCCGCCCGTCTGTTTCGCGGCCGAGCGTCAGTCCCCCGTCGGTCGGCTCTCGGCCCAGCGTCTCGCCGGGCATCAGCAACCGGCCCAGCCTGGGCAATATCGATTCCGGCTTGGGCCGCCCTGGTCTGGGAGACCTCGCAGGCGGCTTCACTCGGCCCAGCCCCGGCGGCGATAGGCCGAGCATCGGCAGACCCGACATCAACCGACCGGGAACTGGCACACTCGACCGACTGCCCCTCCCTGGCGTCGATCGGCCGAGCGTCGGCAGGCCTGGTATCGGCGGCCCGGATCGTCCAGGGCCAGGCAAGATCGAGCGTCCGAGCACGCTGCCGAGGGATCGACCGTCGCTGGGCAAGCCGGGAATTGGAGATTGGCCGGGCATCGGCGACCGGCCCGGCTGGGGCTATGGCGGTGGCGACTGGCGCAGACACTGGGGCGATCACTGGTACGACCGCCACATTCACTACCATCACCACGGCTGGTATCACGGTTGCTGGACCGGCCATTGGGGCAACTACTGGTACGTGCCTGTCGGCGTCGGCGTGACCTACTGGGGTCTGCGCGCGCTGACGCCGTATTGGGGATACGGCTACTATTACGGCTACGTGAATCCGTACTACACGACGACCGTGGTGGCGACGGCTCCGGCCTACGACTACTCGCAGCCCATCGTGATCAACAACTACTATGTGGAATCGGACGACCAGGACGCTGCGGCGGAAGCGCAGGCGCCCGCGCCGGCGGAAACACCCGGCGAACAAGCGGGATACCGCCTGCTGGACCAGGCCCGCGACGCGTTCCAGCGGATGGACTACAGCAAGGCGCTGAAGCTGACGGAACAGGCGGTACGCAAAGTGCCGAACGATCCGGTGACTCACGAGTTCGGCGCGCTGTGCCTGTTCGCGCAGGGCGATTACCAGCAGTCGGCGGCCGTGCTGAATGCCCTGTTGGCCGTCGCGCCCGGCATGGACTGGACGACGCTTATCAGTCTGTACAACAGTTCGGACGAATACACCGGGCAACTGCGGGCATTAGAGGCGCACTGCAAGCAGCAGCCGAACGATTCCGCGGCCGCGTTCGTGTTGGCCTACCACTACCTGATCTGCGGCCACGCCGATTCGGCGAAAAACGCCCTGGCGCGTGTGGTCAAGTTGCAGCCCGATGACCAGGTGGCCAAACGGATGTACGACGCACTGCAGGGCGGCGACGAGGTCCAGACGCCGCCCGGCGCGGCGGCAGAACGGACGGTTGCCAGACCGGCCGTCGAGCCCGAGCCGGAAACAGCCAAACCGGACGAGGTGGTGCTGACCACCGATCTGGTCGGCCAGTGGCACGCGGAACGCGACGGCAACGCCTTCGATCTGACGATCGACGAGCAGGGCCAGTTCACCTGGAAATCGACCCCCAAGGGCAAGGAGCCGACGACGATCTCCGGCAATTACCGCACGACGGACGACGCGCTGCTCATGGACAGCGCCGACCAAGGCACGATGGCCGGCCGCGTCACCTCCGGCGGTCCTGACCAGTTCCAGTTCGTGATCGCCGGCGGCCCGCCCGGCGATCCCGGGTTGACGTTCCAACGCGTGAAAGCCAAGCCCTAAGCCGCGTTCGAGAAATAAATAACGGTCCAGTGTTTCTTGCCGGTCATCACACGGAGTGTGATGGCTACTTTGACGGGACGACCGTTGTTTCTCGAACGCTGCTAAGTGATTTAGACTCCTGCCTTGATTCGCATCCTGTCGGCGACCGCGACCATGGCTGCGGCCGCCAGCAGAGATGGCCGCGAAGTCCACTCGCACCGGAATAGGAGCCTCGCAAGATGATGAAACGCATCGTGAAACTTCTGCGGTCCGCGTGTTTGTCTCGCGAACGGACCGGGCGTGATCTCCGCAAGCGAGGCCTTTTGCGGAACAGCCGGCAACTTCAGCTGGAAGAGTTGGAAGATCGGCGATTGCTGAGTACAGGAGCCGCCAAGAACGTCATCCTGATGATCTCCGATGGCCAGGGGTTCAATTCGGTCCGGGCGACCGACTACTGGGTCGGCTCGCCGGCCGTTTACGAGTCGTTCCCCGTCAAGTATGGCGTGCAGACCACGTCGGCGACCGGTCTGGCCGGCGGCCACGCCTACAACCCGGCCCGCATGGCCAGCGACTTCAACTACGCCAAGAGCTACGGCGCGACCGACTCGGCGGCGGCGGCCACGGCTATGTACACCGGCCAGAAGGTCTATGACGAGGGGATCAACTGGAGCACCAGCAATCAACCGCTGACCACCTTCTTCGAGGATGTAGCCCAGCACGGCAAGAGCATTGGCGCGGTGTCCTCGGTGCAGATCAGCAATGCGACGCCCGTCGCGGTCTACGGGCACAACCGCAGCCGCACGGACTACGTGAACCTGGCCAAGGAGGCCGTCTACGGCAGCAATCCTGTTGCGGCCAACAACTACTACGACGCAGGCAACTACAACGGCAACCTCAAGGTCGTCATGGGGGCCGGCCACCCGGACTATGACGACAACGGCGTTTACGCGCCTTCCGTGACGGACAATTGGGTCGGCGGCGCCCAGGCCTGGACCGACCTGGGCAACGGCGTCAACGGCTGGACCCGCGTGGACACCACCGCGGGCATTCAGAACCTGGCCGCCGGCGTCACGCCCGACAAGGTCTTCGGCGTAGCCCGGGTGAACCAGACGTTGCAGGCTTATCGCTCCCCGTCAGGGTCGGCCAACGACAAGACCCTGCCCTACGCCGATCCGCAGACCGCGGGACTGCCCGCGCTGGCGGACATGACGCGAGCCGCGCTGAACGTGCTGGACAACAACCCCGACGGCTTTGCCGTGATGATCGAGGGAGGCGCCGTCGACTGGGCCAACCATGCCAGACGCATCGGCCGCATGATCGAAGAGCAGATCGACTTCAACAACTCGGTGCAGGCGGTCGTGGACTACCTGGACGCCGGCACGAACGGCAACAACTGGGACAACACGCTGCTGATCGTCACCGCCGACCACGAGACCGGTTACCTGTGGGGAGACGGCAGCACTGGATCGACGTTCTTCGATGTCAACAACAATGGCAAATTCGATTCGGGTGTCGACTACGCCCACGTCAAGGACAACGGTTCGGGACAACTGCCTTCCGTGTGGTATTTTGGGGGCAACCACAGCAACTCCCTGGTGCCGCTGTTTGCCAAGGGAGCCGGCAGCGATCGGTTCGCCAACCACATCCTGGGCACCGAGCCCAACCTCCGCGCCCTTTACAATCTGGATGCGAGTTGGACCGGTCAGTACATCGACAACACCTCGATCTTCACGGTGATGAACGAGGCGGTGCCGCCTCGAGTCTCCGTGACCGTTTCGCCCGTGTCGGTGGCCGAGGATGGCGGCGGGCAGTTGACGTACACGTTCACTCGCAGTCGGGCGACCGCCGAGCCGCTGACCGTGACGTTCCGCGTCGCGGGCACGGCGGCATTCCCCAGCGACTACACGGTCAGCGGCGCGGCCAGCTTCGACGCCGAGGCCGGGACCGTCACGTTTGCCGCCGGCAGCGCCACGGCGGTCGTGACCATCACCCCGATCGCGGATGACGTGCCGGAAACGGACGAGACGGCGTGGCTGCTGGTGCTGCCAGGCGTGGACTACGCCGCGGGCAGTCCCGCCGGCGCGGTCGGCACGATCGCCAACGACGATACCGACACGCTGGTCGTCGCCGAGTTCGTGCCGGCGGATACCGGTTTTGTCGCCCGCTTCGAACGGGATCTCGATCCGAGCGTGTTGAATCTGTACGATTCCGCGTCGCACGCGCTGGGAGCGGCCGACGTGACCGTCACGGGGGCCACGGTGGGCCCGGTCCACGGGTCGCTGGTGCTCAGTGCCGGCCGGCGGCAAATCACTTTCGTGCAGACCGGTGGCTTGCTGGAACCCGACACATACACCGTCACCTTGTTTAGCGGCGCCACGCGATTCCGCGACACCGGCGGCGGGACGCTCGATGGCAACGCCGACGGCACGCCGGGAGATGACTACCAAACCGCGTTCACGGTTTCCGCGCGGCCCGCCGGCACGGTGGCGGTCAGTCTGCCCGATTTCGCTCGCGGCGCGGGGCAGCCGGTCAGCATCCCCAATACGGACACCGGCCTGCCGATTCGCATCGACAACGTGGCCGGCATCACGTCGCTGGCCGTGGACTTGGTGTACGACGAGGACTTGCTGGAGATCACGGCCGCCACCGTGGCGGCGGGACTGCCGAGCGGTTGGAGCGTCGCTTTGGATACGAGCACGACTGGGGTGGCGACGGTCACGGCTTCGGGGACGCAGCCGCTGTCGGGGGCCGACGTCGACGTCGTGCGGCTGACGGCGGCGGTGCCGAACGACGCTCCCTACGGCGCGTCGCAGGCGATCCGGCTGGAGAACGTCTCGGTCAACGAGGGGGCGATTGCCGCGGTCGGAGACGTGGCGATCCACAAGGCCGCGTACCTGGGCGACGTGGATGCGAGCGGGATTCACAGCGCGGCGGACGCATTCTTGACTGTGCAAGCCGCACTTGGTTTGGCCGACGGCTTTGCGGCCCACGCCTGGACCGATCCCCGGATCGTGGGCGACGCGGACGGATCCGGAGTCCTGTCAGCGGCGGATGCGTTCCTGATCGTGCAGGAAGGGCTGGGGATCGCCGAGCCGTTCGTGCCGGACAATCCTCGGATCGGCGTAACGCCCGTCGTCGGCGGAGTCGATCCGCAGTTTCAGATCGGCGAGAACATTCCAGCCGATTCCGGCGGGCTGGTGTCCGTGCCGGTGAAGTTGGACATCGAGGCGGCGGCGAGGAACGTGGGGGCGATCGACTTCGACTTGTTCTTCGACCCGTCGCAGTTGACGATCGACGTGCGGGGCGGCGTCTCGGCCGGGGCGGATACGGCCGGCGGCTGGGCGGTGTCCTCGACGCTGGTCGATGCGGGGCATTTGCGCGTGGGAATGCTGAACTCGCGCGCCCGGCCGCTGGGGGTGGGTCTCCGGGAGATTGCCCGATTGGAGTTTCACGTAGCCGCGTCTCTCCGAGACGCGATTCCGCTCGCGGAGCGAGCGGCCTACGGTGACGCGGTTCCGGTCTCGGAGAGACCGGGCTACGTGGTGGCGCTGGATATCGAGCCCGTCGATCCGTACGCGGGCGGCTACTCGTGGACGGCGATGGACGGCAGCGTCGCAATCGCGGCGGCGAACGTCTGGCACAACGCGGCGAATCTGTTTGACCTGGACGGCCTGGAGGATTTGCTCGCCGATCTGGTGAACGACATCGCCGCCGCGTGGCGTTAGCGCCGAAGCGATCCATCGCCACGATGCGCGGTTCGCCGGCGCCGAGGCGGGGAGTTCTGCGGCCTCCGTATTTACGCGGCTTGGCCGCGGGGGTAAGCTATCCGTGGTCGTGCGCGGTCATCGCAGGATGGTTTCTTGTGCAGAAAGCGGGTGGCAGATGTTCGCCGATCGCGTACTCGGCGTGGGCAGTCCGCACGGGGACGATGCGGCAGGGTGGCGCGTCGTGGAGATGCTCCGCCGGCGGCCCGGTTTGTCCGCGCAGTTGGTGGCCGTCGAGCCGCCGCGGCTTCTCGACCATTTGAGCGGCTGCCGCCGTCTGATTCTGGTGGACGCCTGCCGGGGAAATCAGCCGCCCGGAACCGTGATCCGGCTGTCATGGCCGGATGTCCGGCTCCGGTCGCAGGGGCGGCGGAGCAGCCATGGATTGACGGTGGGCGACACACTTGCGCTGGCCGAAACGCTTGGCTGGCTGCCACCCCAGGTCATCGTCTGGAGTGTCGAGGTGTCGCGGTGTGAGCCGGGTGAAGACCTGACGCCGGAAGTGCGCCGCGCCTTGCCTGAGTTGGAGCGTCATGTGCTGCAAGAATTGGCGTGCGAAACAAGCGAGCAAAACGATGGCTGAAAAGGTACTTCCCGAACAACTTCGCCAGTTTCAATTTCTGCAGGAGATCGACGACGAAGATTTGCGTCACCTGGCGGCGATCGCTCGTCTGGTTGAGTTTCCGGCGAACAAGGTCCTGTACCGCGAAGGACAGACGCTGTCCAACATCTACCTGATCCTCAGCGGCAGCGCTTCGATCGAGATCTGCGCGGCGGGCATCGGCTGCCGGCGGATCATGACCGTCGAGGCCGGCGACTTGCTCGGCATCTCGCCGGCCGTAGGCCAGGCGCGGTCCACGGGGACGATTCGAACGCTCGCCCCGACGGAGGCCATCGAACTGAACGCCGGCCAGGTGCTGACGTTGTGCGAGCACAATCCCCGCTTCGGTTACGAGTTCATGCGCCAGGTGGCGATGACCATCTCGCAACGGCTTAACGCCACGCGTCTGCAGCTCCTGGATGTGTTCGGCGATGCGCAGCAGGCCGGCTCGGAACAGGAACACGATTCACGAGGGACAGCATGAGATCCAGCAAGCTCCCGGTGGGCTCCTACGTCCGAATCGAAAAGCCGCAATTGCAGACGATCGTCGACCAGTTGCGCTGCCGAGGCTACCGCACGCTGGGCCCGCGGTTGGCCGACGCCGCCGTCGTGCTGGACGATCTGGATTCGATCCAGCAGATGCCCATCGGGTACCTCGATGAACAAGACGGCGGCAAGTACCGGCTGCAGTTGGCGGAGGGCGCGGGGTACTTTGACTACGTGGTCGGGCCGCATTCGTTGAAGAGCTACCTGTTTCCGCCTCGCGAGACGCTGTTGCGCTGTGCCGAGGTCGAAGGCCAATGGCAGATGGAGACGCCGCCCGCAGCCGCCCAGCCGCTGGCGGTGATCGGCATCCGTTCCTGCGACTTGCACGCCATCGAGGTCCAGGACCGCGTGTTCCTGAGCGGGCCGTACGTGGACCCGAACTACGCGGCGCGGCGGAGTGCGTTGTTTGTGCTGGCGGTAAATTGCCGCCGCGCGGCCGCCACGTGCTTCTGCCACTCGATGAAAACGGGACCGGCGGTGCGGGCCGGCTACGATCTGGCCCTGACCGAATTGACGGATGAGTTTGCGATCGAGGTCGGCACGGAAATCGGCGGCCAGGTCGTCGGCCACTGCGACTGGGCGCCGTGTACGATGGAGGAGATCAACCAGACGCGCGAGCAGCCGGAGCACCTCCGCCGCCAGATGCAGCGCCGGCAGGCGGCCCCGCCGCCGGCGGCGTCCGGCGAGGGGAACGGCCGGCCGCGAGGCCGCTACCTGGACACGGCGGAGATCCACGATTTGCTGATGCGGAACCTGGAGCACGACCGCTGGGAGACCGTGGGGCATCGCTGCCTGGCCTGTGGCAACTGTACGATGGTCTGCCCCACCTGCTTCTGCAGCGACGTGGAAGAGGTTTCCGATCTGTTGGGCCGGAATGTGCGGCGCGAGCGCATCTGGGCGTCGTGCTTTACGGCCGAACATTCCTACATGAACTCCGGCACGGTCCGCAAGGCGATCGCGGCCCGCTATCGCCAGTGGCTGACGCACAAACTGGCCACCTGGATCGACCAATTCGGCGTGTCCGGCTGCACGGGTTGCGGGCGGTGCATCACCTGGTGCCCGGTGGGCATCGACTTGACGGAAGAAGTGGCCGCGATTCGAGGAGTGGAAGCATGACCGCTGTGGCGACGGCGATTGCGCCTCAGGCCAACCCCTGGATGGCTCACTCGGCCCGGATCACCGGCATCAAACGCGAAGTGCCGGGGATCTCGACCTACGAACTGACGCTCGACGATCCCGCCCTGGCGCAACAGTTTCGCTTTCAGCCGGGGCAGTTCAACATGCTGTACTTGCCGGGATTCGGCGAGTCGGCGATTTCGATCAGTTCCGATCCGGAGCGGCGAGGCACCTTGGGACACACGATCCGCGTGGCCGGAAACGTGACGCGGGCGCTGGCCCGCAAGAAGGTCGGCGATCAGATTGGCGTGCGAGGGCCGTTCGGCTCCGCGTGGCCCATGCCGATCTGCCGCGGCCACGACATCGTGATCGCGTGCGGCGGCGTCGGTCTGGCGCCGTTGCGGCCCGCGATCTACCACGTGCTGAACCATCGCGACGATTACGGCCGCGTGTTTCTGCTGTACGGCGCCCGGACGCCGAACGATTTGCTGTACCAGGACGAATTCGACGCCTGGCGGAACGGCGGCTTGGAGGTCGAAGTCACGGTCGATCTGGGCGACGAAGACTGGCGCGGCCACATCGGCGTGGTGCCGATCTTGTTCTACCGCCTGCGTTTGAATGCCGCCAAGACCTGCGTGATGACCTGCGGGCCGGAGATCATGATGCGGTTCGTGATCTTCGAAGCCCTGGCCCGCAAGCTGCGGCCCGACAAGATTTTTATGTCCATGGAACGCAACATGAAATGCGCGCTGGGCTTCTGCGGGCACTGCCAGCTGGGCCCCGCGTTCGTGTGCAAGGACGGCCCCGTGTTCACCTACGCGCAGATGGAACCGTACCTGCACCTGGATGATTTTTGATGGTGCTCCCGTGACGTTTCCGATGGATGATTTTCGCGGTGTGGCCAAGACAGACGATAGGCCGGAACAAGTCCGCGCGGTTCCGGCGGCGATGCTTGCAGTTCCCGCGCGGTTTGGCGCGCCGGAACTGCGCGGACTTGTTCCGGCCTACCGATCACGTTTCGAGGAGGAGTGCGCAGCATGACATCGGCGAAGCCCAAGTTGGCCGTGTTCAAGTTCGCTTCCTGCGATGGTTGCCAGCTGTCGCTGCTGGACGCCGAAGACGAACTGTTGGCGGTGGTCGGCGCCGTCGAGGTGGCCCTGTTCCTGGAAGCCCGGACCCAAGTGATCGGCGGACCCTACGACGTGGGCCTGGTCGAAGGCTCGGTGACCAACACGCACGATGCGGAACGGATCAAGGAGATCCGCAGGCAGTGCAAGTTCCTGGCTACGATCGGCGCCTGTGCCACGTCGGGCGGCATTCAAGCCCTGAAAAACTGGGCCAACGTCGACGACTTTGTCCGCAACGTCTACGCTCATCCCCAGTACATCCAGACGCTGAAAACCAGCACGGCCATCGCCGATCACGTGATCGTCGATTTCGAGTTGCGGGGATGCCCGATCAACAAGTACCAGTTGCTCGACTTGATCTCGTCGCTGCTGCGCGGCCGCAAACCGGCGGTGCCGCGCTACAGCGTGTGCATGGAGTGCAAGCGGCGGGGCACGGTGTGCGTCGCGGTGGCGCGGGGCATCGCTTGCATGGGCCCCGTGACGCAGGCCGGTTGCGGGGCGATCTGCCCGGCTCACAACCGCGAGTGCTTCAGCTGCTACGGCCCCAAGGAACAGGCCAACCTTCTGAGCCTGTCCGCGTTCTACGCCGACGCCGGCGCGGAGCGAGGTCATTTGGTCCGGCTGATGCGGAACTTCAACGCCTACGCGCCCGAGTTCCGCGAAGCGAGCAACACCCTGGAAGCACCGACCTAGTGCGGGCCGGCGCCCGCAACCAACGTAGCATGGCTCTCTGAGCCGTGCAGACAGTCAGCACGGCTCAGAGAGCCATGCTACGAAGATGTGCGGACGCGCGCGCCATGCGAGCGCCGTCCGAACGAAGACAATCCACGAGGAGTTCACGGATGCCAGCCAACCGGACTTTTGAGGTCAAAGCGCTCTCGCGCGTCGAAGGTGAAGGCGCCCTGTATGTCAAGCTTGCCGGGGAACGCGTCGAGCACGTGGAGTTGAACATCTACGAGCCGCCGCGGTTCTTCGAGAGCTTTCTGCGCGGCCGGGAAATCCGCGAAGTGACGGACATCACGGCGCGGATCTGCGGCATCTGCCCGGTGGCGTACCAGATGAGCGCGGCGCACGCCCTGGAAAAGGCGCTGGGCATCCAGGTGACGCCGGAGATCCGCCGCCTGCGCCGGTTGCTGTACTGCGCCGAATGGATCAAAAGCCACGCGCTGCACATCCACCTGCTGCACGCCCCCGACTTCCTGGGCTATGAAAGCGGCATCAGCATGGCGGCCGATCACCGTGAGGCCGTCGAGCGCGGTCTGCGGCTGAAGAAGATCGGCAACGACTTGTTGGAAATTCTCGGCGGCCGGGCCATCCATCCGATCAACGTCACGACCGGCGGCTTCTACCGCGCACCCAGGCCGCGGGACCTGAAAGCCCTGCTGCCCGATCTCCAGTGGGGGCTGGGCGCGTCGATCGAGGTTTTGAAGCTCGTCTCCAGCTTCGATTTTCCAGATCTCCCTGTCGACTACGAATGCGTCTGCATCCGGCACCCGGACGAGTACCCGATGAACGAAGGTAACGTGGTCACGACCAGCGGCCTGAACGTGCCGGTGGAAGAGTACGAGCAGCATTTCCAGGAACGCCACATGCGGCAGAGCACGGCGCTGCACAGCGTCAAGATTCCCGAGCGCAAGAGCTACCTGACGGGTCCGTTGGCGCGGATCAATCTGTGCTTCGACCAGCTGTCGCCGGCCGCCCAGCGCGAGGCCGAAAACTGCGGCATCGACTGGCCCTCGAAGAACAATTTCCAGAGCATCGTGGCGCGGGCGGTCGAGGTGATCGACGCCTACGAGGAAGCGATCACCATCGTCGAGGACTACAACGCCGAACCGGCCCAGAGTCGCGTGCCTTACGAGCCCCGGCCCGGCACGGGCTGTCACGCCACCGAGGCGCCGCGCGGCCTGCTGTACCACCGCTACCGCATCGGCGACGACGGGCTGATCGCCGAAGCCAAGATCGTCCCGCCCACGTCGCAGAACCAGGGCCAGATCGAGGCGGACCTGCGGGCCTACGTGCCCCAGGTGCTGAGCCTGGACGACGCCCGCGCGACGATGCGGTGCGAACACCTGATCCGCAACTACGACCCATGCATCAGCTGTGCCGCGCACTTCCTGAAGCTGAGCGTCGACCGCGGCTGACCTAATCGTAGCCATCACGCTCCGCGTGATGATCGCCCAACATCGTCCCCGAGCGCAGAGACAAATCTATGCACCCTCATCTAACTGCCAGCGAGTCCCAGGGCCGCGGTGGAACGCTCCTGGTCAGCGCCGTCGTGGCGGCCTTGGGGTCGTTCCTGTTCGGGTTCGACACGGCCGTCATCTCCGGCACCACGGATGCCTTGAAATCGGGCTTTGTGGCCGAGATTGCCAGGCAGATCCGTCCGCTGGTTCCGGCCGTTTCCGAGACGAAGGTGCTCGAATTCATGCTCGGCTTTACGGTGGCCAGTGCGCTGATCGGCACGCTGTTTGGGGCCCTGCTGGTGGGCAGGCCGAGTGACTGGTGGGGACGGCGTCCCGTGCTGGCGCTGCTGGCCGTGTTGTTTTTGGCCTCGTCCTTTGGCTGTGCCTTCGCCTGGGACTGGCTTTCGCTGGTGCTCTTCCGCTGGCTGGGCGGGGTGGCGGTGGGCGGCGCGTCGGTGGTCTCGCCCATGTACATCACCGAAATCGCTCCCGCCAGACGCCGCGGAGTGCTGGTGGCGGTGAGCCAGTTGAACATCGTCATCGGCATCCTGGCCGCCTATTTCTCCAACTACCTGGTCGCCTGGGTGCTGGGAGCGGAGCATCCGGAGGCGTGGCGCTGGATGTTCGGCGTGATGGCCGTGCCGTCGATGGCGTTCCTGTTGCTGGTGCTGTTCATTCTCGAAAGCCCGCGGTGGCTGGTGAAGCGGGCCCGACGGGAGGAGGCGGAACGCGTACTGGCCCGGTTCGGCCACGAGGCCCCGGAACGCGAGGCGGCGGAGATCGCGGAATCGCTTCAGGCCGAGATGCGCGGCGGACATCAGCAACTGTTCCAGCGCAAGTACCTCAAGCCGCTGCTGCTGGCCTTCATGATCGCGGCCTTCAACCAGTTGGACGGCATCAATGCGATTATTTACTATACGGCGGACCTCTTCCGCATGGCGGGCGCGTCCAAAGCCAGCGCGCTGTTGCAGTCCGTCATCATCGGCCTGACGAACCTGGTCATGACGCTGGTGGCGATGGCGTTGATCGACGGCGTGGGGCGCAAGACCTTGCTGCTGGTCGGCTCCGTCACGTTTGTGTTCTCGCACGCACTGGCGGCCTGGGTGTTCTACACTCACGCCCAGGGCTGGATCGTGATCGCGGCGCTGATGGGCATCGTCGGTTCCCACGCCTACTCGCAAGGGGCGGTGGTCTGGGTCTACATCAACGAGATCCTGCCCAACGCGATCCGCGCTTCCGGCTCGGCCGTGATCTGCTTTACGCTGTGGGTGCTGTGCGCCGCGGTCAGTTGGTCCTTCCCCGTGCTGGCGGGCATTTCCGCGTCCGGCACCTTCGTGTTCTTCGCCCTGATGATGGTCCTGCAGTTTGTGCTGGTCCTGAAATACCTGCCCGAAACCAAGGGCCGGTCGCTGGAGGAACTGCAGCGGTATCTCGATATTCGGGAGTGAACGGCCGCAGTTCTGCGCGCCGGGTGGCGATCGAGCAGCGCCGAAACTGGCGGCGGGTGGGGCCAAGCGCACCCCTAATCTTTCACCTAATCTCCCCGGCTCCGGGCCAGCAGCCTTGACGCGAAGCTGCAATCAGTTGCGCGGCGCCGTGTGCCAACAGGTCGGCGGCCGCCTGCTGCCCCAGGGATTCGGCTTGCTCCGGCGGACCGGCCACCGAGACCGACAGACGCTCGCGCCCGTCGTGGCTGAGCACCGTGGCATCCAGCAGCAATTGGCCGCCGTCCACTCGCGCCCAGACGCCGACGGGGGCCAGGCAGCCGGTGTGCAAGGCCGTCAGCAGGGCCCGTTCGGCAAGGACCGCAGCGTGCGTGACGGGGTGATCCAGTTGGGCCAGCGTCTGGAGGGTGGGGGCGTCATCGCTACGGGCCTCGATTCCCAGCGCGCCTTGACCGGCCGCGGGCAGCATGAGTTCGGCCGGCAGGATCTGCGTGATTCGTTCGCCAAGACCCAAGCGTCTCAGTCCGGCCTCGGCCAGCACGATCGCCTCGTATTGTCCCTCGTCCAGCTTCCGCAGCCGAGTGTCCACGTTGCCGCGAATCTCCGAAACCTGCAGATCGGGCCGAGCGTGCAGCAATTGGGCGCGGCGGCGAACGCTGCCGGTGCCGATGCGCGCTCTCTCCGGCAATGCGTCGATACTGCCGGCAACGCGGGAAACGAAAACATCCCGCGTGCTTTCCCGCGCGGGGACCGCGGCCAACTGCAAGCCCGGAACGGGTTCGGTGGGCAGGTCTTTCAGGCTGTGGACGGCCAAGTCGATGGCGCCGTCGAGCAATGCCCGCTGCAGTTCCTTGGTAAACACCCCCTGGCCGCCGATGGCCCCCAGCGGCCGGGACGAAACGTCGCCCTGGGTCGAAACGTGAATCATCTCGACCTGAACGCCTCGCCTGCCCAATTCGGCCGCGACCCAATCGGCCTGCCAGCGAGCCAGGGCACTGGCCCGGGTTCCCAACCGCAGCCGAGGCGTTGCCGCTTGATTGCGGCCGGAGTCCGCTGTAGGACGGGCACCGGATGCGGCGCAGTCAACGGGTTCGAGCGGCATCGGCGACGCTCTCCTTTTTGTCGAATGTCGATGGCAGGTACACCCGAGCAGATCAGGAAAGGGCGATCTTACCGCCCCCATGCTGCTGGATCCTGGTTCGTCGGCTGGGGCTGGGGATCCCTGGTTTTTTGGCCGGCCGCGATTTCGGCGGGCACGCGATAGCCGACCTGCTCGCGAGTCTGCTGCTGGGGCGGCACCACGACCCCGCAACTGACAATGTATTGGATGGCCTGATCCACCGTCAGGTTCAGATCCAGCACCTCGCTCTTGCGAACCATGACCGTGAAACCGGTGCCGGGTACAGGGGACGTGGGGACCAAGAGGCTGAGCACCGGCTCGTTGGCCGCCGCTCGAACATCGAGAGTTCCTTCGCCGGTGACAAACGCAATCGCCCAGGTGCCCTGCCGAGGGTACTCGACCGCCACGACGCGGTTGAACCCGACCCTGCGCTCGTCGAACACGTAGTCGGTCACCTGCTTGACCGACGAGTACACGTTCCGGACCACCGGCAGTCGCTCGATGAATCCTTCAAACAGGCTCCAGACCCACCGTCCGATACCTGCGCCGAAAAACTTGCCGAGCAGATACATGACCAGCACGAAAACGGCCAAGAAGACCGGAACGACCATCGTCCGCCGCAGGTAGACAAGATTCACGTAGTGTTCGTAGCAACCTTGAGCCGTTTGCGGAAACGCCGCACCGGGATTCTCTTTCACCACTTCGTAGACATGACGCGGAATCCACTCGCGGCTGCCCAACTGCTCGTAAGCCTTCGCCGGAACGGCCCCCGGCTCTTGGGTGCGGACATCCCAGATCGCCGTCACGATCACGCGCCGGACAGCGTTTTCGACGGGCGCCAGAACGTAAGCCGAAATCAGGTTCCAGGCCCAGAGAAAGACGACGATCGTCAGCAAGGGCGGCAGGACCACCCCCAGCCCGTGCAAAACGGCGCGGCGAAACGGCCGCCGTCGCGGTGCCTCACCTCTTGCTACTTCATCGATCCCAGGCATGTCTGACGCGCCATTCTTGCGAAAAACGCCGTATTGGAACGCCACCGGGCGCTCACTGCCGCCGCTGGGCAAGCCCCACACCGCGAGCGACCACGGCCACCGTCACCCGTGCCGCCCCCGCGCGACGCAGCGTGCGGGCGGCCTCGTTGGCCGTGGCCCCCGTGGTCATGATGTCGTCGACCAACAGCACGTGGCTACCAACTATATCATAATCAGAATTGAACGCGAATGCGTCTCGAACGTTGGCCGCGCGTTCCGAGGGCAGCAGCGTTCCTTGTTTCTGGGTGCGGCGGCGGCACCGGATCACGTCGTCCGCCGCGGGCAGGCGGAGTCGCCTCCCCATCGCCTCGACCAGCAGGTCCGGGCCGTTGACGCCGCGCCACACGCGTTTCACCCAATGCGCCGGAACCGGAACGAGCAGGTCCGGCGCGGACTCCGTCAGCGTCTGCCGGACACGGTCGGCCAGCAGGCACCCCACGGACAGCGTGAGCGCTTCATGGACGTTTTGCTTCATGCGAATGACGGCCTCCCGGAGGGGACCCTGGTACACGCCCAGCGCCACGGCGGCCTGAAAGTGATAGCGCCGGTCGCGGCAGCGAGGACAATCTTCCTCCCGGTGATCCGGGCCCGCCGGCGCCGCGCACCGCCGGCACGCCGACTCGCGCAGCGTCTGGAATGCCTGGCGGCACTCGGCGCACAACAACGGCGGTTCGGCGAGCGAGGGAAGCTCGGCGCCGCAGAAATTGCAAGCGGGCGGCAACAGCAGATCGGCGCCCAGCGTCAGGAGCCGCCGCAGATGCAGGCCCAGGCCTATCACTCGACCGGTCACATTCGGCTCCCGCCACAACGCGGCCATGCCAACCGCCCTAACCGGTTTTACGCGAACAGCAGATCTTCCACGGCGTACCCCGTTCCCAAGCCGAACACGCGGTCGACGTTCTCGCGGAGGATGCACTTGCCGAGAGCCACCGCGCGCTCTTCGTCCCAGCCGCGATCGACGACGAACCGTTCGGCCAGCACCTTGGCCAGGACGCGCTTGTACATGCGGAACTTGGGCAACGCGAATTCCAACTTGTACATGTCGCTGTAGTAGCCGATCTGCTTCGTCTGCGGCACCGCCTCCAGACGCGCCGACAAATCGCGCTCGATAAACGCCGGCGTGTTCGAGTACCACCAGTGACCGTTCGTCACGATGTTGGGAAAGATCCAGGCGTAGCTGACGAGTTCCTGGTTGGTGACGCTGGCCAAGACAGAGACGGGAAAGGTCACGTTCGGAAAGGCGTTGAACAGTTCCCGGTATTGGATCAACGACACGCGGCTGTCGTACAGATCCTGCCCCTGGTACACCCCCGCTTCGTAAACGCGGCGGTTGACGCCGATCATCAGGTCAAAGGGCAGGTGAAATTCGGCACAGAATTCCACCAGCGCCCAAAAGACGAAATGGGACAGCGCCTGCCGGTGGGACAAGGCCGCCTCCTCGCCTCGCCGGCAGACCTCTCCAACCGCCGTGTCGGCTCGCCCCGCAGAAATTCTCGCGGGCGAGAAGTCCGGGGGCAGGCTGATCGCACACGCCTTGGCGCCCTTGGCCTTGAAATGCTCGAACCGCTTGCCGATCGCCGCCCGCAGCGCACCGGCATCGCCGATGGAGGCGCCGGCCGCCCGCTCCAACCGCTCGCGCACCTCCGGCTTGGCCAAGTGAAACACGAGATCGTCCGTCCGCAGGCACGGGATGTACACGGCCGTGTCAAAGCCTTCCAGCGGGTCGTCGAAATCGTTCGTCAGGAACACCGCCTGCAACTTGCTCTGGTCCAGGACCTGCCCGGCCCAGTCCTCGGAGCCGAGTTTCTCGGCAGCGGCGCCGTACAGCGGCTCCCAGTTGGTCGCCGTGATCCGGTCGCCCTGGAAGCCAAAGAAGGCTTGGGCGAGTTCCAGAAACCAGCTGTACTGAATGGTGTTCTGCAGCGGCGCCAAGTTGGCAAACAGACGCCCGCATTTCTCCTTGGGATCCAGGCCCGGCTCCTCGATCTGCTCCTTGGGCACTCCCGCCGAGTGAGCCAACTCCGTGTAGTAGTGGTAGCCCAGGATATCGGCCAGCGTGGCCGACGCCGGCTGAAGAGCGTTGATGTGCGTGTGGGGATCGATCAGAACGACCGAGTCCAATTCCTCAAAGATGCGTTGACGTAGCGCGTCGGACATGGCGTGGATCAACCTTCGCAAAAACGGGTCGTGATCGTAACACTAACAAGTGCCACCGGTGCTGCCCGGCACAGGCTCGCCCAGATTCGGGCTCGTGCCGCGATTGTAACACAAAAAGTGTACGTGGGCCCGGCGACAAACGAAACACCGCCGCCGATGTTGGGCAAGTTGACCGGGGAGCCGACTCAACGAGGTCGCATTTGTCTTGAACGGAAATAATTCTACCAGCAATGTTTCCTGTTACAAGCAATCGCGTCGTGCCTTAGAATTCGAGGCGTGACACGCGATTCGATCTGCCCCCGCACAGCTCAGAGGCTGCGAAAAAATGAGACTGGCTCCGAGGAACTTCCGTGAAAAACCAAGCCCAGCTCGGTTCTTCTCGCTGCGATCAAAGGCGCGTCCCTGCCCACCCCGGCAAAAGTAGCGGCGCGAATTTTAATAGCTGCATAGCCATATATCTTCCCGCTTCGGGTCTTTGCGCGTTGTCCCCGGCGCGCCAACCTCCCCCCTTGCAGGGGCGCGAGGCCGGTGGTAACGTGCTACGCACTCCTCGCGACGATCGGTGGCGGTTGGCTGGTCGCGCTCCATCGAGCGTTCAGGGCCGACCCCATGGCCGACTGGACTGTCGATTTCCTGATTCAGCACGTCGTCGTGACGGGCGGCCTTTTCGCGGCGGCCTGTGCCGCCAACGTCTGGTTGGCGTTCTCGATCCCTGTGAGCGGGAACGCCAAGCGGCGGGCCGCCGTAGTTGACGCGGACGATCCGTTGCCGGTATCGTAAAGTAGAGGTTGAGGAGATGAGTCCGGTCTCGGACCGCGAAAGGGTGCAGCGATGGGTCTGGCCTTTGAATGGGACGAGAACAAAGCCGCGGTGAACCGCCGCAAGCACCGCGTCACCTTTGAAGAGGCCAGTACTGTGTTTGCCGATCCTTTGTCGATAACGATTTACGATCCGGTCCATTCGGACGACGAAGATCGGTACGTCGTCCTAGGAGAATCACAACGGCGGCGCCTCTTGGTGGTCGTGTTCACCGATCGGGGTGATCGAATACGCATCATCAGTGCACGGCTAGCAGCCCGGTGGGAGCGAAAGGACTATGAAAAAGGCCGGTAAGAAAGGACCGGCACCCGAGATGCTGGAGGAATACGATGTCAGCAAGGGCGTCCGAGGCA
>CAZAQY010000161.1:0-19299 GCA_964486845.1 uncultured Pirellulaceae bacterium
GAACTCCTGTCATTCATGTGCTACGAACTCCAGCCAGGCCCTCGTTTACACACCGCGGAGCGAAGCGACGCGAAAAGAACGCTTAGGCAAAACGATTGCCGGGATTTTCCGCCCTCACACGGACACAATTTCGTGCACCAGATCCGCCAGCACGTTCTCCAGGAGGTCCGCTTTCGCATCCAGGTCGCGCCAGATCCGCTGCCGCGTCGCTACGGCCGGCGCGCGTTCCGCGGGCCGGATCAGCACGATTCATGCTGCCCCGCCCCTCGGATAATGCCTGTCCTTTCCGTTTCCGTTTTCCGTTTCCGTCGTCCTTTCCGTTTCAGGTTCCGTGATGAGATGGTAGCCGGAAACGTTGTCAGCACGTATGATAGCATCATGAGTCCCAGTGTTTTTTGGGAAGGCAGTTACCGGTTTTTCTTCTTTAGCCGCGAAGAGCGGCGGATGCACGTTCACGTCAAGTCGCCGGAGGGTGAGGCCAAGTTCTGGCTAGAGCCAACCGTGGCCTTGGCGGATTCCGTGGGCTTGAACGAGCCTGAATTGAACCGACTGCGCAAAATCGTTGAGGAGCGCCGCGATGAAATCATCGAGGAGTGGAACCGCCACTTCGGCCCTTGAGGTCGCGAACATCTCGCAGCACGGATTCTGGTTGTTCCACGAAGGCAGGGGGTACTTTCTGCCGTACGACGAGTACCCCTGGTTCCGAGAGGCCACCGTAGCGGCCATCTGCAGGGTTGAAGACCACGGCGGTGGTCACTTCTACTGGCCCGACTTGGACGTGGACCTATCGCTGGAGATTGTTCGGCACCCGCAGCAATTCCCCCTCCTTGCGCGTGGAGCGGCGGGGAGCGGCATGCCATCGCCCCGAGAGGATACAAAAGCTACCCTATGGTGATTGGCGGGACAGGGGGACAGGTCCTTTTTCTGCGCCCTCTTCTTCATCCGTGCTCCGGCTTTTCCATCCGTGCTAAGCCATCTTCCCGTCGGTCCCGATCCTCCGTGCTCCGCATCCATGCACGGTCACCGCCACGCGGAGGCAATCTCGTGTACCAGATCCGCCAGTACGGACTCCAGGAGGTCCGCTTTCGCATCCAGGTCGCGCCAGATCCGCTGCCGCGTCGCGCCGGCCAACGTCCGCTGCGCGGGCCGGATCAGCACGCTGCCGTCGGCGTCCGTCCACTTATAACCGCCGGCGCGGGCATCGACCGGCTCGATGTCCAGCACCGTAGGACGGGTCTCCGACCCGTCCAGCCGATCGGTGATCGGTGACCGGTAATCGGTGATCGGTGGCAGCAACGTAGGACGGGTCTCTGACCCGTCCGGGACGGGTTGGAAACCCATCCTACTTGACTCCCCAGCCTCCACGCCAAACTGCAGCCGGGCGATTTCCCGCAGACCGGGCGCCAGCGGCTGGCCGGTCGACGTCACCATCCCCACTCGCAAATGACCCGACGCGAGCAGGACCGCCGACAAGGCCCAGCCCGCCGTGTCCGCCCCGGCCGACACGCTGTCCGGCACCTGAATCCTCAGCCGTGCCGGATCGAAGAACAACTCGAAGTCGATCCCGCCCACATTGGTCGCCGCCGGATCGGTCTCGAGCATCACCGGCACGGTCACCACGCCGCCGGCCTCAGCCGGAATGCCTTCCGCGATCCGGAACTGCGGATCGACTCCCCCGCCCACGTGCGTCAGCGTGATCCGCGGATTGTCCGGCACAAACGGCTCGTTCAGTCCCAATCCCTCCTGCACGATCAAAAACGCATCCGCCGCCGACAGCACGCCCGAACCGTCCGCATCGCCCACGATCCGCGGATCGGTCCAGGCGTGGGCCGGGAACCCGCTGGCCAACCCCAACGCAGCTTGCACCGTCAGGAACGCGTCGGCCGAGCTGTGAATCCCGCTGCCATCCGCGTCGCCCAGATACACGGCCTTGTGAATGGCCGCGTCGCCGACCGCGGGAATCGCCCCGCCGTTGAGCGAAATGTTTTGCAGCCGGATGACCTGCGAATCGCCGTAGGGGGCGCTGGTCGGAACGGCCGCCGTCAAACGCACGACCTCGATATTGCTGCCGGACAGCGGCGCGGTCCCGTGCGCGCTCACCGTGGTCACCTTCGCCGCGCCTTCGATCCGGGTTTCGAGCGGATCGACGATCCAACCGCCCGGAAGTCCCGGTGCCAACGTGGCAGCCGTGATCTCCAGCAGGCTTGCCCGGTACGCCACGCCGACGCTGATCGCCGTCACGCCCTCCGCGTTGTCGATCCGGATCGGCAGCCCTTCGGCCGCGTTGGGGACGTGTACGCTCTGGCCGGCCCCGCGGGCAAAATCGGGGATGTTGACCACGCGGCCGCTGCCCGCAACGACCGTGAACTGGGTCGAAAAATCTCCGCCCGAGGTCCCATCGGTGTCGCCGTCCAGGCTGTGTCCCTGCCCATCGTGAAACGCCGTCGCTTCGCTCCTCAAGGTCACCGTGTACGTCCCCGGCCGCAACACGGTTCCGGTGGCCACCCACTGGACGCTCCGCAGACTGTCGTCCACGACCAGCGACCCCGCCACCGCCCGGCCCGTGCCGTCCAGCACGCTCAGGTCGGACGCACCGAGCGCGCCTCCGGCGCCGTCGTACAGGTTCAAGCCGGTGGTCGCCAGCGGGCCGTTGAACGTCGCCGCCAGACCGCTGGCCGTCGGCAGCAGGCCCGTGACGCGTAGGGTTTCGGTGGCAAAGTTCCACGCCGCGGCGCCGCTGATTCCGGCGAAGCCGTTGCCGGCCAGATCCTCGAATGCCCCGGCAGCTACCTCCACGTAGTAGTCCGTCAACACACCCAACGTCACCGTGGGAACGATGGTCGCGGTGAGCCCCGCCACGGTGACCGCCGCGCCGGCCACGTCGATCGACTCGACCACCGCCTGGCCGTCAGCTTTGCGCAGCAGGATCGTTCCGTTTCCCTTGCGGACCGCCTCGGTAAACGTGACGCTCAGCTGCGGCTGGACGGCCACGCCCGCCGCACCGGCGGCCGGCCACAGGCTGCTGACCGCCGGCGGCAGCAGGTCGGCGACGAAGCCCGGATTCAGCGCCGCTTCCACCGCCCCCTCGTCCACCGAGGCGGACTGGAAGGACACCGGGGCGGGCGTCGCCAGACTGCCGGTCACCTGGAAGGACAAAGTCAGCAGGTCTCCCTCCTGGGACCAGGCGCTGCTGCTGGCCATGCCGATGCGGATCACACCCGTCCGGCTCGTGTTGGCGGCCCAGGCGATTCCTTCGGCGGCTGCCCCGGCCGTCACGCCCAGCAGTGTGAGTTGGGCCGAGTCGTAGGACAGCCTCAGGTCCAAGGCGTGCACCTCGGCGCCGCCCAGCGCGATTTGGAGCGGCACCGCAACGGTGCCTCCCGTCTGGCCCGGCACGTCCGGCAGAGTCAAGACGACTGGATCGCCGGGATCGCCTTCCCCCCGGCCGCCCTCGCCCTCGCCGCCCCCGCCCGACAAGCCATCCCAGTTCCCCGATACGTCGCCCAACAGGATGGCCGTGAAGTCCTGGTTCGCCAGGTTCCCATTGAGCAACGGATACGTCCGCTCGGCGGGCGAGAACAGCCAACTGCAGCCGGCGCCCGGAAACAGCCCGGTCAGCAGCCCCACGGATTTCTCCAGCACGTAGGAGGCGTCCATAGCCGTCACCGCGCCGTTCCGGTTCACATCCGCGGCCAGCCGCTGGTTGGTGGTCAAGGTCCGCTTGCCGGCCGCCGCTTGCAGGATCAGGGAGGCGTCGTAGGCCGTGATATCGACGACCTGATCCGACTTGTCCGGGGTCAGCGTGTAGGCGCCCGTTTGCACCGTGGGGAACGAAAACGCCCCGCCTGCGTTGCTGGACGCCGACTGGGCGCCCACGCCCACCAGGTCCAACTCGGCGCCCGGCACCGGACGGTTGCCCTGGAAATACTTGACGGTGCCGCTGAGCGTGAAGAAGCCGTTGACCGCAAACACAGCGTTGCTCAGGTGCGGCTCGATCGCGCCGTCGTTCAGCAGGACGTTGCTCAACGTCAGCGCGGTCTGGGAAGCGACGGCACCGATGACTTCCACGTTCAGTTTGGCCAGCGTGCCGTCGCCGCTGGACGCCGTCGCCCCGGCCAGCGACAGGACCACGCGCCCCGCCGTGGCCGTATTGGCTTCCAGCGCCCAGCCGCCGGTCAGCGTCCCGGTGCTCACCCCCCGGACTGTCAACACCGCCGCATCGAAGGTCACGGTCAACTGGGCGCTTCGCAACCCGTCGACTTGGGCCAGCCAGATCGGGACATCCACGATCGCTCCACGATCGGCGGACATCGTGGGCAGCGACAGGACCGCGTCGTCATCCACATAGCGGAAGCCATTGAGCAACGTCGCTTGGCTGGCGTCGGGATTCACCACGCGCACGTCCACCAGGGCCGGGAAGTGGGCCGGCGCGGTGCAGAGGATCTGCCCGCTGGTCTGGACCACCACGTCGGTCGCCGGCACGCCGCCGAACTCGACCGTCGCCCCAACTTGGAACTGCGAACCCGACAGAGTGACCCGCAGGCCGCCGTCGCTGGAGCCCTGGTTCGGCGACACGGAGGTCAGGCTGGGCGCGGCGCTCACCAGCACGCTGTGCGGCGCCGCCGCGTTGCCGTGATAGACAGTATTCAGTTCGTCGCGGGCCGTCAAGTAGTATTCGACCCCCGGCGGCTGGACGGCCATGCCCGGAATCGTGACGGACCAGCTGGTGACCGAAAGGTTGGTCATCGGCAGGCTGACGTAAGCCTGCGTACTGCCCAGCGGCCGATAGTGGACGGCCACGCCCTCCACGCCCACGTTGTCGGTGACCGTGGCCGTCAGACGCAGGCCGGCCCCGGGCACGGCCGACGTCTTGGGCGTATGCACGATCACCGGCAAGATCGTGTCCAGGGCGGCGGCCGAAGCCACGTTCGACGGGTCCGACTCGGTCATGTCCGTCTGGACCACGGTGAATTTGTAGTACATCGGCACGGCGGGCGAGACGTTCGTATCGAGAAACGACTCCTGGCCGACCGGAATGATGCTGCTGTTGAGCCGCGTATAGGTGCCGCTGGCACTGGTGGACCGGTACACGTTGTACCCGGCCAGCAGCTCGAAATCATCTTGAGCCCAAGTCAGCCGGATCGAGCCCTCCTGACCGGTGGCCTGCTGGTGGGTTCATAGTCCAAACCGGCCAGCGCCGTGCCGTCTGCCGCGGTGTAATCGACGCTGACTTCGACAGCACTGGCCTGCGAGAGGCTGACCGTAAAGTCCAGCGAGACTAGCCCCGCATCGCCTTCGGTGATGGTGGCATCAGAAACCAACAGCTTGGCTCCGTCGTCGTCCAGGATCGTCGCCTGCCCGCGATCCGTAGCGATCTCCGCTCCGCTGGCCTCCGAAAGCGTCAGGAAGAAATCCTCGTCCACTTCGTTGGCGATATCCCCCTGGACGATCACGCTCACCGTCTTGTCGAGCGGATCTGCGGCGTCCGAGGTAAAGGTCAGCGTTCCGCTGATTTGGAGATAGTCGCTACCTGCCACGGCCGTGCCGTCCGTCGTGTCGTAACGCACTGTCACCGGCTTGGATGCCACCGGTCGCCGCGAAAGGCTGATCGTGAACTCGATAGCCGTCTGGTCGCCACTGCCCTCCGTCACCGTCACATCATGGACCGTCAACACCGGATCGTCGTCCACGATCGTGCCGACCGCTTCGGCGTCCGCGATGGCCACGACCGTCGCCTGGGACAGGCGGACGAGAAACATCTCGTCGCTCTCGGGGTGCAGGTCCCCGAGCACGGGCACCAGCACGGTCTTCTCCGTCTGACCCGCCGTAAAGATCAGCACGCCGCTGGTGGCCCCGTAGTCCGTGCCCGCCCGGGCCGTGCCATCGGCGGTGGCGTAAGACACCTGCACGTCGGCCTCCGCTGCAGCCGACAGACGCACGGGAAACGCCATGTAGGTGGTCCCGCTGTCTCCTTCGACCAATTGGCGATCCAGGATTTCCAGCACAGGCTCGTCGTCGCCGACGATGGTCCCGGTCCCCTGCGCATCGCCCAGGACGGCGTTCACCGGTTCCGACAGCACGACCCTGAACGTCTCGTTGACTTCCGGAGCGTCGTCCCCGATGACCGTGACGGCAATCGTCTGCTCCACTTGCCTCGGCAAAAAGGTCAAGGTTCCGCTGAGAGCCTGATAATCGCTGCCCGCCGTCGCCGAACCGTCCGCCGTCGCAGAACCGACCGTCACCGTTTCGGGACTCGGCTCGGAGAGCGTGACGACGAAGACGGCCTCGATGGTCGTGCCGTCGTCACCTTCGAGCAGCGACACGTCCGTGATGGCCAGCGACGGGTTGTCGTCGTCCAGCACGGTTCCCAGCGCCTCGCCATCGGCGATCGCAGCGTACTCGGGGCTGGACAGCGTGACGGTGAAGGACTCGTCGAATTCGTTGACCGTATCCCCCAGGACTTCGACCGCAATCGTTTGCTCGATCTGGCCCGGCAGGAACGTCAAGACGCCGGTCGCAGCGAGATAATCCTCGCCGGCCGTAGCGGTCCCATCGCTGGTGCTCCAGGCCACGCTGACGGTGTCCGCGGCAGGATGCGAGAGACGCACGGGGAACAAGAACTCGGTGACGCCCGCCCGGCCTTCCGGAAATGCCACGTCCTCGATGGCTAGCGTGGGGCGATCGTTGTTGATGATGGTCCCCTGGGCCACATAGTCGAAAATGATCGCCCCGCTGGGAGCCGACAACAGCACCTGGAACGTCTCGTCGAGTTCGTCGACGGTGTCGCCCAGGATCGCCCGTGATCACGCCGTCCGCGTTGTAGATCAGGCCGTTGTCGTCCAACGAAAACGGCCCCATACCGCACATAATGACCGTGTTCGAGAGGATCTCGACGTACGGAACCGACTGCGAAGCGCCGGGGGCGTAAGCGTCCAGGATGGCGATCACGTGATCGGCCTGCCCCGAACGGTTGATCAACTCAAAACCGATGTGGATCGTCTCGCCGGCGTCTGCACGGCCGTCGCCGTCATTGGCCGGGGCAATGGTGGGCGAATCGAACAGCCAGGTGTTGTGCAGCCGCACGCCGGGCGCCGGCAGCTTGGTCAGCGCCGTGAAGGCATCCACCACACTGCCCGAAGCGGCAATGCTGCCCATGATGAACCGCGACGAGTAGATGTCCCGCTGCCAGAAATAGGACCGCATCAGCGCCGCCACGCCGGAAACCACGGGCGCTGCCATCGACGTGCCGCTCCACTTGGCATACTGATTCCCCGGCAGCGTGCTGTGGATGGATACGCCGGGCGCCATGATCTCGTAACCGGAATTCGAGAAGGCCGCGGTCTTGTTCTTGGTCGTCGAGGCCTGGACACCCAACACATAAGGCAGGGCGGCGGGATAATGCGGAGCGATCGATTTCGGCAGACTGTCGTTGCCCGCTGCGGCTACCAGCACGGCCTGGTTCAGGGCAATCTCCAGCGCGTCCTCCACGATCTGCGAGCGGGCGTAACCGCCGAAGCTCATGTTGATCACGTCGGCGCCATTGTCTACGGCATACAGAATGCCCTCGGCAATGTCGTCGACCGTCAGCACCCCGCTGTACTGCGCCGCCCGGATCGCCATGATCCGCACGTTGAAAGCCACCCCCACGCCGCCCTTGCCGTTGAATCCTTGTGCCGCGATGATCCCCGCCACGTGCGTGCCGTGGCCGTGATAGTCGATCGGGTCGCCGCTGTGCAGCGCGGGGTTCGACACCACGCTGGCCCCGTGGATGTCGTCCTTGAAGCCGTTGCCGTCGTCGTCGATGCCGTTGCCCGGAATTTCGCCGGGGTTGACCCACATGTTGGCCTTCAATTCCTCGTGGTTGTAGTCCACGCCCGAGTCGATGACGGCCACCACAACGTCCTGCGTCCCGCCCGGATAGATCCCGTTGTGATTCAGGCGGTTCCAAGCCTTCCAGATCCAGACATTTTCGTGAAACCACTGCTCGTCGTAAGCCGGGTCGGTGGTGCCGTCCGGCAGTCCTTCGATTACCGGCGGGATCTCGTCCGCCATGCTCCACACGTAATTCGGCTCGGCCGCTTCCACCTCGGCCATTTCGCCCAGGGCCGCCAGCGCTTCTTCCACGTCCGCGCCTTCGGGCAAATCCAGCCGGTACCAGCGGCCGAGTTCCTCCCGTTTCCGCGCCTCGCCTTGCTCCGGGAACTGTTCCGCTTCCGCCGCCGGCAACGCCGGCCAGCGGCCGGTCTGGACCGGAACCCGCGCCAATTGCGGGAGGACGGGGCTTGTCAGTTCCCGCCACTTGCCGAAATCGCCGCCGGGCCTGCTCGTTTCCGTCATGTCACGCTCCTGGGATGAAGGTCGCACTGCGCAAGGTACCCGATCTCGCATGTTCGGCAAGACATGCGCCGGCGGTCACATCGCATGCCAAGCGGACGCTGGCCACGGCAGACAGCGAACCGGAACCCGATGCGGCGGTGATTCGCGATCTCCGAGATCGCTGACATTGACGGCACCGGAATTCACCGCCGTCAGGCCGCCGCTGTAGCTGGAGAACGCAGCCGCCAGATCCGCTTTGATTGTGCCGACGCCGTTGGAGTCGTAGAACCGCACCTTGTTGTAATTGGCTTCCACCGGATTGTACGCGATCATATCCAGGTTGAGCATGCCTTGAATCCCTGCGGGATCATGGGCAGCTACGTAGGCATACGCTCCGTGTAGTCCCTGCTCCTCGCGGTCAAAGGCCACGAACACCAGCGAAGCGTCGAACTGGTACTGCGTCAGGACGCGGGCCTGTTCCATGACCGCGGCCACACCGCTGGCGTTGTCATCCGCGCCCGGGTTGTCGACCGAATCGTAATGCGCCCCGACCAGGTACACGTCGTCCGGCCGCGTGAGGCCCGGAAGAATGCCGACGACGTTGTAGTAGGTCCGAAACTGGTAGTGACGATCTCCACATCCATAGAATCGTCGAAGACGTAGGTGAATCGCAAACCGATGCCAACTCCGATACCCAATCCGGCGCCGGGAGTCGTAGCCGCCTTGATCCGACCGTAGTAACCGTTCACGGATTCTGCCTCAGGAGCCGGGGCTTGGCAAGTCACGCAAGATCGGCGCCGGGGTCGTTTCACGTTCTCGAATCGGCGGCGAGCGGCGGGCATCACTGTTGCGCGGAAGGCGGTCTTCGCGGCACGGTGCCAAGGCACAGGGAGAATTTCAGCGAGCCCCACCGGCCTCACCGGCGGACAATGATCGCGAATCGCCGGGATCGTGGGAAGGGAAGCCGGGCTTGGGGACGCCTCGGGACTCGGGGCGCGGACTGCGAGCGGCAAGCGACGGTGAGGAGCGACTGGCGTGGCAAAACGGCACGCCAGAATGCGTCACGTCCCGCCCGGCGCTAGCGACGGGGTCGGTTCGTCGGCGAAGAATTGCGTGACCACCTCGCGGAGGAAGAGGAACACCGATCGGCCCTGTTGACCACACGTCGCGACGACCGTGCAGATGCGTTCCCACCAACGTTGCCCGGCCAGGCCGCGGGTGCCTTGGGTCAAGCGTCGATGGATGGCTACGAAGCGTAGCACTTGTTCGGCCAGATTGTTCACATCTCGGATGAAGTGGGCCAAACAGAACTGGAGCAGGACGTTTTCGTTGAGTCGGGCGTACTTCCGGTACGCAGAGAAATAGTCACAGCCCAGCAAACCGGAGAACTTTTGTCTTAACGCGGGCTCGCGCCCGCAACCCAGGAGATTCGGCTTGGTGTAGTCCGGGGTGACAAGGCGGAATCCTGATGGTCCGCATTTTTCTCCCCCTCACCTCCCCAGCTAAGGGGAAGTAGAAGCAGGGGAAGTAGAACCCTCTGCGCCGCTCCTCGAAGTACATTCACACTCACTATACGAGTCCGGCCCGTCGCTGCCCGGGATCCCGAC
This sequence comes from uncultured Pirellulaceae bacterium, assembly GCA_964486845.1. Lineage (GTDB taxonomy): Bacteria > Planctomycetota > Planctomycetia > Pirellulales > Pirellulaceae > Anammoximicrobium. Next base: position 9,924 of record CAZAQY010000161.1, read on the forward strand.
CCGGCCTCCGTACGGGGACGGGTCCGATCCTCAGTCGCGCCGGAGGAAATCTGGTGTCCGGCGTGATGGCTGCTATTGAGCCCCTCGCAGCCGCCCAGCATTCTGCCAGCCGGGCGACGTTTTCGCCGAGTGCCGCCACGGATCGCGGAGCAGTTACTTCTCGTAGTATTCCATGAACTCGACGACCGCGCCGTCTTCGGTCTGATAGAAGCCGACCTTGGCGATGCCGGCGTCGAAGGGCTCGATCAGGACCTTCAATCCCTTGGCGGCTGCAGCGATGGAATCGACGCGGAAGGCGACGTGCGGTTGGTCGCGCACCGGGCTCTGGACCGGAGTGTCGGGCTCGAACCGCAGCCATTCCACGCGATACGGATGCGCCGCGATGCCGGTCACCCAGACCTTGGTCGCCGCGACGTAGGTCTCGTTGGGCTTCTTCTCGGTCGTGATCAGTCCGATGTGATCGAACTGCAATTGCCGGGGCGGCGCTGTTGCAGAATCCTTGGGATATTCCATGAACTCGACGACCGCGCCGTCTTCGGTCTGGAAGAAAGCCACACGGGCAATGCCGGCATCGAAGGGCTTGGAAACGCATTTCAGCCCCGGCGCGGCCTCGGCCGCCTGCTCGATGTTCTCGACGCGGAAGGCGATGTGAGGATTCGGCCCCTGGAACGGCCCGTCGGACCGCAGCCATTCGACACCGTACGGATGTTTCTGGAAGTCCGTCACCCAGACCTTGGTCGCCGCCACGAATCGCTCGTGGGGCTGCTTGTCCGCCGTCCAGATGCCGATGTGCTCGAATTGCCTCACCGGATCGAAGGAGCCAGCGGGCTTGTCCGATTCGTCTTTCGCGACGGCCAGCGACGTGACCGCCGAAAAAACCACCGCCAAACACACAGCAGAAAGTACGGCACGACAAATCGACATGATCTCGTCTCCTGGTCTCTCGTAAACAACGGCTGAAATCACGCCGGATTATAGCAGCAAGTAACCTTGAGCGAAATAGACTCCTCGTCCTCCATCGGTGTCGTCACAAGCGCAGAAACAGACCCTGGCAGCGTCCCTAGTGGATTCACCGTCCTGAAGTGATAGAATAGCGAATGCCTTCGATTTCCCAGACATCCACGGAGGTGTCCCATGATCCTCGGAGTTCCCAAGGAGATTCTGGACAACGAATTGCGGGTCGCCGCTCTGCCGGAGACGGTGGCCGAGTATGTCAAGCTGGGATTTGAGGTCCTGGTCCAGGCCTCGGCCGGCGAAGGTGCCTTGCGAGCCGACGCGGAGTATCAGGCTTCCGGGGCCAAGATCGTCGGCGATCCGCAGGCATTGTTGGCCGCCGCGGACGTGATCGTGAAAGTCAAACAGCCCTGGTTCAACCAGGAGACGGGCCAGCACGAGGTCGAGATGATGCGGCCCGGGACCGTGCTGGTGACCTTCCTGCACCCTGCGGCCCCGCCGAATCACGACACGATCCGAATGCTGGCAGCGCGGAACATCACGGCCCTGACGATGGATGATATTCCGCGCATCTCGCGGGCGCAAACGATGGATGCGCTGACCTCGATGAGCACCGTCACCGGCTACAAGTCCGTGCTGATCGCGGCCAACCGGTTCCCGAAATTCGTCCCGATGATCGGCACGGCCATTGGAACCGTCAAGGCGGCGAAGTTCCTGGTGGTCGGGACCGGCGTGGTCGGTTTGCAGGCGATCGCTGCAGCAAAGAGGCTGGGAGGATCGGTCAAGGCGGTGGACATCAAGCAGGATGCACGTCTGGCCGCCGACAGCCTGGGGGCGAAGATCGGCGGCTTCGACCTGCCGCCGGAACTGGCCGTCGGCCAGGGCGGTTATGCCCGCGCCTTGCCGCCGGAGTGGCTCGAGAAAGAGCGTGCAGCCCTGGGGCCGCTGGTGCAAGAAACCGATATCGTGATCCTGTGCGCGCTGGTGCCGGGCGAAGTCGCACCCGTGCTGGTTACCGAGGAGATGCTCCGGAAGATGAAGCCGGGCTCCGTGATCGTCGACGTCGCGATCGACCAGGGCGGCAACTGCGCGGCGAGCGAACCGGGCTGCGAGACGATCCGGCACGGGGTCCGTCTGCTGGGGCTGTCGAACATCCCCGGTACGATGCCGGTGCATGCGAGTTGGCTGTATGCACACAATATGCTGAACTACATCATGAACCTTTTCAAACACGGCCTGGACCAGCCCGACCTGGACGACGAGATCGTGCGACACTCGCTGGTCACGCACCAGGGAAAAATTGTGCATCAGGGGACATTGAAAGCGATGGGGCTGATGTAGTGCCCAACTTGGGTGTGGCACGGCCTACTTGTTGGCCGTGTCCGCGGGAGACAAACGATGGCGGATCTGCTGTTGATGGCGTCCGTTTTGGCCGTTTCTTCGGTCGTCGGCTATGTACTCATCTCGCGGGTTCCCCCGCGACTGCACACGCCGCTGATGTCGATGACCAACGCCGTTTCCGCCGTGACGATCCTGGGCGCCCTTCTGCTGTTCGCCCTCGATACGACTGTCTGCCAAAAGGCGCTCGGCGCGTCGGCCATCGCCTTTGCCGCATTCAACCTGGTTGGCGGGTTCACGATCACGGACCGCATGTTGAAGATGTTTCACCGGCATCATGAATAGCGTTTGGCACCTGCTTTTCGACGTCGCGGTCATGCTGATCCTGTTCCTGGGGATCTGGCGGTTTCGCGCGCCCCAGACTGCTCGCAGCGGCAGCTTCCTGGCCCTCCTCGCCTTGTCGTGCGCGGTGGGCGTGGTGCTGGTTGGGAACCCGATTCGAGAGCCCGCCACGGTGGTCCTCGCCCTGTTGGCCGGCGGCGCGGCGGGCTGGGTTGTGGCAGCGCGGATCAACATGATCCAAATCCCGGCGATGGTCGCTTTTCAAAACGGGGCAGGTGGATTCGCCTCGTTCCTCATCGCTTTCGTCGAACTGACGCACCAGCGCAGCGAGCTTGTCCCGATCGGACAATTGTCCGGGGTTCTCGGCATGGTGATTGGCGCCGCTACGTTCAGCGGCAGCATGGTTGCCAGTGCCAAGCTCGCCAGCGTCATGCGGCAGACGCCCGTCATTCTGCCCCACCACGGCTGGATCGTGGTATCGCTGCTGGTTGTCATCTGCGGCCTCGGCGTGCTGGCGGTCCTGGTTGCCGGACCAGCCTTGCTGTACGCCTCGCTGGCGCTGATGGCCCTGTCGCTCATCCTGGGTCTGGTCTTCGCCCTCTGGATTGGCGGGGCCGACATGCCGGTGTTGATCTCTTTTCTCAATGCCACGACGGGACTGGCGGCCTCGTTCTGCGGAGTCGTCGTCGAGAATCGCCTGCTGATCGCCTGCGGCGCGACCGTGGCAGCTTCGGGCTTTATTCTGACCCACGCCATGTGCCAAGCGATGAACCGGAATCTGTTCCAGTTGCTCGCCGCCGCCGACTGGAAACCGGCGGCGAGCGGCTCGCAAACCAGCCAGACCTTACCCGCGCCCCATTCGTCCGCCGCCGCCGAGCCCCAGGATTCTGAAGGCCTCTCACCGCTGGCGCGCGCTGTCGAGGCAGTCCGCAGGGCGAAGAAGGTCATCATCATCCCGGGCTACGGAATGGCGTTGGCTCACGCCCAATTCGAAGTGGTGCAGCTTGCGGAACGGCTGAACGAGATGGGCAAAGAGGTTAAGTTCGCAATTCACCCGATTGCCGGTCGCATGCCCGGCCACATGCACGTCTTGCTGGCCGAGGCCGAGGTCGATCCCGATATCCTGTTCGACCTGCGAGAGATCAACGCGGAATTTCCGGAAACCGACGTGGCCCTGATCGTCGGCGCGTGCGATGTCGTCAATCCAGCGGCGACCAGCGTCCAGGGCACGCCCATCTCGGGCATGCCGATCCTGGCGGCCCAAGATGCGAAACAGGTCGTGGTGTGCAACATGGACGACAAACCGGGGTATTCGGGCGTGGCGAATCCGCTGTACGCCGACCCGAAGACAATCCTCGTGTTGGGCGATGCGAAAACCACCTTTGGCCAGTTGCTGCGACTTGCGCCAACCAAAAAAGCATCCCTGCCGAACGGCGGAGATGCTTTCTAGTGGGCGTTACAGGACTTGAACCTGTGACCCCTTCCATGTCAAGGAAGTGCGCTAGCCAACTGCGCTAAACGCCCAAAATGTACAATCTTGAACCCCAAGCGGTGAAACCCTTCGCCAAAGGCCCTTGGTTGACGCCTGGAACGACGCTAAGTCTTTACGCTGTAAGGATTAACATCGCACCAAGAAATCTTTCCAAAACCATGTCAACGTAGCGATCTAACCAACGGATCCAGACGCCCGGAACCAAACGCAAGCGAGGCGGCGTCGCAGGGAACTGTCTTCTGCTAAATCTGATCTCTTTTCGGCCTCAAGTCAAGGCGGGGATACTCCGGACGGCAATCCTTGCCAGAATTGCGGATCTACCCGGATCGTTTATCAGCCGTGGATTTCGTGACGATGCGTTTCTGAATAATGTAGGTTCAGCCGATTTCTTTGCGGCGGACACGGGCGGCGAATCGCTCGGCGTGGATCACTCGGCGTTTATGCAGGCCTCGCGCGATCAATTCTCGCTGGTCGCGGGCTTCCAGTTGGAAGCTGATGGCGGGGCCGTCCACGTGGATCACGCGGGCCGTGCAGACCACGCGTTGGCCCAGCGGCGTGGGGGACAGGTGCCGCACGTCGACATGGACCCCCACTGACGTTTCACCCACGTCCAGCACCGGCGCGAGGGCCTTGCGAGCGGTGCGCTCCAGGTATCCGATCAGGCAGGGCGTGCTCAGCACGGCCGGCATCTGGGCGTCGGCAAAGTCGATGACGTGGGTGCCATCGACCACAAACTCGATTTCGGCTGCGTCGCCGATTTTCGGGGGTACTCTCATCAGGGGCCTCGATCGGTGTCTGAGCCTTCAATGTCCACGATTTCCGCCGGCAGCGATTTTAGGAGCCGAGTTCTTTGGACGCCAGCGGGGGCATGCCATCACTCGAAGCGGAAGTCGAATTTGAACGCGGACAGCCAAGGGATGCGAGGTGTCGGGAGTCGTAGTCGCCACGACGCACATTCTCTGCCAGCCGGAAAGCAGTTGCCGGACCGATGCCTCCGGAAGAGTACTTCTGGCCTACGTGGCGTGCATTTCCTGCCAGCGGTCGATCACTTGCTGGGGCGTAGCGGTGCCGGTGGTGCCGAGTTGCTGGACGGTGATCGAGGCGACCAGATTGGCGACGGCGGCGGCTTCGATGTCGGTGGCGCCGGCCAGCAGGGACAGCACGATGCCGCTGCTGGCACTGTCGCCGGCGCCGACGATGTCCACCGGGCCGCTGACGCGATATCCGGGGACCAGCGTCGTCTCGCCGCTCGGCCGGCCCACGAGGCAACCTTCTTCGCCGACGGTGCAGAACACCGGCCGGCCGGTGCGGGCGGTCAGTTTGCGGACCGCCTGCTCGGCGTCGGCCTCCACGCCCGCCGCAGCCAGGATCTCCGAGCGGTTTCCCTTGAGCGTGCCGAAGTGAAACCGGCGCAGAAAAACGCGGCTGTCGATATAGATCAGCTTCTCCAGTTGGTTGCGGCTGATCCCGGCCAGGTGCTCCCGTACGGCGCCGTGTACGACGCCTTGGTTTTCTTCGCTGATTTGGTCCAGCACGATCAGGCCGCCGGACGTGCGCGCCACTTCGTCCACTTCCCGGCAGACCTGGTCCAGGGTCTCGCGGTCCAGCGGTTCCCGCGTCCGCACATCCAGGCGATGGAGTTCCTGCCAGACCCCGCCAGCACCCTGCCGCAGCGGCTTGGTGTACGTCGGGGTCAGCCGCCGGGCAGACCGCAAGATGTGCCGTGTGTCCACCGGCAAGGACGCCAGCGACTGCAGCAGATCGTATCCGTGCCCGTCGTCGCCGATCACGGTGACGGGCCGTATCGTGCCCACGCCGAGGGCGGCCAGGTTGTTCATCACCGTGCCCAGCGCCCCGGGACTGTTGCGGACGCGAGTGACCTGGTAGGCTTCCAGGCCGGTCTCGATCGAGTACTCCTCCGCTCCGCGAGGAATCTCCAGGTAGCGATCCAGGAACAGGTCGCCGACGAGCCCGACGGTCAGACGGGGAAAACGATCCAGCAGGGCGGTCAAGCGTTCGAAGGTGATCATCGACGCGTCACTCCACCGTCTGCTCGTCTTCGCCTTCTTCCTCCTCCTCCTTGGGCACGCGGACGACCGCGGCCAGCGTATCGTCCTCGTCCAGGCTCATGATCCGCACGCCCATGGTGTTGCGTCCGGTCAACCGCACTTCGCCGGCCGCGATCCGCTGGATCTTTCCGCGGGCGGTCATCATCAGCAACTCGTCGTCCTCGTTCACGCGGACGATGCTGACGACCCGGCCGTTGCGATCGCCGGCCTTGATGTCCCGCAGTCCTTTGCCGCCTCGCCGCTGGGTGCGGTACCTTCGGCTGCTGGACGACTCTTCGCCATTCTCGTTTTCGCCGTTCTCCTCGTCGCCGTCAATCCCGTTGCCCTCGACCTCGTTGGCCTCGGCCTCTTCCGCCGCGGGCTCTTCCGTTGCCGGCTCCTCGTCCTCGGCCAGCGCTTCCTCGTCCACGGGCCCTTCGCCGGCTTCGCCGGGCGCCACCGTGCTGGGGCCGAAGTTGGTGCGCTTGCCGTAGCCGTTTTCACAAGCCGTCAACAGCATCGCATCCGGGTCGGCGACGACCATGCCGACCAGTTCGTCGTCGCCCTGCAAGCTGATGCCTTTCACGCCGGACGTGTTGCGGCCTGTCGGACGCGCGTTGGACTCGGGGAAGCGGATGGCCATCCCGCGGGCGGTCGCCAGGACCACTTCGTCCCCGGCCTTGGTGATCACGACATCGACCAGCTCGTCGTCCTCCCGCAGCTTGATGGCGATGATGCCGCCCTTCTTCGGCCGGCTGTACTGTTCCAGCGGCGTCTTTTTGACCAGGCCCTTGCGGGTGGCCATCATCAGGTAATGATCGGGCAAGTCAAAGTCGCGTACCGGGCGGCAGTCGGCGATTTTCTCGTCCGGCGCCAAGCTCAGCAAATTGACAATCGCCCGGCCTTTGCTCTCCCGGCCCAGCTGCGGCAGGCTGAAGACCTTCTGCCAGAACACCTTGCCCTTGTTGGTAAAGAACAGCAGGTAAGCGTGCGTGCTGGCCACGAACAGGTGCTCGATCGGATCTTCTTCCTCGGTTTGCGCGCCCCGGATGCCTTTGCCGCCGCGCCGTTGCGCCCGGTAGACGCTGGTCGGCGTCCGCTTGATGTAGCCGCGATGGCTGATGGAAACGACCATCGCCTCCTCCGTGATCAGGTCCTCCAGGTCGAGGCTGCCGACCTCTTCGCCGGTGATTTCCGTCCGCCGGTCGTCGCCGTGCTTGCGTCTGATCTCCCGCAAGTCTTCCTTGATGATGTCCAGGATGTTCTGCTCGTCCGACAGGATGCGGAGGTACTCGGCGATTTCTTCCAGCAGGCCACGGTGCTCGCCGCTGAGCCGTTCCTGCTCCAGGTTGACCAACTGGCCCAGCGTCATTTTCAGGATCGCGTCGGCCTGGACGGCGGTCAGCGTGTAGCTGTCGGCGGCACCGCGTTCCTGTTGGAACATCCGGAATCCTTCCTCGCCCAAGGCGCGGGCCATCATCGTCGCGGGGCAGGACACGCCCATGATGCCGACCTTGGCCTCGGCCTGCGTCTGCGAATGGCGGATGATGCGGATGATCTCGTCGATGTTGGCCAGCGCCAGCAGCAGACCCTCGACCGTGTGTTTCCGCTTGCGGGCTTTGGCCAGCAGGAACTGCGTCCGGCGGCGGATCACCGCCACGCGGTGCCGGATGAACTCCTGCAGCAAGTCCTTCAGCGTACACAACCGCGGTTTGCCGTCGACCAGCGCCAGCAAGATGATCGAGATCGTGTCCTGCAGCGGCGAGAACTGGTACAGCTGGTTCAGCACGACGTCGGGGTCGGCGTCGCGTTTGACGTCGATCGCGATGCGAACGGGCTCGTCCAGGTCGCTCAGGTCCGTGACCCCCGAGATGCCCTTGACCTTGTCGCTGTTCACCAGTTCGCCGATCCGTTCCACGATCCGGTCGCGGAATTGCTGGAAGGGGATGTCCCGGACCACAATCTGAGAACGGCCGTTGGGCTTTTCTTCGATGGTCGCGCGGGCCCGCACGACGATCGTCCCGCGGCCGGTGTAGTAGCCTTGCCGGATTCCGGCCCGCCCGCAGATCACGCCGCCCGTCGGAAAATCGGGCCCCTCGACAATGTCCAACAACTCGTCGATCGACACATCGGGATTGTCGATGACGCGGATCAGCGCGTCGCAGATCTCGCGCAGATTGTGCGGCGGAATCGACGTGGCCATCCCCACCGCGATGCCGGTGGCGCCGTTGACCAGCAGGTTCGGGAATTTGGACGGCAGCACCGTCGGTTCCATGTTCCGCTCGTCGTACGTCGGCACGTAGTCGACGGTGTCCAGCTTGAGGTCGTCCAGCATCATGGCGGCGATGGGCGACAGGCGGGCTTCCGTGTACCGCATCTGAGCCGGCGGCAGCCCGGCGATCGAACCGAAGTTGCCCTGCTTGTCGATCAGCACGTGCCGCAAGTTCCACTCCTGGGCCATGCGGACCAGCGTGGGATAGATCACCATTTCGCCGTGCGGATGGTAGTTGCCGCTGGTGTCGCCGGAGATCTTGGCACACTTGATGCGAGCCGCGCCGGGACCGAGGTTCAAGTCGTGCATGGCGACCAGGATGCGGCGCTGGGACGGCTTCAGCCCGTCCCGGACGTCGGGCAGCGCGCGGCTGACGATCACGCTCATCGCGTACGTCAAATAGCTGTTCTTCAACTCGTCTTCGATGGAATGGTCGACCAGTCCGGTCGGCATCATGCCTTCTGCGGGTGGAGTACCGGCGTCGCCAAGTTCCTCAGGAGAAGGGAGTTCGTCATCGGGGGGTACGTCCGTGGGCAAGGGCGGAGTCCTTTCGTTGGGTGGCTGCGCATCGAGCGGGATCGTGCGTCAATTCCGTTCAGCCGCGAATTCTACCATTTTTCGTCACGGATCACAACGGGCGTCCGCTGCGGCGGCGATAACATAAGCCTCGCTCCAGTAATCACTTGCAGCAAGCCAAAGAATGCAGCCCTCCGCCGGCGCGTGCACAGCAGGGCCCAAAGGCTGAGAATCTTCGTAGCATGGCTCTCCGAGCCGTGCCGGCCATCGGGAAATGTCATGAAAACCAGCACGGCTCGGAGAGCGCGTGAGCCGCAGGGCTCAGGACTAAGTCTACCACGGAAGTTATTCCGTGAACAATGTGAGTGATCAGGATAGTTGACAGCATGTCGTTCACGAAAACTGCTAGGAATG
>CAZAQY010000162.1:0-19290 GCA_964486845.1 uncultured Pirellulaceae bacterium
CGGGATTGTTGGATCTGCCCGGAAGGGTACACTTCGCTTGTGGGGAGCCATGTCGTGTGCAGGAGGATTTGCGATGAAGACCAGAATTCTTCCGGGGGCCATGTTGGGGATTATCGGAAGCGGTCTGCACAGTTGGCTGTTCACGATGACCGCACGCCAAATGGGATACCGAGTCGCCGTCTTGAGTCCCGATGCCGACTGTCCGGCGGGGCAGATCGCCAATTTCTCGATCTCCGCGCCGCGCGAGGATGTGGACGCCGTGGCGAACCTGGCGCGCAACGTCGCCGCGGTGACCGTCGACCTGGAGGAACTGTCCGTGGAGGCCGCGGAAGCGGCAGCCCGGCGTGCCCCCTTGCGCCCGGGGCCGCGGGTGATGCAGGTGACACAGGATCGCGGGCTGGAGAAGCAGTACCTCCGGCAACGGGGCCTGCCCGTGGCCCCGTTCGCCGAAATCGACTCCCTGGAAACGCTGTGCGACGCGCTGACGCGGATCGGCACTCCGGCCGTGCTCAAGGTGGCGCAGGCCGGCGGCGACGGCCGGCGGCAGTTCGTGATTCGTTCGTCCTCCCAGGCGGAGGAAGGCTGGAAAGCGATCGGAAGGCGGCAGTCCGTGCTGGAGAAGTGGCTCGACATCCAGCGGGAGTTCGCGGTCGTCGTGGCCCACTCGGCCTGCGGTGAGATGGTGACGTACGGGCCGATCCTGAGCATGGAACGCCACGGGCATCGCGACTCCTGGGTCGCTCCGGCCGATTTGCCGAAAGCGGTGACGGAGCGGGCGGTGCAACTGGCTCGATTCATCGCTTGCCGGCTGGAGGCAATCGGCTTGCTGTGTGTCGAGATGTTCCTCACGGGCGATGGGCAGTTGCTGGTGAATCAATTGGTCCCGCGGCCCCACGACTGCGGCCACTTGACGCTGAACGGCCATGCGACGTCGCAATATGAGCAGCTTGTGCGGGCGACCTGTGGATTGCCGTTGGGACCTGCCGACCAACTCCGTCCGGCGGCCACGGTCAGTTTGCCCGGCGACTTGCGCCAAGACGGCGAACCGAACTGGGCCAGGGTCTTCGACGTCCCCGGCACCCATTTGCACCTCTACGGCGGAAAGAGACTCCGGCCGGATCAGAGCCTTGGGCACATCACGGCCTTGGCGTCCGAGCCGAAGAGGGCCCTGTCTCGCGCCATTACGGCTCGGGATGTGCTGCGAACCGCACGGACGGACGCTCCGCGCGCCGTTCGGGTGTTGAGCAGTGATTCTGTGGAAGGCGCCCGAATGGGGTCTGCGGCGAGTGCGGGCATCGGATTACCGGGAGGTGGCTCGGTGGAGCCCCCGGCGCGACGAATTGCGTGAGTTAGCGTGGTCTAGAAGTTGAGAAGCCTTGCTCAGCGGAGTGATGCCATGGTCGATCCGGAAGGTTTTTGCCGGTGCCCCGTCGAGGGCACCGGACTGCACCTGCAGAAAACAGGGAAATCGGCGCGTCCCGACGTGGGGACGGTGTTGGGTGAGTTCTATGCGGCGGTGGAGCGTGAGTCACTGGTGGAAGCGTCGCTGCGGCGGTCGGGACGTGCTGCGTCTGGCCGTGCCGTTGGTGGTTTCCACGTGCTTCTGGACCGTGATGAACTTCACCGATCAGATGTTCCTTCTGTGGCACTCGAACACCGCTGCGGCGGCGGCTTTGCCCGCGGGGCTTGTACACTTCACCCTTCTCTGTTTGCCTTTCGGCCTGGTGGCGTACCTCAGCACGTTCGTCGCCCAGTATGACGGCGCCGGACGCCCCCAGCGGATCGGACTGATGCTCTGGCAGGCGGTCTGGCTGGCGCTGGCCGCTTGCCCGTTCGTCCTCGCCACGATCCCGGCGGCGCCCTGGGCGTTTTTTCTGCTTGGTCACGAGCCCGAAGTGGCCTCGGCGGAGACCGTGTATTTCCAAACGCTCACATTCGGCGCGGGAGGAACCTTGCTTTCCACAGCGCTTGCCGCCTTTTTCATCGGACTGGGGCGGACAGGCATCGTGATGGCCGTGGAAGGGGTCGCGTGCGCGTTGAACGTCGCCCTGGATTATGCCTGGATCTTCGGACGTTGGGGATTGCCTGCCTGGGGCATCGAGGGTGCCGCGTGGGCCACGGTCGTGGCCCAATGGTCGGCCGTAGCGGTGTACGGGCTGGTTCTCCGGCGGGCTTCGTACCGTCGGACTTATAAACTTGCTGCCGGTTGCCGCTTGGATTCAGCCATGATGGCGCGCCTGCTGCGCTTTGGCGCCCCCAATGGCATCCAATCCCTCTTGGAGACGGTCGGATTCACCCTGCTGATCCTGGTGGTGGGCCGGCTCGGCGAGCAGGCCTTGGTCGCCACGAACCTGGCGTTCAACATCAATTACCTGGTGTGGCTGCCCATCGGCGGGTTGGGGACAGCCGCGGCCACGATCGTCGGCCAGCAATTGGGGCGCGGCGAGCCGGACCTGGCCGCCCGCGCCACCTGGACGGCTTTCTTGATCGGCCTGGCCTATGCGGGCTCCTTGGCCGCGATGTACATTCTGGTGCCCGACTTGTTCCTGCTGGCCCACTCCCGCGGCATGTCGCCGGAACGGTTTGCCACGCTGCGTGCAACGACGGTCCTGTTGCTGCAGTTCGTGGCCGCCTACTCGCTGTTCGATGCGATGAGCCTGATTTTCGCCAGTGCCATCAAGGGTGCCGGGGATACGCGGTTCGTCCTGACCACGGCCCTGGTCCTGTCGCCCCTGCCCGTAGCAGCCAGCTGGCTGGGTATCCATTGCTTCGACGCGGGGCTGGTGTGGTGCTGGTCGGCGGTGACGATCGGAGCCTGTCTCTTAGGGATCATCTTCCTGACTCGGTTCGTCCAAGGCCGATGGCGCCAGATGCGGGTGATCGAGACCGCGGCGCCCGGCAGCAGCGCTTCCATCCAGCCCAGACCGGTCGCCCGCGCGAAGAGGGCCAACAACCGCGCGGTCAACGCCACGCCGGCGGTCGCCTGGATCCCCGCGGGTAGACATGCCGCCGTGGAGCAAGATGAGCACGAGGTAATTGGTGCCCGCGCGGATCGCAAAACCAGGATCTCTCATCGAGAATACGCTGGTGTGCCGTGAATCCGATTCAGCCGGCGACGGTGATTTCCATTTCCGTCAGGATCGCGCGGATCACGTCGACGGACTGGCCAATCTCGCGTGCCTGGGCGCCGCTCAGCGAGGCGTCGAGCCGACGCACCATTTCGTTGTTGACGACGCCCCTTTCGCGGTATTCGAGCAAGGCCCACGCCGACGCGGATGTGAGGCGAATGGCAGCGTTGTGGTGGCGCTTCAGCGCGCTGGAGGGAATGCGGTCGTTCACGACATCATTGCCGTATGCTGCCAGCACGGCAAACGCCTTGCTCGTCTGGGGTACGTTGTCCTCGATCAGCACCCGCGTGCGCATAAAGAGCGGAACGTTCGCCGTGTAGGCATACTGTGGCACCATGTCAGCGGTGGGGAAGAGCTTCGGGTGATCGCGCATTTGCTGTGCGACGTTCGCTTCTGCGAGCTTCACGCGGATGAACTCGGGGCTGCCGTCCAGCGGGATACCCGGCTGATGGAACCCCCAATGGCCATCCTCACCGACGCCTTTGACCTGCAGATCCGGTCCCGAATCCAGGATGGCCTCGCCGTACTCGCGGCAGGCCTCCTCGGTATCGGCCGCGTCGGCCTGGAAGAAGTGGACTTTCCTTGAGTCACAGAACCGCGCGATGGGGGCGAGGAACTTCTCCATCAGCAAGAAGCGGAATGAAACCGGGTGGTGCATCGGCAAGGCGTAATCGTCGAATTGGAAAATGTGGGTCTCGTGGAGTGCTTTCTGCAGCGCCGGCGACGAAAAAACCAGGTTCTGGTAACCTTGGTAAAACGCAAACGCCGACGGCGCGGCCATGACCATGATGCTGCAGAGGCCCTTTTCCTCGACCAGGCGCTTCTGGTGCGAAGCGACGTTGATGGCCGTGGCCAGACCCATCTGCTCGGCGTCCGGATACACGTAGATCGAGGCGTTGCCCGCGCTCAGTTCGCAAACTGGCTCGGGCCCCGTGAGGCTGAAAGCTGGGGTGCGGTGCTCGGACGACATCTCAGGAAACCTCCTGCCCCTCATTCCGGGGCAACCGGGGGAAGGTGCGCGACGTGCCAGTTTACGGGAGGAAGCCCAAGAAGACAAGCCCGACGAAAAGATTTAAAGTCACACCCGGTGATCGCCTCGTTCCCGTTTTTCAATTCGCGATCTCAAAGATGTGGTTGAGTCGAAAGCAGCGAATGATCTCGCGTACCGTCGGCCCCAGACCACGCAGAACAAGTTGGCCCCCTGAGGATCGAAGGGACTTGTTCATGGCTACCAGCCTTGCCGCCAGGCAGCTGTCGATCGACTCCAAACGCGACAAATCAACCATCACACGACCGCTCTCGTGCTCCCGGACCAGGGCGTCAACAAGCTGCTCGACTTCATCAGGCTGGGGAGTCCGCTGGGGCAGAACTTCCAGGACAACCTCACCGTCCGAAGCTCGCCTGCGACACCACAGGTGATATCTACAGTCGGAACAGGGAGCGTCAAACCGAGGGGGCACTGGCTCGGAGGGCAGTGCTTTGCCGCAAATCGGGCACTGGTACACGACTGCACCAGGGATGTTGATGTCGCAGATGCTCATTGGCGTACTCCCCCACTACCTTTTCCTGTGCCCAACGTGTTGCGGAGCCTCTTTCGGGTCAAAGGCAACGCCTTCCACCCGGAGCCGTAGACAGCCAAACGGCATCTCCCAACTAAGCAAATGCTGGCTCTCCCCATGCGGTTGTCCCCCGGCTTGGCCCCAACCACGACAGCGCGTCGATGGCGTCTCTTAAGCCGATCGAACGGCATCGTTCGGGGGCCAAGCCCCAGAAAGCGCCCCGTCGCCTGCGCAGCCATCCGGACATCGCAGACCGCCGTTCAGGGCGGTGCCGCGAAGACCACCTCGATCTCGTTGACGATCTGCTCGACCCCGGCGACGTTTCGGATTGTCTCCTGGGCGAGTTGCTTCAGGTAGTAGCTGTTCACGCGACCGCGCAGGAACACCATTCCCTCGTGGTAATGACAGGTTATTGTCCACAACGGCTGGTACCAGCTCTGCCGCAGTCGCTGTTCGGCCGCTACGGCCACGTCCCGGCAGTAACTCTTTGCCGGCTGTGTTGGGCATTCGGAGCGTCGTATCATCCTTCCCCTCCGTGATCGTTGTTCGGCCAACGCCGCTCGCGAAACCTGACCCCCCTGGGACGCTGCGAGACGGCCCTGGGCCAACTTTGTTCCCGCGACGCCCGCCCCTGCTGCCTGGGCGCGAGTGACCGCAAGCGAGTCTTGCGGCGTCCTGCTCCGCACGGACAAGCGAGCCGACGGCCGCTCGAGTCCGGCGGAAGTCTGCCATTCGTCCTGCTCGCCAAGTCCGGCCGACCCGGGCTCCCCATGGCAAGCCGACCGGTTCAGGTTTCGAGTCGCGCAGACAGTACACGAATCGGTGAAAGGGACCGCCGTCAGCCGGGCCTGGAGGATGCTCCGGCCACAGTGCCGGCATCGGCCGTAGGTCCCGTTTTCGATCCGTTCCAGGGCGTCCGCAATCTTCTGGAGCCTTTGTTCTTTCCTTGTCCACAATTGCAGCGTCATTGGGCAGTCGGGCGTGAAGGCCAATCGCGTTACATCGTCGCGAAGAAGCGTCTGGAGTCGCAGCAGACGAGTTCTGTACCTTCCGGCCGTTTCTCGGTCCATGCCTCGGTCTCCCTTCCCTCTGCACTACAGATTTGTCCTGCCACGCTTCACATCTGACGATCAATGACGCCCATCAGTTGCCTGCCTTGCTGGTCGTAGCCTTCCGAGGTTAATTCACACCGCGTCCAGCCGGGTTCAAGCGGGGGCATGTCTCCAAGTAGTGCGTCCTCGTACACCATGATCGTCTTTCGTTCGGCTCTGCCACTCAAACTCGGTTGTGGGCCTTGCAGCCGAGTTTCCAACAGCTGAGAAACGCGGTCCGTGACCACTTCGTTATGGGGCACAAACACGGGAGCTTGGAGATCGACATCGCTCATGGCCGTAACCTCATGATGGATCACCGGCGCGTTCTTCGTTGATCGCTTCCACGATATCGCTCAGACGAATCATCGGCGGAGTCCACCAATCCGCACGCGGCCCGCGATACCGTCTGGCCCGTTTTTGCGGCGACCACCTCGCCTGAATCTCTTCACAGGCCCGCCGAATATCCTTGGGTGCGGGTTCGTAGGCCCTGCATCCGCACGTCTTCTTCTTTCGCATCGCGATCATGTTCCTCGCCTCCTTCGCCGAAAGCCGAACGCAATCCGATTAGGTTGCTCTCCGACTAGCGGTCGAAACACCCCGCCCGCTCCGGTTGATAATGCAACTCTTCAATTCTGATGCGCCGCGGGCCGGCAGGCACTGTAACCTCGACGACTTCGCCAACGCGACGGCCGAGCAACGCTCTACCCAGGGGGGCCAGTACCGACATTCGCTTTAGGGAGATGTCGGCATCCTCCGGATACGCGAGTATGAAGCTCTCGGTTTCACCGGCATCCAAATCACGGACCTCGACCGTCGAGTTCATGGTGACGACGTCGCCGGGAACCTCTTCGGCCAACACGCTGGAGGCGAACTCAAGATCCGTTTCGAGCGCCACGAAGTCGCAGTGGTGGCGACTGCGCCCGTGAGCAGCCCTTTCGAGCGCCGTTCCCAACCGCCGTCGATCTGCGTCCGTAATGAGCATGGTGGCAAGCGACACGTCCCACCTCCTTTCTTCCGCCAGTTCAATCATTCGATCCGCCGCGAGTTCGGTTGCAGCCTCGAGCGCGTCGGAGATTCACGCGAATCGTGCAGAGCTTGTCTTCGCCACCGCGGGGGCCGTTCTCATCCGACACGCAGACGTCCACGTTGTCGATGCGCGCCGCAAGCCGGCCAAGGGCGAAGCGAATGCGCCGCGTTGCAGCCTGAGTCAGGTTGTCTGTGACGGCGAATTGCCGGCCTCGAATACGGATCGGGTACGCTGAAATCGATCGTGATTCTGAGATCATGGGTCGCATGTTCCGCCTCGCCCGTTTGGCTGACCTCATCCGGCTCGAGTCCACATCAGCCCGCAGCGGTCCTTGGCGCGTGAGCCGCGCCTACACGTCGATTAGCCCGTGAAAACTCGTCACTCTTTGCCGCCGGCTGATCCGGACTCGCGCCCCGTTCAACGCGCATCGCGCGCGCCGGCCAATTTCGTAACTGCACTTGGCGTGCCAGACAGCGGTTTGTCGGACGCAATGCCCCAGCAGTTGAGTTCTTCACGCGGGGTGGGCATTCTGGCCCGTCGCGAGCCAGAAGACGGACAGGAAGGCTCATCCTGTCGGCAAGTCTACCGCTCGTCTGTCGTCGCGTCAGTGACGCCGTGGCTGAATTTCGGTCAGTCGGCGAGCGAATTTCGGCCAACGGGCTTGGTCTGCGGTATTGGGCAACCGGGTGAACGGCGTGGACGCGAATCCGCGGATTGGCGGCCGGATCGGCGTACCACAGCGAATCGATCTGGAACGTCTTGAAAGGCAAATTGCCGCTGTGCGGGCCCCAGTTCCCCGCGTTGCCGGTGGCGAAGTCCCGCCAGCCGTGCCATTGGTACCAGCGGGAATGAAAGGGCCGCTCGGCGGCCGGTCCGAGCCACAGGTCCCAGTTCAGTCCCTCGGGCACAGGCTCGCTTCCCTCCGGCGGCTTGCGAGGTCCGCTGCCGCCGCCGTCCCAGACGTGGATTTCCTGGATCTTGCCCAGCGAGCCGGCCTGGATCAGCTCGACGGCCCGGCGAAAGGCCTCCGTCGCGGTCCCCTGGTTGCCCATCTGCGTGACCACGCCCTGCTGTTTGGCGATCTCACGCAGCGCGCGGGCCTCGGCCACGTCGTGCGTCAGGGGCTTTTCGCAGTAGACGTTCGCCCTCCGAGGCGTACAGCGTCGTGCGCTCGGCGTGTTCGGGGCACAGCCGGGCAAGGTCCAGGAACAGGTCCCCAGCCGGCGGTGAAGTCCACCAGAAAGTCCGCGATCGCCCGCTCGCTGGCCTCGATGCTCGCCTCGCCGGCCGGATAGTCCCCCGGTCGTCAGGAGCGCGTTCGCCCAGCTGCCGGGACTGCAGGACAGCGAGCCGCAGGCCTGGATTTGGTAAGATGGCAGCGACTGACGATGCCAGAAGAGAATTTAGCAGACTGACCATATACAGATGCCAAACTCCAATCATAATAAGCGTCAGCGGCAGGCAGGCTGGGGAGTGCCATTCAAGGGAGAAAGCTAATGGCGGGCCATCGACGCAGTCGTCAAGACGAACTGGAAAAAGGGAGGGGAGTTTCCGATGAATAACGCGCAGCTACGGGGACACATCGTGATTTGTGGTTGGTCCGAGACATCCCGAGGAGTGATTGAACAAATTCGCGCCGAGCGTCAACCGGAGCCTCTACACCTGTGCGGAGGTTCTCCTGCCTCACAACCGCCGACACCTGGAGCGTACCGGCGCCGACGAGGTCGTGTGTGTGGGTGATCTCAGTCAGAAACTCCTCGGTCATGTGGTGCTGAGTCATGGCTCAGGCCGACTGGTGGAAGAACTGCTGACGTTCTCCGGCGGCGCCCAGGTGTACCGCGTACCGCTGCCCGACAAACTGGCAGGGTGCGACTTCCGTTGGCTGCTCCGCCGTCTCAATCGGGAGTCTCAGACGATCCTGTTGGCGGTTCAACGCGGGGCGGAGATCACCATCAATCCCAAGCACAGACTGGTGCTCGCGCCGGGGGACCAGTTATTCGTGCTCGCCGAAAGCCGCCCCAGCAACCTGGAGTGGCTGGCCCCGAACGATGCCGATTCGCCCAGCCGAGGCGACCGGCCGATCGGCTGACCATACCGGTCCATCACCGCAGGTTTCTGCTTGACGGGGCTGCAGGGAACACTAAACTGCGAGCCGTGTCGGCGATCGTCACCGAGTATGCCAGGCTTTCCAGCCTGACTCGGCCAGCCTGGAAAGGCTGACGTACGAAGCTCCGACCCGGGTCGATTTGGAGGGCGGACAGATGATCGGAAGAATTTGGCTGGGATGGGAACTGCTGATGTGTGCGTGGGCCTCGGCGGGGGCGGCGGAGGGGCCGATCGCGGCGGCGAAGTTCCGCGGAGGGCAGCCGGTCACGCCGGCCCCGGACGGAACCATCTTCTGCGAGGCCGAGGAGTTCGCCGTGGCGAAGCCCGGTTGGCAGGCCCGTCCGTGGGGTGAGAACTACTACGCGGGCACGTTCGCCAACACGTTTCTCTCGCGCAAGGCATTCCTCGGCGCGGCGGAGGACGGCGAGGAGACGACGGCCACGATGGGAGTGAACGTTGCCGAGGCGGGCCGTTACCTGGTCCTGGTCCGCTACGAGGCGGCGTACCGCTTTCAGACGCAGTTTCGTGTCAAGATCGAGCAGGCCGGCCGGGTCCGATTGGAGCGGCTGTACGGCGCACGGGACAACGTGAAAATTTGGCCTTTTGGCGAGCGATTGAAGAAGGAAGTCGCCTGGTCCTGGGGCGCCGTCGAAAACGTGGTCTGGGAGGGGCACGATGCCTGTGCCGACCTGGCCCGCGGGCCGGCGAAGATCACGCTGATCGCCGGCCGGCAACCGGCCCCGCAGGCCCGGCGCCACGTGGATCTGGTGA
This sequence comes from uncultured Pirellulaceae bacterium, assembly GCA_964486845.1. GTDB lineage: Bacteria > Planctomycetota > Planctomycetia > Pirellulales > Pirellulaceae > Anammoximicrobium. The sequence goes on from CAZAQY010000162.1 coordinate 9,686, forward strand.
TGCTCACCCGCGACGAGGCCCAGGTCCGCCAACGGATCGAGAAGGAGGGCTACCTGCCGCTGGATGGGATGCTCACCCAGGCAGGCGACGTCTGGGCGCGGCTTATCAACCAGCCCGACGGCTCGGCCATGACCCTCGCCTTCCCCAACGGCACCGAGCACTCCCCGTACTGGGTTCACCAGCGCACGTGGAGACCGGTGGTGGTGACCGCGGATCCGGGCAAGACGGTTGATTGGACCGAGGTGGGCAGCGTGCTGGACACGCTGAACGACGGGCAGTGGAACCTCCAAGCAGCGCCGGTGGAGAAAGACCGGCCGCTGCACTACAGGCTGGAACTGGGCGTGCGGACCGCGGCCGGCGCGATCGAGAAGGTCGCCGAATTCGAGAGCCGCGAGCCGGCCTTGCGCCTGACCTACCAGGCCGACACGCGGTACGCCCGCCGCTTCGGCACCCAGGAGCAGGTCCTGTTCGACCTGCTGGCGTATCTGAAGACGATTCCCATGCACGGCCGCACGCCTTCGCAAACATTGATTTACGGCTACACCTTCACTCCCGGACTGAGCCCGCGCTACGACGCGGCCGTGCGCGAATTCCGGGCGATGTTCGGCCTGCGTCTGACCTCGCCCGAGCCAATCGCGGGCACCTACGTCGATTGGCGCGGCCAGAGTCCGGAGAAGTTGGAGGAGACTTGCAGGAAGCTGAGCGAAACAGAGCGGCGGAACATCGCCGTGGTGAGTCTGGGCGACGAGATCGGGCTGCCGGCCCCGGATGCCAAGGCCGCCACCGAGGGCTTCGTCGCGTTTCTGAAGGCCCAGGGAGTCGCCGCCACGGAAGTGGACCCGGCCAGCGGCGGCGATTGGTCCAAGCTCGCGTTCTCGCCCGATCCCAAGCTCAAGTCGTCCCAGCCCGCGCTCTACTACTGGTCCCTGCGCTACCGCCACCAGTTCGGTATCCAAGCGATCAAACGGCAGACCGACGTCTTGCGCCGCTGGCTCCCCAACGCCGGCATTGGCGCCAATTTCTCGCCGCAGCACGGCAGCCCGGGGCAGTTCTACCTGGGGCAGGTGTTTCAATGGGTCACCTGCTTCCGCCAAGACGGACTGACGCTCCCCTGGGCGGAAGACTATGCCTGGGGTGTGCCGCTGGGCACGCAGCAGATGAACGCCAGCAACCTGGACTTGTTCCGGGCCGCGCTCCGCGGCAAGCCGGACCGCAAGATCCTGTATTACGTCATGCCCCACTGGCCCGGCAACACGCCGGCGTCGTGGCGGCGGATGTTCCACAATGCACTGGGCCACGGGATGAAGATCGTGGACCTGTTCGAATTTCGCCCCGTGCAGGCCGCCTACACGGAGAACCACGTCTCCAATCCGGAGACCTACGCGACCGTCCTGCGCACGTTCCGCGAACTGGGGCAGTACGAGGACATTGTTCAGGCCGGCCAGCGACGGCCCGCCGAGGTCGGGCTGTGGTTCAGCGAGACGTCCGACATCTGGAGCGACTACGAAGGTTCCTTCGGCGCGGCGAAGCGGGCCTTGTACATCGCCATCCTGCACCAGCAACTGCCCCTGGACTTCCTGGTCGAACAAGATGCAATGGACGGCACGCTGGCGCGATATAAGGTCCTGTACCTGGCCGACCGCCATGTGAGCCGGGCCGCTTCTGCGAAGATCGCCGCGTGGGTGCAGGGCGGAGGCCGGCTGTTGGCGACGGCCGGCGCGGGCATGTTCGACGAGTACCATCAGCCGAACAAGACGCTGCGCGAACTGCTGGGTGCGGAGATGACCGTATTGATGGAGCCCGCTGGCACCCAGGTGAGCTTCATCAAGCAGGACTTGCCGTTTGCACGGGCGCTGGACACCGTGACGTGGTCCGGCCAGTGGCTGCCCGTGACCGGGGCGATCGCGCGGCTGAAAGCCGCCCCCGAGGCGACGGTCGAGGGTACGTTCCTGGACGGCTCGCCGGCGGTGGTGGCAGGGGAAGTGGGCAAAGGCGTGGTTCGCATCTGTGGTTTCCTGCCGGGCCTGACATACTTTCATCCCGCCATACCGCGCCGCCCGGTGGACCGCGGCACCACGGACGATTCGATGGCCCACTTCGTACCCGCGCAGTTCGATCCGGCGGCCGCGCGGCTGATCGGCTCGATTGCGGAAAACGTGGTCCGCCCCGTGGCTTGCAGCCAACCGTTGGTCGAGGCCAGTCTGATCGAGTCGGCGGCCGGGTCGATCATCGTGCTGAACAACTGGAGCGGCAGTCCGGTGCGTGATTTGGCCGTCACCACCAACATCCCGCTGCCGGCCCGCAACGCGACCCTGGCCGGCGGCGCCAAGCTGACGGTCAGCAAGGACGGCAAGCGAACGGTCTACACCTTCGATCTCGACGTAGCCGACGTGCTGGTCTTGCGCTGAGCGGCGCGAGGCAATACGACTTGGCCCTGGAGAAAGCCGTGTTCGAGAACGCCGCCAAAGCGCCGGGCAGGATCAGCGCCGCGCCCCTGTGGGCCGCCGAGGGGGCGTTCTTCGGGCCGCGTTTCTTCGCTGAGGCTCGCTTGTGTTCGAATTGCCGAGACGTTCTAATAGGGTACGATTCGACTTGTCGGATCGTCGGAAATCGAGGTTCCTCGTTCTGATGGCGCCTCGTGACGAATCCTTGGCTAGGTACTTGTCCCCTCCCGCATCTTTGTTGGCGAGGTCAGCATGAGATCGCCACCACGTCACGGTTTCACACTGGTCGAACTGTTGGTCGTGATCGCGATCATCGGCATCCTGGTCGCGTTGTTGCTGCCCGCCATCCAGGCAGCCCGCGAGGCGGCGCGGCGGACGCAGTGCGTGAACAACCTGAAGCAGCAAGGGATCGGGATGCACAACTCTCACGATACCTACGGCCGTTTTCCATCCGCTCATCAGATCATGCCGGCGTCCTATTGCACCACCTACTACTGCCGGACGCCTCCCGGCGGGTTGGATGCGAACGGATACCCTGCCGAAGGGCCGTTCTGGAGTTGGACGATGCGGATCGCCCCGTACATCGAGATGAACAGCCTGTACGAGTCGCTGGACCTGCACCGCTGGCCGTGGTGGCAACCGTATCCGGACGGCACCGACCCGAACGGCGTCGTGTGCAACACGTTTGTTTGCCCGTCCGACCCCCGCGGCGGAATCCAGGCCAGCTACGGCGCCAACAAGGTGGCACTGACATCCTATTTGGGCGTCACGGGGCGAAACCAATTCCGAGAGGCCGGCGGCCAAGACGGCATCCTGTATGTGAACTCCGCAGTGAACATGGCCGCCATCGTGGACGGCACGAGCAACACCTTGATGATTGGCGAACGGCCGCCGTCCAGCAGCCAGAACTACGGGTGGCAATGGGCGGGCGCCGGCGATGTGCCGTATTTCGGCGCGACGGATGTGGTGCTGGGAGTCCTGGAACGAGCTATGGTGCCGACGGCCGCCCCTGATTTCTTCCGCGAGGGAACGATCAACGACCCGACGGATATCCATCGCTACCACTTCTGGAGCCTGCATCCGGGAGGCGCCCTGTGGGCGTTGGCCGATGGCAGCGTCCGGTTCATCGGCTACGAAGCAGGCGGCCCGCAGAATGCGTCGTCCCCGACCATCGTGGAGGCGATGGCCACGTGCGCTGGCGGTGAGACCGTTCCCGTTCCGTGATGATGACCAAACGTTCCCCACTGTCCGCCTTCCGTGGTAGGGCGTCAGGAGGCGCGGCCTCGGTCGCCGGGTCCGGCCACTCGTTTCCCCTACCGATGTTTTGGAGGTTAGCATGCCTCGCCGTTTGGCACTGTTGCTGTTGTTGCTGGGCACTGGCTGGCTCGGCTGCTCCCAGAGCCAGGAGGACGCGCACTCCGAGAGCATTCCCAAGATTCCTCCTGGCCGCTCGCACGTGGGACCGGAACAAGGCCGACAGATGCCCGTGGCTCCGCCTGGCAGGTAGTGTTTCTCCTCTGGGGGAATGACCGCTTCAGTCACGACTTCCGCGACCTGTACGTGTCCGCCCACTTGCCGGTCCTCACCGAAGGCGGCATGAACGTCAAAGTCGGCCGCATGAACACGATCATTGGCTACAACGGATTCCTGGCGCCCTACCGGCCGTTGTACTCCAGCGATTACCAGTTCTTCTACTCGCAAGATGGTGCTTTCACCGGGTTCCTGACCCAATTGATCATTTCTGACCGGCTAGATTTCTGGAACGGCATGACGCTGGGGGCCAACACGTTTTTCGAGAAACGCAGCGAAGATTCGTACTGCTACATCGGCCAGATCAATTACTGGCTGACGGATGAGCAAAGGACTCGGCTGACGGCTTCCCTGCACTGCGGCCGCGACGCGATCTTCGCGGCCCCGGGGCTCGGTGGCGATTTCGACACGATCGTCGAACTGCGCGTGCAGCACGCCTGGAGCGAGCGGTTCACGCAGGTCGTACAGTCCAACATGGGATGGGCCGACGGTACGCCGGTCGGCACCGGCTCGTGGTACGGGCTCTACACCGTGGGAATCTACCATCTAAACTGCACGTGGGATGTCATCGGCCGTGCCGAGTGGTTTGACGACGTCCGAGGCACCCGGACCGGTTTCGATACCAACTACGGCCAAGTGACCCTCGGCCTCAATTGGCACCCCAACAAGTACCTGGAAGTTCGCCCCGAGGTGCGCGGCGACTTTGCAGAAGTCCCGGCCTTTGGTGATGCGGCCAACCCGCAGAACCAGAGCCAGTTCACAACCGCCATCAGTGCGCTGGTCAAGTTCTGAGGCCCGCTGTCGAAAACCAGTGGTTGGGTGCCAGATCGGTCGAGGTCAGCAGCCACGGCGGAGCGTCCGGTCCGCCGACGGCACAGGCCGCCAGCTGCAAGGCGATCCGAACCAAGTCCGCCGTGACCGCGTTCGGGTCGCCGCACCAGCGGATGCAACACTCGCCAGTCTCGAGCCGGAAAACCGAACGCCGCAGACTCGGAACCGGCTCGGGAAGAATGTCCGGTACAGACCCGGCGACAAACAGGCTGCCGCAGGCCAGCGCCCCGCCCCAGTACCAACGAGCATCCTCGTCCTTCCAAGGGCCGTCCCAACAGAAACGGTCGCGATAGATCAACCGCCCCGCGCGCTGGACCTCGAAATCCTGAATGATCCGCTCGAATTGGAACTGCTCGGACAAATCGCCCCGTTCGTAACGGCCCGGCAGCCAGATGTCGCCCCAGATCAAGCGGGCGGCCGGGGCCAATTCGACACGGCCGCGCTGATAATAGCGGCTGCCGCGGAACGGGATCGTGGGGCCGGGCAGCACGACCAGGCAGGCGTCGTCTTCGACCTCGACTTTCCACTGCTGGCTTGCATAGCCGGCCACGGCCGGGTGGACGCGGCTGGCGGATTGTCCCGTGACCACCGCCCGCGTGCCGGCCCGCGCCACGACCTCGATCCCATGGCCGTCGCCGTCCATCAGGCCGGCCGTCAGGTTGATCAGGTACAGCAGCGCGGCGGGCTCGCAGGCGAAGGAAAACGGAGGCATGACGCGCAGGGGGATCTGCTGGTAGCAGGCCCCCAAGCGAGTCTCGCCGCCGGACTGGACCAGCTCGATGCGCGCCCCGCCGACCCGCCTGGCGGGATCCGCGGTGCTTTCCAAGCCGCGGAACTCGGCGGGCGTTACGAGGTCTTGGCGAGTGATGCGATCTGCTGGCGCACCCACTGAACCACCTCCTCGACGCCTTCGTTCTGCCGCAGGCTGACCATCAGAAACGGTCGTTCGCCCCGCATCTTCAAACTGTCTCGCCGCATCACATCCAGATCGGCCCCGACGTGCGACGCCAGATCGGTCTTGTTGATCACCAACAGGTCGCTGTTGCAGATCCCGGGACCGCCCTTGCGCGGAATCTTGTCGCCCTCAGCCACATCGATGACAAAAATGAAACGGTCCGCCAACTCGCGCGAGAAGACGGCGGTCAAGTTGTCCCCGCCCGACTCGACCAGCACCAACTGCAAGTCAGGAAACTGACGTTGGAGGTTGCCCAACGCGCTCAGGTTGGCGCTAGCGTCCTCGCGGATCGCCGCGTGCGGGCAGCCCCCGGTCTGGACGCCCACGATCCGTTCCAGCGGCAACACTTGGCGACGGGAGAGGAATTCCGCGTCCTCGTGGGTGTAGATGTCGTTGGTGCTCACGGCCATGTTGATTTCGGGCCACAGGGACCGGCACAGCAGCTCGATCAGCGCCGTCTTGCCGGAGCCGACCGGTCCGGCCACGCCGATGGTGGGGACCTTGCGCTTGGCCCCGGCGTAGCGGGCCGGCCCGTGGCGTCCCATGTGGTCGTGGCCGGGATCATGGTGGAAGTACACGCCGCCCCAGCGGCGGCGCCGTCCCGGCGTGGTTTCCGGCGTCAAGCCGGGCTCAAGACCGAAACATGCGGGCATAAAGTCGCGTCTGTTCATCGCACACTACCTCGTAAAAAGGGCACCCGGCCCCGGCGGTTTCCAACTCACGGTCGCCGAGTTTCGCGACCAGCTTGGCGATTTCCTCGTGCAGATAGGCCAACACCTGCTGGCCGTGCGTGTGGCCCACGGGAATGGCACGCACCCCCGCACTGATCATTCCCAAAGCCGCCTGGTGCAGGTAGGCCGTCAACACGTCCGGCGGCCCACTCCCGCTCAAGGCCCCCAGCAGCCCGAAGGCGACCGAGTGATGCCAGACCCCCGATTCGTTCGCCTGCAGGAATGCCTCCAACCCTCCGGAACACCAGGACTAGGTCGTTCCGAGGCCCAGCAACTGCTCGCCCATCTCACGGCTGGCCCGGCGGACCGTCGGCGGCACGATCGACGCATCGGCATAGCGGTTCAGGGCCGCCACGTCGGCCGGCCGGCCCGCGCGAGCGGACCGGCAGCTACACGCCACCAGAATGCCCTCGAACGGACCGACCGAACTGCGGAGCCAGTGGCCCGTCCATCGTTCCAGACTCTCCGGGTCGTGAACCAGGCCCAGACCGATCGCCCCCTCCAAGCCCCAGGAATGCGTGTAGCCGCTGATCGGCAACGCCGAGTCGGAGATTTGGAGCAGGTGCAAGTTCATCAGCATCCCAGGTTAAGTCTGACCAAAACAAGCCCGGCTTTTCCGACAAAGCCGGGCTTCTGCGACGGCCGTCTGCCCAAAGACTTTTGACGGGGCCTCTGGCCGCAACCAAAGTGGGACGGATCGGCAATCCGTCCTACAAATGCGCGCGTGACGCGCGCATCGTAAAAAGTAAGAACCCTCAGCCGATGCTCAGAAGAGGAAGTACCGCTGGGCCATCGGCAGTTCCTTCAGCGGCTCGCTGCCCACCTTCTCGCCGTCGACCCAGACCTGGTACGTGTCGGCATCGACTTTGATATCGGGAGTTGCCTCGTTGCGTTTCAAGTCCTTCTTGCCGATCTTCCGGCAGTTCTCGACAGCCACGACCTCGCGCTGCAGGCCGTAGCGTTCGGCGATCCCGTTGGCGACGGACGCCTTGGAGACGAAGGAAATGCAGGACTTGGACAAGGCCCGCCCGTAGTAGGCAAACTGAGGCCGCATGTACACCGGTTGCGGTGTGGCAATGCTGGCGTTGGCGTCGCCCATCTGGGCGTTGACGATCAACCCTCCCTTGAGCACCAGGAAAGGCTTGACGCCGAAATACGCCGGCTCGTAGATCACCAGATCGGCCAGTTTGCCTGGCTCGACACTCCCGACGTGATTCGACAAACCGTGCGCGATCGCCGGATTGATCGTGTACTTGGCCACGTACCGCTTCACCCGCTCGTTGTCGTTGCGGGTACTGTCGCTGGCCAGCGGGCCGGTCTGCAGCTTCATCTTGTGCGCAGTCTGCCAAGTCCGCAGGATCGCCTCGCCGATGCGGCCCATGGCCTGCGAGTCCGAACTCATGATGCTGATGATGCCCCGGTCGTGGAACACGTCCTCGGCCCCGATCGTTTCGGCCCGGATCCGGCTTTCGGCGAACGCCACGTCTTCGGGGATGGCCCGCGACAGGTGGTGGCAGACCATCAGCATGTCGAGGTGCTCGTCGATCGTGTTGACCGTGAACGGCCGGGTGGGGTTGGTGCTGGCGGGCAAGACATTGGGCAAGCCGGCGACCTTGATGATGTCCGGGGCGTGGCCGCCGCCGGCGCCTTCGGTGTGGAAGCTGTGAATCGTCCGGCCCTTGAAGGCCGCGATCGTGTCGTCGACGAAGCCGCACTCGTTGAGCGTGTCCGTGTGAATGGCCACTTGGATGTCGTAATCGTCCGCCACGCTCAAGGCCGTGTCGATGGCTTGGAGCGTCGTGCCCCAGTCCTCGTGCAGTTTGAGGCCGCAGGCCCCGGCCTCGACCATGTCGTGCAGCGGCTTGCGGAGGCTGCCATTGCCCTTGCCCATAATGCCCACGTTGATCGGCAGGCCCTCGAAGGCCTGCAGCATGCGCATGATGTTCCAGGCGCCCGGGGTGCAGGTCGTCGCCCAAGTCCCCGTGGCCGAGCCGGTGCCGCCGCCGATCAACGTCGTGATGCCGGAGGCCAGCGCCACTTCAATCTGCTGCGGGCAGATGAAATGGATGTGCGTGTCGATGCCGCCCGCGGTCACGATCTTGCCTTCGGCGGCGATAATCTCCGTGCCCGGTCCGATGACCAGCCGCGGATCGACGCCGCACTGCGTCAGCGGATTGCCGGACTTGCCGATCGCCACAATGCGCCCCTGGCGGATGCCGATGTCGCCCTTGACAATTCCCCAGTGGTCGATGATCACGGCGTTGGTGATGACCACGTCGCAGTGGTCCGGGCTCATCGGCTCGGCCAGCGGGCACTGGTCCTGCCCGTCCCGGATCGACTTGCCGCCGCCGAAAATGGACTCTTCGCCGTAGTCGCCGTAGTGTTGTTCGATCTCAATGACCAATTCGGTGTCGGCCAGCCGGATGCGGTCCCCGTCGGTCGGCCCGTACTTCTTGGCATACGCTTTTCGAGAAATCTTTACGCTCATAGATCGTTGCTCCCTGCAAATTCGGGATGGATGGTGTTTCGACGCCGTGCATCACTTTGCGGCTTTGTGGCCGTACCCCTGGTCCACACACCGCTTGAGGCTCGTCGCGCGGGTGTGGGGATCGTCCAGACGGCCCATGACCAGGCCGTTGAAGCCGTAGACCTCACGCCGGCCTGAGTAAGGAATCAAGTTGACCTCCTTGACCTCCCCCGGCTCAAACCGCGCGGCCGTCCCGCTGGGTAGGTCCAGCCGCATGCCGTACGCCTTCACCCGGTCGAAGACCAGGGCCTTGTTGACTTCGAAAAAGTGATAATGAGCCCCGATCTGCACCGGCCGGTCCCCGGTGTTGTTGACCTTGATCGTGACCACGGGACGGTTGGCATTGAGTTCGAGGTCTTCGCCATCGAAAATGTATTCGCCTGGAACCATGTTCGGTCTCCTAAGAAATGATGTGGATGGGTAACCGCCGGCACGCCGCCTCAGTGGATCGGCTCGTGGACCGTGACCAGCTTGCTGCCGTCGGGGAACGTCGGCTCGACCTGGATCATCGAGATCATCTCCGGCACGCCCTCCATGACGTCGTCGCGGGTCAGAAGGCCGTGGGTCGTGGGGAAGGCGCCGCAGTT
>CAZAQY010000163.1:0-18998 GCA_964486845.1 uncultured Pirellulaceae bacterium
GCTTCCTGGCCTTCGCCACGCACTACGGTTACCGTCCGGTGGCCTGTCGTCCCCGAGTTGTGAAAAAGCGGGACGGGTTCGCTTATTGACGGCGGACCATCACTTTGGTAGCCTTGATGCTATGCCGAGATCTGCCCGAGTTGCTCCCGGTGGGATGGTGTTCCACGTTCTGAACCGTGGCGTGGGCCGTATGCGTCTATTCGATAAGGAAGGCGATTACGAAGCGTTTGAACGGATTGTCGAGGAGACACAGGAAACCCGGCCGATGCGGATCTGTGCCTATTGTCTGATGCCCAATCATTGGCACTTCGTGTTGTGGCCAGAGCATGACGGCGATCTGGCGGCCTTCATGCAGCGTCTGACGATTACGCACGTTCGGCGTTGGCAGGAACACCGGGGACAGGTGGGCCTCGGTCATCTTTACCAGGGTCGCTACAAGTCCTTCCCCGTCGAGACGGACGAGTATTTCTATCACGTGACTCGCTATGTCGAGCGAAACGCTTTGCGGGCCGGCCTTGTGGCTTCGGCTGAGCAGTGGCGATGGTCCAGCCTTTGGCGCCGCGTTCATGGTTCCCGGGAGCAAGTCGCCTTTCTCAGTCGCTGGCCGCTGCCGCAACCTCGCAACTGGGAATCGCTGGTCAATCAACCGCAGTCCAAGGACGAGATCGAGGCCATCCGACGCTGCATCCGGCGCGGGCGGCCATACGGTTGCCAACCGTGGGTCGAGAGAACCGCAAGTCAGTTGGGACTGGAATCAACTCTTCGGGCACCGCATCGACCGCGCCGCACTCCGAGATCAGTAACCGACCCAACGTAAGCGAACCTGTCCCGCTTTTGCCCTCGCTTGAAGTGGAGGACACGATATGCTCGGAAAGTGGATGCAACTTGCCGTGCGGGTGGCCTACACGATGGCCGCTCTTCTTGTGACGACCTACCCCAACGCTCCGGCCGCGACGATCGAGTTGCGCGTCGTCGAGCGGCAAGGCGTGGCACGCGTGGCCGAGCCGGTAACGTTTGCGGTGCCGTTTCCCAAGGGCGACCTGCACAGCGCGGAACAAGTGCGACTCCTGCGCGACGGCCAGGAAGTCCCGGCTCAATTCCGGGCCGCCGGGCTGTGGCGTCCGGAAGAGAGCATCCGCTGGTTGCTGGTGGATCTGCAGACCGACCTCGGCGACAACGACCGGCAGGCGTACACGCTCGAATACGGTGACGGCATCTCCGCCCGCGCCGAGCCGGAGGCGGCTGTTCGCATCGAGGAGAGCGACGAAGCGTACGCGGTGGACACCGGGGCCGCCCGGTTCCAAATCAGCCGGAAAGCGTTCGACCTCTTCCACGAGGTGCGACTGGCCGACGGCACGATCGTCGTGTCGCAGTCGGATGGCTCTCAGCCTCGACACGGGGCCGTGGTGCGGGGGCTGAAGACCATGGTGACGCGGGCCATTCCCGCCTGGACGAACAAGGGCCGTTCGCACCTGATCTACGTAACGAGTGCTCCGCAGGCCGGGCTGGAAGACTATACCTTGCGCTTTGCGTCGGCCCGCGAGTACGAGGTGACCGGCGCGAGCGTCAACGATTCAACCATCTTGGAACGCGGACCGCTGCGGAGCGTGATCCGGGTGAGAGGCTTCTTGGGTTCAGCCGACGCGCCGGTGCTGGAGTACACGGCGTGGTACCACTTCCACGCCGGCAGCGGACGCGTGAAACTGGTCTTTACGCTGGAGAACAATAATCACGGCGGGCGCACCTCGACCGGCAACGCTCGCAATGCCGACATCGGCGGCATCAACCGGCCGATCTCGCTGTGGGCTTCGCTGTTTTACATGGAGGCGCTGGCGCGCTACGTGGAGATGTTCCCCGATGATGCGGCGGCCCGGGCCTATTTCCTGGCCCACGCCGAGACGCTGCGCAAGGGCGCCGATCCCGAGCACGAAATCCTGTACACGATCACGCCGCAGTCCGATGGCAGCGTCGTGGGCCGCGGCACGTGCAGTCATTACAACATCCTGCCGGCGGACGTGTTGTCGCTGGCCTACCGGATGACGGACCGAACGGAGGATCTGGCCGCAGCGCGGCGCTGCTTTGCCTACGGCGTCCAGCACGCCAACGGCGAAGGCGGCGGGCCGACCGATTACCAGGTACACAGCGCCAACGGAGCGTTGCACGGGAATGTGTTCATGGCGGTCGAGAAGTATTCGCAAGGAGGCTACTGACGATGCGGCTCGCACTGGGGTTGCTTGGGCCTCTGTTTGCCTTGCTGTGCTGCCATTCGTCGGCGCGATCGCAGGACACGCCGCTCGCCGTCCAAGTCGTCGAAAACCATCAAACGTTCTGGCGGATCGTTTCGCCGTCGATGGCCTGCGCCGGGGTGCCGCATGCGATCGAGGAACTGCGCAAGTACGTCGAACGGATCAGCGGCGCGAAGCTATCCGCGGACACAGATCCGCAAGGCGGTCCGGTGATCGTTGTCGGGCTGCGCCGCGATCTGGTGGAGAGCGACCGGGACGCGCTGCCGCCGCCCGCCCAGGGCTACGACGGGTATGCGATCGCCATCCGCGGCGGCGTCGAACCCAAGGTTCTCATCGCCGGCGAGAACGCCCGCGGGACGATCTACGGCGTCTACGAACTGCTGGAACGCTGGGGCTGCCGCTGGTTCTATCCAGTGCAAGACCCGGCAGACCGGGAAGTTGTTCCCCACGCGGCGTCGCTACGGCTGAGCATTGGCGCATGGGCCGCCGCCTCGCCCATGAAGTATCGCATCTACAACGGCGACGCATGGTACTTCGACATCCGGCCGGACAACGCGATCAAGCAGGTCGATCACGCCGCGAAGGTCCGCTGCAATATGATCGGATGGCAGTGCGCTCACAACAGGTCGTTGGCACAGCAATACGACGCACTTCGGCAACAGGGCGTACTCGGGGAGATCGAGAAGCGGGCGATGACGCTGCACGGGCCGGCCCACTCGTTCGATCTTTTTCTTCCCAACGAGCTGTTCGCCGAGCATCCCGAATGGTTCGGCATGCGCGACGGCCGGCGCGTTACTCAGGACTTCTTTGGCGCCCAGTTCTGCTGGTCCAATGCCGAGGCTCGGAAGGTCTTCAGCGAAAACGTGGCAAGTTTCGCCCAGCAGACGCCGCTGATCGAGATCTTGCTGCTCGTGCCGTTTGACGGCGGGCGGGCGTGCGACTGCTCGGAATGCCGCGCGGCCGGTGCCAGCAACAGCCTGATGTCCGTGATGCACGACGTGATCGAGCGCGTCCAGCCGGTTCGGCCCGACTTGCTCGTCGAAACCGCCGGCGGGTATCCGCCCATGATCGAGCCGCCGACGGCGGCCAAGATCCATCCTCGCTTGCGCATTGCATGGGCCCACTGGGCGCGCTACATGGCCTACGGCTATGGCGATCCCCGTTACGGGCACAAGAAGAACCTGGAGGCCTGGCAAGAGGCAGTCGGCGGCCGAGTGACCGTTGTCCAGTACTACAGCGACAACTTCTCCGAGCCCTGGGTCATGCCGCCGTTTGCGATCGCGGTCCGGAGCGACCGTCAGTATCTGCTGGAACACGGTATCGATTCCATCTACTTCCTGATCTATCCACCGGGCTACTGGTGGAACCACAGTCTGAACACGTATCTGGCCGGCCGGTGTTTCTACGATGATTCGCTGGATCCGTTCGCGCTGATTCGGGATTACGCAGCGAGTTACTACGGCCCCGAGGCGGGGCCGCTTTTGGCACAGTACTGTGACCAATGGGCTCGTGATCCCGACCTGGGGTACCGGGTCCGCGGCGGCACCAACCGGCAGGACCGAGAAACCCTCGCGGCTCAACGCCGGGCACTGATCGATCCGGCCATTCACTCGACCGTGAATGACGCCGTGCGTGCGTATCGTGTCAGCAAAGTTGCCGCTCTGCATGCGCTGGCCGAGCGTCTGGCCGAGTGCCACCACCTGCGGCACCAAGTCCAGTGGGCTCGTCACCAGGGCGATTTCGAGCGGGCCGGCAAACTCCTGGAAACGGCTCGCGTCGCCACCGACGGCGTGCTGGCCTTCGGTTCCGAGTTGGCCGCCCGCGACCAAGGGCTGCTCGACAAAAACGATGTCGCCGGTGTCATCAAGCTCGTCATGAAGAACTGGATCGACGCGGAGGGCAAGGCGATCTCGGCCCAAGACCGGAGGATCAACGAAGCGGAAGTCCGCAGCGACATCGAATCGTTGTCTTGCAGGTAGGTTTTCTAGCAGCTATACTCACCCCCAGACTGCCGTGCCTTCCGTCGAACGCACCAGGAGGGTTTCCGTGATGTCGTTGCCCAACATCAGCAGCGGATTTGGGAAAGGTCCCCCATGAAGATATCCACCAAGATCCAGCCGGCCCTCGCGGGCCTGACGCCGGCTGTCTCCGTTCGGCGCAGGTCTTCCGACCTCGCCGAAACCGCCGGCCGCAGGTCTCCTCGGCGAACTTGGGAGACCTGCGGTCGGGCCCGTGCTGCGGCCGGGAGACCGCAGCGGCGTCCACGGGGGCCAAGCTCACCGGTCAGACCGCTCGGGACTACCTGCACTCCAGCGAGCTGATCGTCGCCGGGCTGCGGCGGGCGAACGAACTGTACCAACCCGACGGGTTGCCGATCGTCTTCGATTTGCAGCTGGAGGCCGAGGTGCTGGGTTGCGGGCTGCGGTGGGCCGAGCAGACTCCGCCGTCGGTTTGCACGCACCCGCTGGAGCAGGGCCGGTCGCTGCTGTCGTTGCCGGTGTTCGACGCCCGCATGGGCCGCTTTCCGCTGGTCATGGACGCGCTGCGCACCCTGAAGCAGGAGATCGGCGACGAGGTGGCAATGTACGGGCTGCTGTGCGGCCCGTTCACGCTGGCCCTGCACCTGCTGGGCAACGGAAGTCATGTGCCGCGCCGAGTGCGACAACATCTGCATCGACGAGAACATCGCCCTGGAGCGGATCCGCGACTTTACTCGCAGCCGCAACAAATCGTTCGGCGGGAATCTCAAGCTGACCACGGTCCTGCTGCTGGGCGACGAAGAAGCGACTGGGGGTGAAAAACATCCCGACGATCTGCCTCGACGGCACGGTGGCCTTCAGTTCGATCATCCCGGATCAGAATACGCTGGTGGCGACCATCGAAGCCAAGATCGCGGAGAAGAAATCCACGTAGGCGAGTATCTCCGAGACTCGCGCCCGGTCTCAGAGGTGCGGCGACGCTTGGGGGGACGCCAGCCTTTCTCATTGAGCTTTCACCCGTTTTTTGGCCAAGGTCTTCTGGCGTCTCTGCCGTGTTGACGGAAGTCCCGCCTCGTGGTAATCTCTTCGGCATGGTATACGCTCTCTTCCCTCGACTGCCCTTAGTGATTGCGGAGTCAGGACGACCTTGACGCAAGCTCCACCCACCCCATTGGCCACTCGTTTTGAAGACCTTGGCCTCTCGCAAGTGATGCTGGATTCCTTGCGGCAGGCCCGCTACGACACCCCCACTCCCATCCAGGCGGGCATGATCCCCCTGGCGTTGAAAGGACTCGACGTCAGCGGTCAAGCGCGGACCGGCACGGGCAAGACGGCGGCCTTTCTGATCCCGATCTTGGAACGGTTGAAACCGAGCCGCGAGGCGTCCGGGCCGCAGGCGCTGATCCTGACGCCGACGCGGGAACTGGCCGTCCAGGTCCGCGACGAGGCGGATAAACTGACGTACGGCCGCAAGGTACACTGCGTGGCCATTTACGGCGGCAAGCCGATCCGGGGCCAGATCGAAAAGCTGGAACGCGGCGCCCAGATCATCGTCGGTACGCCGGGCCGCGTGCTGGATCACATGTCGCGGGGCACGCTGAAATGGGACGATTTGTGGTGCGTGGTGCTGGACGAGGCCGACCGCATGCTGGATATCGGCTTCCGCCCGGACATTGAAAAGATCCTCCGCCGCTCCCCCAAGGAGCGGCAGACGTTTCTGCTGAGCGCCACCGTGCCGCCGCCCATCCTGCACCTGGCACGCCGCTACATGCGCGACCCGCAGTCGCTGGACTTCTCGCCGCAGAATCTGGCCGTGGAAACCATCGACCAGTACTACTTCACGGTCGAACACGAAAAGAAATTCGAGTTGCTGGTGCGGCTGCTGATGCGCGACAAGCCGCGGCAGGCCATTGTCTTTTGCCGCACCAAGCGGGGCACGGAGCGGCTGTACCAGCGGTTGAGCAAGCTGACGTCGAAAGTCGAGTGCATCCACGGCGACATGCAGCAATCGGCGCGCGACCGGGTCATGGGAATGCTCCGCGGCGGCAAACTGCGGGTGCTGATCGCTACCGACGTGGTGGGACGCGGCATCGACGTCACCGGCATCTCGCACATCATCAACTTTGATATTCCCCAGTTCTGTGACGACTATGTCCACCGGGTCGGCCGCACCGGCCGTATGGGCCGCGAGGGCATGGCCTACACGTTCGTCGAGCCGGACCAAGGCTTCGAGCTGACAAGGATCGAGCAACGGATCAACCAGTTGCTGAAGCGCGACGAGATCCGCGGCGTGGAAGCGGGTCCGCCGAGGGTGGAAGAACCGGCGGAGGGCGAGCAGCCGGGCGAAGGCGTCAAGCGCAAGCCGCCGCCGTTCGGCCCGCGCCGGCCCCGCGTCCGCCGGGGGATGTAGCGGCGCCGGGACGAACGCCGCGCAGGTGCCCCTATGCCCGACACGCGCCGACATCGTGGCCCGCACCCGGAGGACGCCGAACTGTTTGCGCCTGCGTCGTGGCCGGCGTTGCGTGCCGCCACGGCCGATTTGTCCTGGCTCCTTTCTCGCGGCTATGCCGAGCCCTCCTCGCTCAAGCTGGTCGGCGACCGCTTTCAGCTGACCGAGCGGCAGCGGACCGCGGTCATGCGCTCCGCGTGTTCGGATCAAGCCCTTCAGCATCGCCGGCAGACCCAAGTGCCCGCGGAGCGAATCGCCGGCGAGCGTCTGGATATCGACGGGTTCAATGTCCTGACGACGGTCGAGGCCGCCTTGGCGCACGGGGTGATTTTGGGCGGACGCGACGGCTGCTATCGCGACATGGCCAGCATGCACGGCAGCTATCGCAAAGTAGACGAGACCGAACCGGCCTTGACGCTGATCGGCGAAGTCCTGAACGAATTCCGCCCGGCCGAGTGCTGCTGGTACCTGGACCGTCCCGTGTCGAACAGCGGCCGCGTGCGGACTCGCCTGGAGCGGCAGGCGGCCGAACGGGGCTGGCCGTGGCAGGTCGAACTGGCCGGGAACGTCGATTCGGTTCTGGCCGTTTCCCCGCACATCGTCGCCACCGCCGACTCGGTGATCCTCGACCGCTGCCAGCGCTGGTTCAACGCCGCCCGGGAAGTCGTCTCACGCCGTCTGCCAAACGCCGTCATCGTTCGCTTCGGTTTTCGCGTCCATACCTTGCCAACGCAGCCGCCTATCGGGTAGCTTGTTCGGTGTGCGGTGCGAAAGCTCGGCAAATCCTAGCAAGAATAAGGGCGTATTGCATGGCCAGCTCTGCGGAACGGCGGTTTTCGATCGGCGTGGATTACGGGACCAACAGCGTGCGGGCGCTGGTCGTGGATGTGGCGGACGGGTCCGAGGTCGGCGCGTACGTCTACAGCTATCCCAGCGGCGAGGCGGGGATTCTGCTGGACGCCAAGGACCCTAACCTGGCGCGCCAGAACCCGGCCGACTACATCGAAGGGTTTTACGTCTCGGTCAAACGGGCCGTCAACGGGGCCAAGAAAGATCCGGGCTTTGGCCCGGACAAGGTGATCGGCATCGGCGTCGATACGACTGGTTCCACGCCGATTCCCGTCGATCAGACGGGCATGCCGATTGCCCTGCAGCCGGAGTTTCAAAAGGATCTGGCGGCTCACGCCTGGCTGTGGAAGGACCACACCGGACATGCCGAGGCGGCCGAGATTACGGCCAAGGCGGCGGAGCACCCGGATCACTACTTGAGCAAATGCGGCGGGACCTATTCCAGCGAGTGGTTCTGGTCCAAGATCCTGCACTGCAAACGAACGGCTCCCAAAGTGTTTGCGGCGGCATACACCTGGGTGGAACTGGCCGACTTCGTCCCGGCGTTCATCACGGGCGACACCAACCCGCAGGCGCTGCGGCGGGGCATCTGTGCGGCGGGCCACAAGGCGATGTACAACGACCTCTGGGGCGGGTTGCCCAGCGAGTCGTTCCTGGCGTCGTTGGACCCGGACCTGGTGAAGGTCCGCCAGCGGAACGCGAACCGGGCCGTCCCGGCAGATCAGAAGGCGGGCGGACTGACGGCCGAGGCGGCCAAGAAAGTCGGCTTGCCGGCGGGCATCCCGGTGGCCGTGGGGGCGTTCGATGCCCACCTGGGCGCCGTGGGCGCGGGGATCAAGCCCGGCACGCTGGTGAAGATCATCGGCACCAGCACCTGCGACATGCTGGTCGCGCCGCTGGACAAGCCGCTGCCGGACGTGCCCGGCCTGTGCGGCATCGTCCCCGGCTCGATCGTGCCCGGCATGTACGGATTGGAAGCCGGCCAGTCGGCGGTGGGCGATATCTTCAACTGGTTCGTCAGCCGCCTGGCGCCGGACAAGTACACGGCCAAGGGCGATCCGCACGCGAATCTGACGCGCGACGCCCAGCGGCTGCAGCCGGGCGAAAGCGGCCTGCTGGCGCTGGATTGGAACAACGGCAACCGCACGATCCTGGTCGACCCGCTGCTGACCGGCCTGCTGGTCGGGCAGACGCTGCACACCTCGGCGGCCGAGGTGTACCGAGCGCTGGTCGAGGCCACGGCCTTCGGCGCGCTGACGATCATCAACCGCTTTGAAGAATACGGTGTGAAGGTCAAGGACGTGGTCAATTGCGGCGGGATTGCCGAAAAGAATCCGTTCGTGATGCAGATCTATGCCGACGTCTGCAACCGGCCGATGAAGATCAGCCGTTCGCCGCAGACCTGCGCCCTGGGCGCCGCCATCTTCGGCGCGGTCGTGGGCGGGGCTTACAAGAAAGTCGAACAGGCCCAGCGGAAGATGACCGGCGTCAAGGACACGGTGTACCAGCCGATCAAGAAGCACGCGCAGGTCTACGCCGACTTGTATCCGTTGTACCGGCGGCTGCACGACGCGTTCGGCACGACCGGGAAACAGGAACCGCTGGACCGCGTGATGAAGGAGCTGATCGCGATCCGCAACCGGGTGAGGAAAGGCTAGAGTTTTGGAGTGCGGCGCCTTGTCACCGCTTTGGGCAGCGGCCGGGAGCGCGATGGTGGATGGGGTTCAGGAAACACAGCAGGGCGCCTGAACACGACGCGGCGCTCATTGCGTCGCGGTCGAGCCAACGCGGCGACAAGGCGCCGCACTCCAAAATGCGTTCAGGAACACAAGGAACTTGCCGGCAACCGTGCGAGGCGGGTTGCAGCCGCAGGCCGAGGCTAGACACGCTAACAAGACCGAAATGGGAGACCTTCGGTCGGCGGTTTCGGCGGGGTCGGAGACCCGCGCCGAATGGTGGATTGCGGCCGCAGGCCGCGTTTCGAGACGCACAATCATGCTCGAAGACCTCAAAGATCAAGTCTGTCAGGCCAACGTCGATCTGGCGGCTTGTGGACTGGTGACGCTCACTTGGGGCAACGTCAGCGGCATCGACGGCGACCGAGACCGCGTGGTGATCAAGCCCAGCGGCGTGCCTTACGAGCGGCTGCGGCCGGCCGACATGGTGGTCGTGGATCTGGAAGGCTGCGTCCTGGAGGGCGATCTGCGCCCGTCCTCCGATACGCCGTCTCACGTGCTGCTGTATCGGCATTTCGACGGCGCCGGCGGGATCACGCACACGCACAGCCGGCATGCCACCATGTTTGCCCAGGCCCGTCGGGAAATCCCGTGCCTGGGCACAACGCACGCGGATCACTTCTTCGGCACCGTGCCCGTCACGCGGCCGCTGAGCACGGAGGAAGTCGAAGCGGATTACGAAGGCAACACCGGCCGGGTGATCGTCGAGCGTTTCGCGGATCTGGACCCGCGAGCCATGCCGGCCGTGCTGGTCGCCGGCCACGCCCCGTTCACGTGGGGCAAAGACGCGGCGGAGTCGCTGAACAACGCGGCAGCTCTGGAGGCTGTCGCCGAGATGGCTCTCGGCACGTGGCTCCTTGACTCGCAGGCGCCGCTGCTGGAAGCTTATGTACTGAACAAGCACTACCAACGCAAACACGGGCCGGAGGCATATTACGGACAGAAGTGACGCCCTTGGGAAATTTGAATCAGAACTGAGTTCCATCTTCAAGAATCCTCAAGATGATCGACTTGCAGCCATTGGAAGTCTGGTTTGTGACCGGCAGCCAACATTTGTATGGCGACGAGGCGTTGAAGAAAGTCGCCGAGCATTCCCAAATCATTGCCAAGTCGCTGGCGGATTCGGCCGAGGTCCCCGTCAAGGTGGTCTTCAAGCCGGTCCTGACCACGCCGCAGGCGATTAACGACGTCTGCCTGGAGGCGAATCGCGCTCCGAACTGCATCGGGCTGATCGCTTGGATGCACACGTTCTCGCCGGCCAAGATGTGGATCGCGGGATTGCGCACGCTGAACAAACCGTTTGCGCACCTGCACACGCAGTTCAACCGCGACATCCCCTGGTCGACGATCGACATGGACTTCATGAACCTGAACCAATCGGCGCACGGTTGTCGCGAGTTCGGGTTCATCTGCAGCCGGATGCGGCTGGCACGCAAGGTCGTCGTCGGGCACTGGCAGGACGGCGAGGTATTGCAGCGGCTGGGCGTCTGGGCGCGGGCGGCGTGTGCCTGGCACGATGCCCAGGGCGGCAAAATCGCCCGTTTCGGCGACAACATGCGCGAAGTGGCCGTGACCGAAGGCGACAAGGTCGAAGCCCAGCTCCGGCTGGGCTGCTCCGTCAACGGCTACGGCGTAGGAGATGTCGTGGGGTACATCCGGGCCGTGACCGACGCCGACATCGACCGGCTGACGGCCGAGTATGACGCGCAGTATGACGTCGCTCCGTCACTGCGTCCCGGCGGCGACGCACGGCTCGCGTTGCGCGAGGCGGCGCGGATCGAAGCCGGCTTGCGGGCCTTTCTGCAGGCCGGCCAATTCAAAGCGTTCACCGACACGTTCGAGAACCTGCACGGACTGCGGCAGTTGCCGGGTTTGGCCGTCCAGCGGCTGATGGCCGACGGCTACGGTTTCGGGGCCGAGGGCGATTGGAAGACGGCGGCGTTGGTGCGGGCGATGAAGGTCATGGCGGCCGGACTGCCGGGCGGGACATCCTTCATGGAGGACTACACCTACCACCTGGACCCCGCCGGGATGAAAGTGCTGGGCGCGCACATGCTGGAGGTCTGCTCGTCGATCGCCGCCGGCCGGCCGTCGCTGGAGATCCACCCGCTGGGCATTGGCGGCAAGGAGGATCCCGTGCGCCTGGTGTTCGACGCGGCGGCCGGGCCGGCGCTGAATGCGTCGATCCTGGACTTGGGCAGCCGCTTCCGGCTGCTGGTGAACGAAGTGGACGTGGTGCCGCCGGTTCAGCCGCTGCCCAAACTGCCGGTGGCGCGCGCGCTGTGGGTGCCGCTGCCGGACTTGAAGACCGCGGCCGCCGCCTGGATCCTGGCGGGCGGGGCGCATCACACGGGCTTCAGCCAGGCGCTCACCGCCGAACACCTGGAAGATTTCGCCCAGATGGCCGGCATCGAGTTCCTGCTGATCAACTGCGACACGAAGCTTGCGGAATTCAAGAAGGAACTGCGTTGGAACGAAGCGTATTACCTGTTGGCAAACGGATTCTGACCTTTTGGAATGTGGCGGCACGTCGCCGCGCTGCAAGGAGAGGATTGATGATGCGAGCTGCACGTTTACACGGTCCGCGCGATTTGCGAATTGAAGACGTTCCCCATCCCGGCGATCCGCCTCCGGGGCAGGTGCTGTTGCGCGTCGAGGTGGTGGGCATTTGCGGCTCGGACCTGCACACGTACCGGCACGCGCGGATCGGCGATACCAACCTGGGCGGCCCGCTGATTCTGGGACATGAGTTTGCCGGGGTCGTCGAGAAGGTTGGTCCGGGCGGCCTGGACGGCCACGGCCACCCCTTGCAGCCCGGCGCGCGCGTGGGTGTCGATCCCGCGCAGCCCTGCGGCCGTTGCGAATGGTGTCTGCGCGGCGACCCGAACATTTGCCCGCACATCGTCTTCTGCGGGCTGTATCCGTACGAAGGCGCGCTGCGGCCGTGGATGCACTTCCCAGCCGCAAATTGCTTTCCCGCCGGCGAGAAGATCGACGCCACGACTGCCATGATGCTGGAACCGCTGGGCATCGCCATCCACTCGCTGGACCTGGCCAAGATCCGCTTGGGCGAGTCCGTGGCGGTGATCGGCACCGGTCCCGTCGGGTTGTGCATCCTGCGGCTGGCGGTGGCCGCGGGCGCAGGTCCGGCCTTCGCCGCCGATATCTTGCCCTGGCGCGTAAGTTTGGCCGCCCAATATGGACCGGCGGTGGCGTTTGACAGCCGCGAGACGGATTTCGTCAAAGCCGTGCTCGAGGCCACCCACGGCCGCGGCGTGGATGTGGCCTTCGAGGTGGCCTACGGCGGCGAGGCGGCGCAGCAAGCCGCCGAGATCCTCGCCCCCGGCGGGCGACTGCTGGCCGTCGGCATCGACGAGGACGACCGCTTCCTCTTGAAGCACTCGACGCTCCGCCGCAAAGGCCTGACCATCAAGATGGTCCGTCGCATGAAGCACACCTACGACCGCGCGGTGCAACTGGTCGAACAAGGCCAGATCGACCTGAACGCGCTCGTCTCGCACCATTATCCGCTGGCCCAAGCCCCGGAAGCGTTCACCGCCGCCGCCGACTATCACGAGGGCGTCGTGAAGGTCGCGGTGGATTGCCAGGCGTAATGCGCGGACTTCCGTAATGGCCGGCCGCGCGGTCTACGCCCAGGCCGATGTCAGATGGACGTTTTGCCGATCCGTCCTGCACCTGGAAAGTTTATTTGTGGAAAGGAACACGAATCATGAAACGGAACGCGAGGGCCCGCGTGGCCGCTGTTGGCGGGTTGCGCATCCAGTCAGCGGCGCGATCTTCGCCGCTGGTTCCCTGTGTCCCGCGATGGACTCGGCGAGCGATGCTCATTCGCACGGCCCAAGCGGCGGCGGGTCTGGCCGCAGCGTGTCGTCTGCGGGAGGCGCCGGCGACCGCCAGCGAAGCCCCCCCGGATCAAGCGATTTGGGATGCGCACGTGCATTTGACGGGCGTCGCCGGTTCCGTCGAACAGCGCGTGGACGGCCTGTTGAAGATCGCCGGCCGGGTAGGGATCGAACGCCTGGTCTTCTGCATGGGGACGTCCTTCGTGCCCGATCCTTCGCCGGAGGAGCTGCGCAAGCAAAACGACGAGGTGCTGCGCGCCATCGCCCACGCGCCGAACCGCGTGCTGGGCATGGTCTACGTCAATCCGAAACAGACGCAGGCGAGCCTGGACGAGATGGAACGTTGCGTGCGCTCAGGCCCGATGGTCGGCGTCAAGCTGTGGATCGCGATGGAGTGCAGCCGGCCGGAACTGGACCCGATCGTGCGCCGCGCAGTGGAGTTGAAAGTTCCCTTGCTGCAACACGCCTACGACCGCACGGCAGGCAACATGCCCGGCGAATCGAGTTGCGGCGACGTGGCCATCCTGGCGGCTCGCCACCCCGACGCCTCGTTCATTTGCGCCCACACGGGCAACGATTGGGAACGCGGTATCCGCACGATCCGCACCGTCAACAACGTCTGGTCGGAAGTCTGCGGCTCCGATCCGACGGGGGGATTCGTCGAAATGGCCGTGCGGGAGTTGGGCGCCGAGCGGGTGATCTATGGCAGCGACGCGGGTGGCCGCAGCTTCGCCTCGCAGTTGGCCAAAGTGTACAGCGCCGACCTGCCGGAGGGAGCCCAGCGGCTGATCCTGGGAGACAACATCCGGCGACTGCTCAGTCCGGCACTGGCTGAGAAGGCGTAGGACCGCCGAACAAATGAGTGTCGCATTGTCGCCTTTCGCTCCCAGGCCGTGCTAACGTTGCTTCCCGCGCGTCACCCTCGCGGCGAAGTCGCGAGCCCGGTGACGGACTTCGGCCGCTGGGCCCCCAGCAGGATCCGGGTCAGCTCGCCGCCCTGGAAGCTCCAAAGTCTTGGGGAGTCAAGCCTTTGTCGCCGAACCTGTCAGCCCAGAGCCGATTTGAAATAGTGTGTCATGTGCCCGGCTTCCTGTGAGCAGCGTGTTATCATGTGGGAATGAAACCCTGCTGGTTTTGCTGGCGTACCTGCACCGCGAAGTGATTCCAGGCGGCCAGACGATCCATCGGCCAACATTGAATTCTGTACGTCTGAGCCCGCGATGTTCCTCTCCTGGGGAGAAAATGCAGTGACGCTGACGGACGCGGACTTGCGAGAAGTCGATCGAGTGGTGGACCTGCTGGGCGCTTGCCGCAGTTTGCTGTTCATCACCGGGGCGGGAATCTCGGCTGATTCCGGATTGCCGACGTATCGCGGGATTGGGGGCCTGTACGATGCGGACCTGACCGAGGACGGACTGGCCATCGAGGACATCCTGTCGGGGCCGATGATCCGGCAAGATCCGGAGCTGACGTGGAAGTACTTGATCCAGATCGCCCGCGCGGCGCGCGGGTCTCGGTACAACCGCGGGCACGAAGTGATTGCCGAAATGGAGCGGCATTTCGAGCGGGTCTGGACGTTGACGCAGAATGTGGACGGATTCCATCGCGCGGCTGGTTCTCAGAACCTGATCGAGATCCACGGCGATCTGCACGATATCTACTGTACGGCTTGCGGCTACCGGCGACACGTGGACGATTACGACGCCCTTGCGCTGCCGCCCCGTTGTCCGGAGTGCCGGCGGATTCTGCGCCCCGACGTCGTCTTGTTCGGCGAGTTCCTGCCGCCGGACAGAGTCCAGACGTTGTTCGCCGAGTGCCGCCGCGGGTTCGACGCGGTGTTCAGCGTGGGCACCAGCAGCGTCTTTCCGTACATCGTCGAGCCGGTGCGTCAAGCCCAGTTGCAGGGCCGCCCGACGATCGAAATCAATCCCGGCGAAAGCGCGATTTCCCGCCTTGTGGACGTGAAACTGACGCTCCGCGCCGCTGTCGCGCTGGACGCGATTTGGACCCGTTATTGTCAACTCTGAAAGGCTCCATCGATGCGATTGTGCTTGCGACTCCCCGTCGTTGTTCTCCCGTGCCGCCTGTTGTTCGGATTCGCCGCCCTGACAGCTGCCCTTGCCTCGCCGGTCGCGGCGGCGGAGACGGCCACTGCGGCCCCCGAAAAAGTCGCCCTGTGGCCCGGCCCAGCGCCGGTGGGTGACGGGACGTTTCAGACGAGCAATGCTTCGCTTACGGTCTATCGGCCTGCTCCGGAGAAAGCGAATCGGGCGGCAGTCGTCATCTGCCCAGGCGGCGGCTACGGACTCAATGGCTACCAGGGACCGATGTGGGACGCCTGGCAAACCAAGTCCCTGGAGTGGCTCGCCAAGCAGAAGTTGGTCCCCTAGAACCGCCACCAAGAACGTTCCCGCCGGCGGGTATCTCCGAGACCGACGCGGTTTTGTTAGCAGTCCCCAAGCAGCGTTCGAGAAAAAACTGTCGCCCCGTCCAAGCAGCCATCACACTCCGTGTGATGATCGGCCAGAAACACTGGACAGTTGTTTCTCGAACGCTGCTTGCTCTGATCGGCGGCACCGCTGCTTCGCCCTGCTTCGCAGCGATGGACTTGTCCCTGAGCCCGGCCCGCAAGCAGGGCACCTACAGACTACCATGGGTCGCCGGCGGCCAGCACGCGGTCGATGTCGTCCGCCGTCGGCAAATGGCGGACGCCCGGTTGCAGCACGCCGGCCATCAAATCGTCCGAGCCGTCGAGGTCGACCAGACCGAGCGCGTGTCCCATCTCGTGCATCATGGCCGTCAGCAGGTCCATTCGGGACTCCGCATCTGTGATCTCAGATTCCCGATCCCGAATTCCCGATGCCTCATTGACGTACCAGCCGTAGCCGGCGGCGTCGATGTCCAGCACGATTCGGTCCCGCGTCGCCCAGCCCAAATACCGGCCGGGCAAGTCCGCGACCTCGAACGACAAGGACTGCAACGCCGCGACGCCTGCCGCATCCAGACCGGCCGATTCCCATGCCGCGATGGCCTGCCAAACCAGCGGGGTCAAGTCGGCAGCGTCCAGCGTGGCGGAAGCGGACTCTCGCTGCACCTCGGCCGGAGCCAGCAACGACGACGCCACCACCACGCTGGCCGAAAACTCGCTGGTGTTCCCCAACGCATCTGTGGCCGTCGCCACGATCCGCTGGTTCACGCTCAAGCCGCTCACCGCCAGCGTCACCGTCCGCGAGGTCTGAGCAACGGCGGCCACGTATGTGTCCGTGGCCAAGTAGCTGGCGCCTTCCTGACCCGCCGCGTCCGTCCGGTACACGTCGATCAACAACGGATACGACGAATTCCCCGTCGCCGAATCCACCACGTAAGTGATCGTCAGGTTCCCCCCGCTCAGCACCGCCGAACTGATTACCGGGAAGTTCTGCAAACGGTTCGGACCCGTGTCTGGATCGCCCGCGTCGTTCGCCGTCACCCCCAGCGGCGCCAGGTCGATCCCCAATCCCCCGTTGCTCCAGAGGGCATTTCGGGTCAGCGCGTTGTTGATCGCACCTGAACCCGTCACCAGGATCCCCGCGTGCTGGTTGTGCGCGATCCGGTTTCCTTCCCCGATTCCCACCCCGCCGATCGTGTTCCCCGATCCGTACAACACCACCCCATACTTGTTCCCCAACGCCCCCAGCAGGGCCGCATCCAGGCCGATCACGTTCCCCTGCACCCGGTTCCCCGTCCCGTAAATCTGCACCCCGTCAACCTGGTTCCCCGAAATCACGTTCCCCGCAATTCGCTGTTTTCGCCACTGGCCTGCCAGACCATATCCCCGGTGTTGGTTACGGTCGTTACCGCTGGGGATCGTAATCAGGAGTTCCGCTCCGGGGTCGTCGATCGTCACGTCATCCGACGGGCCGGGAACCTGACCAGTGCTCCAATTCGCCGGGTCGGTTCACTTGCCACTGGCCCCGATCCAATTGACGGCGGCCAGCAGGGCGCGGGACTCGAGCAGTTCCAGACGCAGATTCCGGCCGCGCACGCGGCGGGAGTGCCGACGGGCCGATTTTCGCGTCTGGCTGCGGTTCGTCTTGCGAGTCGAAATGCCACGGTGTGCGGAATACTGCCTCACGGTCGTCTCTCCCTCCGGACAACCTGGTTGAACAGGATTGGCTTGGCCGGTGAATGGCCCCCGGCGTGTGCGGCTGGCGCACTGGCGCCCTCGGCTCCCCAGGAACTCACTATCCCGGATTATTCATAAGCCTGGGGTTTCCCGACAAATCCGGGAATTGTTTGGCCCGCTAGCGGGTCACGTTCCTCCCCGTCATCTGCTCGCTCTGGCCCGTTCTCGCCACGGGCGGGAACGGTTACAATGGAAAGGGGGAAGGTGTTCTCTGAGCGAGTGGGGACAAGACGATGAGGAAAGCAATCCCGCCAAAGCTGAGGAAGTTCCCGGCTGCCAAACAGCGGCGCATGGACGAACTGTTGGACAAGAACCGCGAGGGCCTCATCACCGCCTCGGAACGGAGTCGCCTGGAACAACTGGTCGCCGAGGCGGAACAACTCGCGGTGGCTAACGCCAGGCTGCTGGCTCGCTTTGCTCAGCGTGATACCGTGGATCTTCCTTCCGGCGCAGTGCCCGTGACGGTTTGGGTCATGCCGCAGACCGCGGAGCCGTAGGCAATGGTCCAGGCAGAGGGCTATCGACAACTCGTCTTCGCTCGGGCCGGCGGCGTCTGCGAGTATTGTCGGTTGGTCGAGTTGGCGACAGGAGTCACCTTTCACGTGGAACACGTCGTGCCCCGTGCTCGGGGCGGCCAGACGGTGATGAGTAATTTGGCGCTCAGTTGCCCAGGGTGCAATCTGGCCAAGGGAGACCGGACATCCGGTGAGGATCGAAGCGGCCGAACGCAGCTGCTTTTCAACCCACGCGACTACGAACCGTGGCTGCTGGGTTGGCACCTGCACTTCGTCCTGGATCGCAATTCGGGGATGGTGCTGCCACGGACGCCCGTCGGAGAAGCGACCGTCCTGGCACTCCACATGAACGGGACCGAACGAGTCTTCGCACGGCAGGTGAAGATTGCGACACTGACAGAAGTTTTTCTTATGACGAGCTGCCGTCTGCAGGTTCAAATGGCCTGAGCCGATAACGCGCCCCCGCAAAAACTCTCTAGCACAGCCGCTGAATCTTGTCAATCAGTGATGCCTTCCGTGGAGGCTCTTGATGCGAATCCGTTCCGGGCCCTGACGTCCTGGTCGCCCGACTCGTTGTCACGCGGTCGGACAACTTCGACCTTGTACAATCCTGTTTTGCTAGTCGAACCAATCGCTGCCGAAGAACACTTGATCGACATCGTTCAGGGTCGGCAAATGCCGGACGCCGGGTTGCAACACACCGGCCATCAAGTCGTCTTCCCCAACGAGATCAGCCAGGCCAAGGACGTGCCCCATCTCGTGCATCACGGCGGTTAACAGGTCCATTTGAGATTTCAAATCTGAGATTTCAAATTCGTCCGAAACCACTCCTCTGGCGTCCGCAACGTACCAGCCATAGCCGGCGGCGTCGATGTCCAGCACGATTCGGTCCCGCGTCGCCCAGCCCAAGTAGCGCCCCGGCAAGTCCGCCACCTCAAACGACAAGGATTGCAGCGCCGCTACGCTGGCCGCATCCAGTCCGGCTGATTCCCATGCCGCGATGGCCTGCCAAACCAGTGGGGTCAAGTCGGCCGCGTCCAGCGTGGCGGAAGCGGACTCTCGCTGCACCTCGGCCGGAGCCAGCAGCGACGACGCCACCACCACGCTGGCCGAAAACTCGCTGGTGTTCCCCAACGCATCTGTGGCCGTCGCCACGATCCGCTGGTTCACGCTCAAGCCGCTCACCGCCAGCGTCA
>CAZAQY010000164.1:0-18990 GCA_964486845.1 uncultured Pirellulaceae bacterium
GAGGGCCCGCAGCGAAGAAGTACCGGATCCAGTTTGGAGGTTCAGAGAAGAGGCTGACGCGTTCGTGGGATCCCCGGCTGAGTACGGCCAGTGCGTCCCATCCGCTGCAGTTCCCGCCCCGCCAACCGTTGGACACGCTCCAGGACCGACAGCAGATGCCAGCCGCGATCGTCACCCGCAAAGGCGTGAATCTCGTCCACGATCGCCGCTTGCAGGTTGGCGAACAAGCGGCGGGAGTCCACGTTCGGTGAGACCAGCATCACCTCCAGCGATTCTGGCGTGGTCAGCAGGCAGTCGGGTGGGTCCTGCAAGATGTGTTTTCCAGCTCAATCTCGTCGATGTTGGTGGCTCCCATCGCTTGCCGCTCGACCGGCGTCAACTCGGTTTCGCTGATCGTCAAAGCGTAGTGCTCACGAGGGTTGAAGTCTGAGAATTGGTCGATGCGGTCCAACACATCGGCGACCAGCTTCTTGAGGAAAATCCGGGGAGCGATGCCCACCTTACCGCCGAGCTTGCCCGTGACCGCTTGGGCCAAATCGCTGATGTAGGCATCGTCTGCGAGCTGGGCGATGCGATCCGGAGCAACGGCGTGGGCGTGGAAGATGTTGCGGACCTTCCGGCCGACGACGGAGAGCCGTTCCAGGTCAAACCCAGGCAGCCGAATTTGCACGGCCCGCGGGTTGTCGAACCGGGCCTCCGTCTGGAAATCGACGTGCAGCCGCTGGGCCAGGGGCTCCAGCCGCTGCGCCCCCTGTGGACCGTCGAAGAACGCCGGCGTGCCGGTGATCAGAAGGTAAAGACCGGGGAAACGGCCGGAGTCCACCTCGTCGATCAGTTGCCGCAGGGCGTTCAGGCTCTTGTCCCGAACGTCCCCGCGGACCCGTTGGATCGTCTCGACCTCGTCCAGAACGATCAGCAGGCCCGCGTGCCCCGAGTCTCGGAGGACCGCTAGAAGTCCCTGCAGAAAGTTGAGCGCCCCGAAATGGTCGATTTCGCCCTTCACGCCGGCGGCCCGCTTGGCACCGGCAGCGACGTTGGGCTGACCAGCCAGCCAAGCTGCGATGCCGTCCGCTGTTGCCGTATCGTTGACGGCCTGGGCGGAGCGATAGCCACGCAGGGCGGTGCTGAACATGGGTGCCTTGGCCGTGACCTTGGCCAGCCGCTGTTCCAGCAGCTCGTTGGTTCGCTCCAGGAGTCGGCCGCTGTCGTTGGCGTCGATCGCGCCCTCGGCCAGCACATCCTGCTCCAAGACGTAAAACCAGTTGTCGAGCACCCGTCGCAGGGCGCCCTGGGGCGTATCGGCCGTCGCCAGGCATTCCATCAGACGCCGGTAGACGGTCTCCAGGCGGTGCAACGGCGTCTCGGTCTCCGACACCTGGACTTCGGACGCCGCAAAGCCGATCTTCTTGGCCCGTTCGGCCAGCCAGCGGGCGAAAAACGTCTTGCCACAGCCATAGTCGCCGCGAACCGCTTTGAACACGCTGCCGCCCGCCTTGACGCTATCGAGTTCCCGGTCCAACGAATCTGTGAACCGCTCCAGTCCCGTCGCCAGCGCATCCAAGCTGCTCCGCGGCACCGTACCGCGGCGCAGGGCGTCGATGATCTCGTGGCGGCGTTGCTGGCTGATCTTCATGGGCACACCCTGCGTTACGGCAGCTCAAATTGGCGGCAGAGCAGTTCGCGGTTCAACTCGATCGTGTCGGACAACTCGTCCCTGGTCAGGATGGGATACCCTTCGACGTTGACCACGCGCTGGATCGCAGCCAACAGGCTTGCCAAGCGGTAAGCCGGCAGTCCCATCCGGCGGGCCAGGGCGGCGGACGTCAGCTTGCCGCCCTGTTCCGCCAACGCGCCGAGCATCTTGCGGACGGGCTCATCCTGCGGCACGGCCCGCCCGCCCAGCTTCTTCTGTTCGGCGAGGACCGAAGAGGTGAATAGCTGATCCAGCCACGCCGGACTGGCCGCCGGAGCCGCAACCCCGGCCGCCACCGGTTCCGCCTTGGCTGCCGCTGCGGCCTCATCTTCCAGGTCGAAGAGCATCCCCGGCTTCTTCTTCCGTGGCGGCTTGGCCACGACAGCCGGCTGGCCCGCATCGGCCGCGGGCTGTTCTTCCAGCGGCGGGAACCACCAGGCAGGCGCGTCGGACGGCGGTTCTACCCAGCCTTCCGGCAGTTCGTCCTGGGCGGTGAGCACAGCCACGGGGATCACCATTTCCTGCATGGACACGCCGCCGTGGTAGCCGTTCTTCTTGATGCTGTAGCGGACCCGTTCACTCCACGGCGCGACCAGTCGATGGCTCTCCGGCAGTACCACCCTGGGCCCGGCGATCTGGATTTCGTCGTCGGCCGGGGCAGCCTCGGCGGTTCGCCATCGGTCGCCCTGCTCGTGCGGCCGACATTCGGTCTGGAAATCCAATACGTGCCCGTGGTCAGTAGCAAGCACGACGATGCGGCCCGCGGCCCGGGCCTCGTAGAGCAGTTTCGGCAGCACCTTGATCTCGTCGCCGGACCAGCGGATGTCGAGTTGGTCTCCCTTGAGCAGATGGTCGTCCACCGCGTTGATCACCGCACCGACGACCCGCCGCCGGGGCGATTCGATCTCCCGGATCACGCCCTCCGCCAAGCTGGCTTCGCTCGTCTCCTGCAACGCATCCTTGTGGAACAGCACCGGCGGGGTGCCACTGCGGCAGTGACGCAGCAGGCCGGCATGTTCCGCAAACCCGGTCTTCTCATCGGACGCATGCCCCTGCCTTAGTCTGCCGCACAACAGGCTGGCCCGGCAGACCTCGGTCACAGACGGAACTGCGGCGATGCCAGGCCAGACCGGCCCGCGATCCTGTCGCCGGATTTCGGCCCAGTCCTGCCGGGTGATGTCCTCGACCAGCTCTCGGCATACCGCGTAGCTCATGCCGTCGATGACCAGGACCAATACGGGCGTCTGGGCGGCCAGGGGGGCCACGACTTCGTCCAGCACCCGCTCGACCGGCAACACCTCGTCTCCCTTGGAGCCGGCGGCGATCCAATCTCGCAGCAGTTGAGCGAAACGGCGGTTCTTCTGCTCGACGATCTGGGTGACTCTCGTCAGCAGCCGCGTGTAGGCTTCCGCCAGCTCTCGCACCGGCTCGCCACCCCGCAGCGAGTGCCGGGCCCAGTCGATGAACCCGCCGACCATCGCGTATTCCCGAGCGGCCTCGGCCAGAGATGCTGCCACAGTCGCTTCCTGGCTTCGCAAACCAGCCAGCCAGCGGGCCAGCCGGGCGGCCATCTCGACCCGCTGCACCGCCCGCGATCCCTTCTGCGATAGATCGTGCTGAATCACGTCGCGGTACGCCTGGTGGAGGGACTGCGGGATTTCTGGTTGGGACGACTCAACGACGTCGGCCAGGGCCTTGCCAAAGCGAGCCAGACGCTGGTTGTAACCTAGCGGCGACGTGGGGCTCAGATGGGCGTAATCGTCCGCCTCGACAGCCTGGAGAATCTCGTCGGCTCGCTGGAGCCATGCCCCACGGGCCTTAGCGTCGGGCACATGCAGCCTGACCACCTCCGTAGCCGCCGCCTGCCACTGCCGGGCCACGGGTTCATCGAGGTGGGCCTGACCCACGTATTTCTCCATGCGCCCCGCAGCCTTGTCGAGCTTCCCAGCCGCGTCACGGTGGTAGACGACGGACAGGGCGAGCCCCACAGGCAAAGCGTCGGGGCGCTGGCTGGCCTGCACACATTCCAGCACGGCCTCTGTGGCCAAGCCTGCCGATTCCGCGATCCATGCCTTGACTGCCTGCCGGACCGAACCAGGGACGCGGACGTAGCGCTGCGTGTTCTCCGCATCCATCGACCACTTCAGCAGAGCCACCAAGTCCGGGCGGGCCGTTGTCAGCCCTAACTGCTGTTCCAGCAGCAAGCCCCAGACGGTCTCCGCATCCAGGACGCCGTTGGGCACGGGCAAATAGCCCTGATGCGGCACGGCTTCCAGCAGTCGTTCCGCGATCCATCCCTGCTCGACCACGCGCGGATCGATGTACCGAGCCTGAAACAGCTCCTTGACGATCTGCCAGTTGTTGATGGTGTAGAACTTCCGGCGAGCCAGACGCACGCGGATGTCATAGCTGATCTGCTCGTCGGGAACATTGGTCACCAGCACCGTCGCCGTCGCCCCCGGTTGCTGTTCCTGGAGGGCCGCGCGCATCTGCAGCGGCGAATCGCACTGGACGATGCAGTAGGTCTCGTTGCCCGCACTGCGGATGCGCTCACCCGTCCACCGGCCGCCGATCCGGATGCCGAACAGCCGCGCATCGGCATCGTGCCGGCGGATGGCGGCGACCTGCGCGCGAATTTGGCTGAACGTCGGGGTGGTCATGGGTGTTGGTCCGTTGTCCGTTGTCCGTTGTCAGTTGTCCGTTGCTGGGACGTCATCGCTGGGTTTGGGGCCGATTGACCTCAGGTAGGCGTTCAGCTTGGGAGAGAGTTCGTCGATGAGCGGGCGGAATCGGTTCACCTGTTCCTCTGTCAACAGGCGGCGACGGAAAGCCCGTCGAAGCCAATGGCGAGTTTCGTTCACTGACCCGCGGGCGATCTTGACAAAACGGCGGTTATCCTGGTAGCTACCTCGTCCGGCACCTTCCGAGATGTTGGCCCCGATGCTGTCTGCCGCCCGCACAATCTGTTTGCCAACCGTGTCCCGCGCGAAGTTCTCCCACTTGATTGCCAGTTCCCAGATGTGATCCGCCAGCTCCTCCGACAGCTGATAAACGCGCAAATTCTCAAAGTTGCTTCTCGCCATCCCTCACACTCCCATCCCGAAACCAGTGACAACTGACCACGGACCACTGACCACTGACTTCATTCCTCGATCCGCCATTTCACGGTCAGTCGTCGCGACGACTTGGCCTCCATCTCCCGCATCAGATCGGCCAGCAGCGACTTCGCCTCGGCCGGCGACAAACCGCTGCGTTGATCCTCGACCACGAGCTTCTTGCCCGGCGGCAACTTCTGTGGCTCGTCCGTCTTCGTGGGTCCAACAATCGGCGTCGGTGGGACCTTGGCTTTCGCCGCTCGGGCCAGCAACTGCATGGCCTGCGTCTGGTACGTCTGCAACGCGGCGGCCAGGGGTACGGCGTGTTCATCGGCTTCCAACGCCGTCTTGACCTGCTTGCGGATGTCCTGGGCTTCGGCTTGGTAGTCCTCGCCCAGCTCCACGATGTCCGCGAACACGCCCCAACTTGTGGCCTCGATGCTCACCGTCAGCGCCGAGGCACTCTTGAGGCTCTTGCCCATCGCGGTGTCCGTGGTCACCACCTCGGCCGATGCCAACGTCGGAATCACATCATTCAGATGGGCAGCCGACAGCCGGGACACCAAGTTCAACACCGCGGTCGCCGTCTTCATCCGCGGGGCCGCGGCGGGCTTGATGTCGAACTTCGGGAGACGCTCGCGGAGGCATTTGCACAGCGATTGGCTAGGGGCTTGGAACTGCTCCGCCAACTGTTTCACCTCCGCGGCCAGGTTCGCGACGTTCGAGGCGTTCAGCAACGGAGAGTTCTGCTTCGCGCCGAAAATGCTCCCCGCCAACTGCAACGCGAGCTTCCACTGGACCTCCGGCGGCCCGACCCACGTCCGCAGCTCCAGCAGATCGGGCATGTTGGTCAGCGTCGCGTCAGCCGGCGCACCGTGCAGGTAGAAGGTCCGGTTCGTCTGCTCGGCGAAAACCAGGATCAGCAGGTTCTCCACCGGCTTGGGCAATCCCATCGCCCGGGGCAGATTCATCCAGTGTCGCAACTGGCCCACGTTGGGCGTCCCGCCACACTCGATGACGCGCGGGTTGAGGTGGTTCTTCCAGTGTTCGCTCAGCAGGAAGACGTTCTCGTGGACTTCGCCCAGCAGCAAGGGCACGGCGATGGCTTGCAGCAACGGACGCACTTTCTTATCTACGTCGTCGATGCGGCCGTTGGGTGCCTGGGTCGCGCGGGAAGCCTCCTGGTACACCTTCTGCAGGTTGGCCCCCTTGGGCGGCGCCTCGAACCGCGGGTGAGCCGGGAATTGGTGTTCCAGGGCTTGGTCCAGCAGATTCTGCATCGCGCCACGGAGATTCGGCCCCACCGGCGGCTGCGGATCGAACCCGTGCCACAGCGACTGGAAGTGCTCCGTCAGCTCGTGCGACGTGTCCACCGAATCGGTCGTCTGCCGGTCGACGCCGAACGCGACCTCCAGGTGGTGAAGTACTCGCTGCCGCAACTGGCTCCGCTGGTTCTCCAGCAGGGCCTTGGCCGCCGGCCGATCCTGGTAGGGCAGGTAGCTGGAGTAGCTCCCGAACCGCTCGCCG
The DNA here is from genome assembly GCA_964486845.1 of uncultured Pirellulaceae bacterium. GTDB lineage: Bacteria > Planctomycetota > Planctomycetia > Pirellulales > Pirellulaceae > Anammoximicrobium. Next base: position 6,316 of record CAZAQY010000164.1, read on the forward strand.
GTCAGGATGTGCTCCAACACTACCAGATTTCCGAGGTCCCTCTGTGCGCTCGGCTTGAAGAACGACGGAATCCAACAGATCGTCCTGGAACCGCTGGGATGCGCCTGGCGGAACTTCTCCAGCTCCTCCAAATCGTGCTGCGGCGTGCATCCCGTCTCGTCAAAGGGGAAATCGACAACCAGCTTCCAGTCGCTCCCGCTGGCTTCCAGCGACGATTTCGGCAGCGTCCTGACGTTGCCGAAGATGATCTCGCACAGTCGTTCCGTGTGCCGCCAGGTGAATTCGTGCGTCAGGAAGAACTCGTCGCGGTCTTCGATCCCCAGTTGCTCGAACAGCATCTGCCGAACCAGACGCTGGCGGTTGCCGGGATTGTCCTCGCGCCGAGCCTGCTCCATGATGCTCTCGGTATCGACCCCGCTGAGCTGCACGGAGATCGACGGATTGGCGGATTGATCACCGATCTTGATTTCGCCGACTGCAGCCGCCCATTCGCGACAACGCCGCAGGACTTCGGCTCCATCCTTGCCCGGCACCGGCGTTTTAATCGATCCGTGGTTCAACGCTGCCAGTCGATTCGCGTTCAGCCCCTTGAGCGACTCGACCCCTGGGCAGAGTGCGGCCAACAGCAGGGTCTTCACCAGGCGGTCATCGGCCCGAAACGCGGCCCGGCGAGCGTCGTCGTACGGCAACTGCTCGACCTCTTCCTTGCGCATGCCGTGCCGCGATTCCAGCAGCGGCAACAGCTTCTGATGGTACAGCCGCTTGGCGTTGTCGAAGTGGTTCGCCATCTCCTGGCTGAACGCCTCGTCGCCGTGGGCGATGACATCGAACAGGTCACCGACCGGCACGATATCGCCCAGCCTGAGCGTCTCGCGATGCGCCACCAACAGCAGCATCATGACCTTCAGCGCCGTCCGCTCCCGCTGCAACACGCTCGACACACCGACCAGCGTGTCGACCAACGCGGGACTGAACGGGTACACCTGTCGGAAGATGGCGCGGTCGTACTTGGTCGTCAGCAGCGTGTCCATGACCTCGCGCCGGAACTTGGCCGTCTCGGCAAAGGCTGCGTCAAGCTGCTCACGCGCCGCATCGCTGACCGGCTGCAAGACCCGCCGCTCGGCGATCTTGGGCAGGTTCCGGTCTTCCAAGGTGATCTTGTGGAACCGGCCCTCCCAATGCTTCAGGGCGTCACTGAAGTTGAGCCGCTCGGCGCCCGTGATGTTCTCGCCGACCAGTTCCGCCAGGTCCCGCTGCCGGGCGACGAAGCTGACCAGCGGAATCGGCCGATCGGCCCTCTGGGCTTCGACCAGTTTGGCCAGCTTCTGGCCCTCCTGGTGCATGAAGTCCAGCCGTGCGGCATGGCTGGCCAGCCACAGGATCAACTCGTCCAGGAACAGGATCACCGCGTCGTAGCCCAGGCCGGCCGCGTGCTTGCTGATCACCGACAGGCCGTCGTCCAGCGGGATATACGCCTCTTCCTGGCCGCGAGCGATGTCCTGGTAGGACGTAAAGAACGTCTTCACCAGCCGCCCGACCAGTTGTATGCGGTCCTCGGAAGCCGGCCCCGGTGGAGCGGTCACTGCCGCCTCGAATCGCTCCGCCTCCCAGCCGCCTTCCAGCTCACCCCATTCGCTGTCACCGACGGCGCCCTCGTTCAGCCGGGCGAAGAAGGCTTCGTCGCCCATCGAGCGTCGCAGGCCCTGGGCATCGGCGAACAGCCCCTCCGCCAGGTACACGCCGGGAATTGGGGCGTCCGGGCGGGTACCCGCTTGCGGGTGGCGGCGGATGTAGTCGGCGTAGCCGCCCAGGATGCCGGCCTCCATGTTCCTCGCGCCGATCATGTGATACGGCACAAGCAGAAACCGTTTGCCGTTGGTCCAGGCGTTGGCCCGCTCGACGATGGGGGCCAGTTCCGGGATGCTTCGGGCCGCCGGCTCGCCGGCCAGGATCAGGTCCAGCATTGCCATGAAGTGGCTCTTGCCGGTGCCGAAGCTCCCGTGCAGGTAGGCCGCCTTGCTGGTGTTATCGACCAGGGCGCTGTGGATGAAGCCCAGCGCATCGTCGAAGCACCGAGCCAACTGGTCGGTCACCACGTACTCCGCGACCGTTTTCTGAGGGTCTCTGACGCCCTCGGTCAACTTGAGTACGAAGTCACCGCGGTGGACGGCGGTCGGGATTGGGATCAGGTCTCTTATGAGGGTCATTGGGGCTTAGTTCTTGGTTCTTGGTTGTTCGTTCTTGGTCTGCTGCTCGTGGTCAATTACTCGGCGGGCGTTTCCCGATCAGTTCCAAACGGCGACGGTTGGCGATGCGCCATGCGCGAGGTTTCAAGGCACCCATGTCATTCCCGCCTGAGGGATCAATCGACCCAGTTTTCCAGTTTGATGCCGGGAACCTGGCGGAAGTGCTTCAGGTTACGGGTCACCAAGGTGGCGTCGTTTGCCAAGGCAATACTTGCGATCAGCAAATCCGCGTGCCCGATCTTCTTCAGGTGCTTGTGCCTGCGCAGGCCGTCGAATGTGGCGGCTGATGCGGCGTCAACGCTGGCGATGTGCAAGTCGTCGAGCAGTGCCTGGCTGCTGTCCAGGCGTTGCTGGGCCAGTTGCAGCTGCGCGCCATCAGCCGCTTTCAGGAGAAACTCAAAACGCGCCCGCAGAATCTCGGCCAAGGAGATCACGGTGGTGCCCAGCACTTCAGCGGGGTCCACGTTTTCAATCCGCGCCGTCACACGTTCGTGACCGGCATGGTACAGCGATACGATGTCGGTATCGAGCAAGATCATTCGTCATCCTCGACCATAGAGCGTCCGCGTTCCTGGTAGATTCTGGCCAGCATTGCTTCCAGGTCGGGATCACCCGCCATGGCGCCGGCGTGACGCAGCAGCCGTTCTTTGGGGGAAGGACGCAGCAGCCAGTCCACCAGCCCCTTCTTGTGGAAACGCCACTGGTCCCGAATCTTACGTCCCGGCAACCCGTGCTTCGTCGCCAAGTCCACCACATCTGCCTCGGCGACCCGCAAGTACGCCGCCGCTTCTGCCAGCGTGAGCACTTCCAACGTCACTGCAGGCGGTGAGTCCGGCGCGGGTCTTCGTGGTTTGCGCGGTGGACTTGATTTCGTCTTCATCTGCGACATGGGATTCCTCCTCTTGCGTCGATCGCTGTCACGAACGTGTCAGTTGTCACTTGCCAGTTGTCCGTCGTCAATTGTCCCCCGAAACCCACAACGGACAACGGACAACGGACCAAGAACCAAGAACAAATAACCAAGAACTACTTCCCCCTTTGCGTCTTCGCGCCTTTGCGTGAGCCCTTCTTCGGCGGCTGCCAAGCCCGGACGGCCGCGACGGTCAGCCCCAGCGTTCGAGCTTCCTGCTCGACGAAGCTCTCGAAGTAGTCGCCCATCCGCATGTTGTCGAATTCGGGATCAGGATCGTTGTGCCATTGCTTCAGCCAAGGAACCAGTTCCAGGATACCGCCCAGCAATGGCACCAGCCGTGGATCGGTCGAGCCGCCCTTGTCCTGGACCTCGACCAGGTAGCCGCTGACCGCTCGGGCCAACTGCAGGTGGTCCAGGCCGGCCCAGGCGATGACCAGTGTCCCGTCTTCGCCTTCGCAGTGCGGGAAGCTGACCCAGCGTTCCTTGGGTACATCCAGCTTGCCACGTAAACGCCAGTAGCTCGACTTCTGAAAATCGGCGCTGGTGTATTTTGGTGGGACTGGGATTTCCAATTTGTCATTTGTCATTGGTCCTTGGTCATTTGTTTCCGGACCAGTGACCAATGACGAATGACCAGTGACCAATGACGCCCTTCTGTCTTCTTCTCGCTGCAACTCCCAGGTCCGCTCCCATGCGTGCCGCTTGTCGAGACCGCTGGGCTTGTACCGCAGCACGGGCAAGAGCGGCACGCTTTCGTCCGCGACCAGTTCGGCGACAAGTCGGCCGATGTCGAAATCCTGCCGGCCACGGTACAGTTCGGCCACCTGCATAAAGTCGGCGTCACGCGCTGCGATGTCCGACAGACGGGAAACCGAAACAAGCTGGATGTCGGCTAACGGCGGCAGGCGGTCATTTGTCATTTGTCCTTTGTCATTTGCCGCGTCACGAATGACCAATGACGAGTGACCAGTGACCGATGACGAATGACCAGTGACCAATGACATTCTGCCGTCAAAGTCGAAGTAGCTCTCTAGCCGACCCAGCAGCCATTCTCGCAACGCCCGCTCCAACTGCGAATCCCAGGGCTCCGTATTCCACCGGCGTTTGTACTCCGGCTGTTCGACGAGCGCGATCTGCGGGTTGGATTCGATCGCCTCGATGCGTCGCTCGACCAGCCGACGGTAGTCATCGGGCCAGTCGGCCGGAATCTCGGTTGTCGGCGTGCTGCCGTGTCGCTCGAACCACGTGGTCTGCAGTTCTCCCACGGCCATCTTGCGAGCCATTACGATCTCGAAGGCCCGTTGGCCGAGCGCGACGGGGAAAAACTCACGCAAGGGCGCAAAGACGCAAAGTTCGTCGGGTTCCTCCTCTGGCTTTGCGTCTTTGCGCCTTTGCGTGAGGTCTTCTTCCGTCAGACCATAAAGCCGGTAGCACTGCCAATCGAGTTCTTCCTGCAAGGCGATCATCTCCGCGCGCAGGGTCTCCCATGCCTTATGTGCCAGCTTCAGGCGGTCTCGCACGGAAAGGACCAAGTCAAGGTCATCGTCCATCACCGACCGCTCGAACAGCGACTCGCCCGAAGCTGCCTCGACACGTTGCTCATCCACGACCGCTCGCGACCAAGCCGTCAGGACGCTCGATGGGGAATGGTTGCTCCAGGCTCGCGCCAGGGAGTCCAAGTGTTGGGCCAAAGCCAGCGGACGTTCGGCTGGGAGAGGGAACTGCTGCAATCCGGTCCCGGCAAATTCGTAGCGTTCGTCCCACCAGGTACGCCGCACTCGTGCGCCTTCCTGCCCGACATGGTCGCCACCCTTCGGGAAGAAAACCTGTTTCATCCAGAAGCAGGCAGTGGAGCTGTTTAGCAGGCCCAGGATTGCGAGGTGGTCGTCTTCACTGCTCTCCGGTCGCAGTTTAACAATCGGGGCATGACGATTGAAAATCTGCCCGCCGCGATCAAGTATGAAGTGGTTGTGGGTTGCAACGCACGGGAACGCGATGGAAAACGGCGTTCGGAGTTTTTCTGATGTCAGCCGACCGTACTCATACCACCGCAAACCGACGTCGACTTTTGTCTTACCACCAAACAGACGACCCTGCGACATGCTCGCTCGCGCGATCCACAAGTGGCGAAACACGGGAGAGCTTGGGGTCTCAGTTATGGGTGCAAACTCTCCGTCATAGGGAAAGACAGCAACTTGGCAGTCACCAAGTCCCCAATCACGCACATCATCGCCTGTTACCATCGGCCGGACAGCATGGCTGGCGATCCCGTGTCTGCGTACGACAGTTCGGTCCAGGATGAAGATTTCGTCCTCCAGCGTGAACGAAGTGATCCCAATGGATTGCGAAAAGTCGCCGAGTCTCTTGCTGGATGTGCTGTCCAGTTGCTCCTTTAGCTCAGCGGCGCCTCCTCCTCCGATGGACCAGGGATGCGTATGAAACGCGACCCGTGGCGAGTCGCTCACGCTTACGAACTCGCTCTGCGAGCCGGGTTGGTCGATCTGGGTGATGATCGCCGACCATACGATTCCGCGTGACGGGTCGTCTGGTGTGCTCGGTTCGCCGCGAATGCCCATGACGGTGCGGATCGTATTGGTGACCGGCTCGCCATTGCGGCCCAACAGAATCACGGTGGGCGTGCCGTGGCCGGGGATATAGGCCCCACTGGTGTCGATGACGTGTGTCAGGTCGACCGTGGGGAGGAACTGCTCGATCAGCTTCTTGCCGAACTCACGCTTCATGAAGCTGTTGGCGGTGATTTGTCCGGAATATCCGCCGACCACTGCGAGAGAAAATATCCGCTGCATGAAAGGCACAGCCAGGGAGTAGTTCATGTGGCAGACGGGGTAGCGCTCGCGGTAAGCCGCGTTCAAGGACCTGTCCTTCGGCGTGATGTACGGCGGATTGGCGACGACGGCGTGGTAGGTGCCTGGTCGCAGAATGCGACGGAGTTCGGGCAAGTCTTCCGATTGATAAGCGTGGGCCAGTTCATGAAAACCCAGCACCATCTGGTCGCCGCCGGCACTGCCGTGCAAGAGCGAGTCGCCGCAGACGAGGTTCATCCGAAACGACGGCGCGTCCGCCAGACGCTCGACGCCGCACGCCCTCATCGCCGCCAGCAACAACCGAAACCGCGCGATGGCCACGGCGTAGGGGTTCAGGTCGACGCCATGCACGCTGTCCAGCGCCCGCTGGACAAGTTCGCGATCGTTGGTCGCAGGCTCGGCTTGCCGCCAACGCTCGGCAAGCCGCCGGAAGCTGCCCAACAGGAAGTGCCCGCTTCCGCAGGCCGGGTCGATCATGCGGAATCCGTCCAGGCCGAACTCCTCGATGGCCGGATCGAGCGTCCGGTCCAGGATGAACTCCTCGACGAATTCGGGCGTCTGCAGTAGGGCGTATTTCTTTCGCGCGGCTTCCGACAAGTCCTGATACAGGTCGCCCAGGAACCGCGTGTCCCACTGCGGGTCGGTGAAGTCGTGGGCCAGATTCCCCGACTCCGGCTCGATTCGCTGGAAGAACGTCAGAAGGGCTCGGGCGGCGTCGGCGGAGAGCCAGTGAATGCTGTCATTTGTCATTTGTCCTTGGTCATTTGTGTTCGGCCCAGAAGCCAATGACGAATGACCAGTGACCAGTGACAACTTACCGCTGGCAAACAACTCGGCGCACCCCGGCAACTTCGCCAGGTCCGCGAACACCGACAGCAGATACTCGCGGTCAGTGTGCTTGGGCGAGGCATGGAAATACAACTCGTGCTCGTCCCTGGCTCGCCGCAACCGCTCACCGGGTCCGCTCAGCTTCGGCGGATCGACCAGCCGATTGTCTTCCAGAAACCTGGCAAAGACGCACGTCAGCACCCAGGCCGCCGCCGTCTGCGTGATGGTGTCCGCCCGCCACTGCTCGAAGCTGTCCCCGGTCCGTCCTGCTTCCCGCGCCGCGTCGTAGTCCGCCCGCAGACTCTGGTCGATCTCGGGCACCTCGTCGCACCGCTGGCGCAGGTCCGTCTCCAACTGCCGCAGCAGCTTTTGCAGGTCGGAGAGTAGCACTTCGCGGTTTATCACTTGGTTGCGTCTCCCTTGCCGTTGCCTCGGTGCTCGTTCCGGAGCCAGCTGTCCGGGATGCGTGCCCACTCGGCCCGCCCGATCACCGGCACAGCGTGACCATCCAGGACCGGCAATTCGGTCGATTCATCGGCGGCGATCAGCATCCACAGCCCAGGAATGCCGTCGGGGCGGCCCACCTTGTCCCGCAACCGCTGCAGCATGTCCATTTGCTCGTACCGGGCCAGCAGGCCCGGGTACACCAGCAGCACGGTTCTTTGCGAGGACAATATATCTGTCTCCACGTGTGGCACTGCTCGGCGGACCAGCAGCATCAGCCTGCTCCAGTCGTCCGTGTTCGGCGCCGCGTCCGCCTGGAGCACCTTCTCCCACTTGAGGCCCTTGACCTTGTCCGCTTCGCTGCGGAGCGCCCGCAGGAAAGTCGCTTCCAGGTCGATCAGCTGGACTGGGAATCGGCCGCACAGTTCGTCGCGAGCGCGGAAGTACCCTCGCGGCTCGACCGTCATGGCCACAAACGCCCCGTCGGCTAGTGCCCGCTGCAGCCGCTCCTCAAACTGCCGGGCTTGGGCCTGCTCGGGCGTTATCTCCCCGATCGGTACGGGGCTGGTCGGACGGCGCGCCAGCGGCGTGCTGGGGGCGGACGAAACCAGCAGTTCGTGGATGCGGCTACAGTAAGCCGCTTCCGTTTCGTCCCATTCCAGATCGCCAATCCCCGCCGCCCGCAGCAGGTCGTCCAAGGCCGGATGGTCGGGCAGCAAGGACGCTTCGGGATAGCGGCCCTGGACACGGTTGCGGATCTCGGCAACGGTTAGCCGACGGGTACCGAGCAGGGCCTGCTGTGACAGGCGGAGCGCCCGGAGGGCATCCATCCCGCGGGGATACAGTTCCAGTTTGCTGGAAACCGCCGCCGCCTGGCTGCCGCGGGCCGCCAGTCGGACCAGCCGGGCGTCGGGCAGCGATTCCAGACCGGTGGGCACCGGGACGGCACGCAATCGCTCCAGCACCCGGTTGGGCGAGACCAACGGGTCTTCACCTGCCAACGCATCCGCTTCGCGTCCCAGCCGGACCGCGTACTCCGCCCAGGACTCCTGCGTGGCAATCAGGACCCGTCCGCCACCCCAGACCGGTCCCGCCGGAAGTCCGGCGTCTGCGGGTTCCGCTGGCGGTTCGGCAAGACTGCGCGGGCGCCACGGATCGCCGCCAGCCGGAGTCGAGGCCCCCGGAGCGAGAACCGCCGACAGCGGCGCCGGATTGACCCTCCGCACGACCAGGCGCGGTTCGGCCGCCCCCCTTTCGACCTCGACCGCCGCCCGCGTGACCGCCAGCGCCCACCGCGTGCGCCGCGGGTCATCCTCGGCCGAGCCGCGGGCCAACAGCACCGCGGCGGCCAGCTCCTCGGCCCCCATCACACCGCCGTCCCGGTTGACCAGCTCGACCAACTCCGCCCGCAGACTGGTCAGCGCCGAGTCCCGTTTCCAGCGTTCTCGAGCCGCCACTGCCAACTGCCCGACCCGCCCGCGGGTGACACCCAGATGCAGAGCCACCTCGCTCTGATTCGGCCACAGCTCGGTCAGCCCCGGATCGAGGCCGAGGTAGGCCAACAAGAACCGGTCCTTGGTTCTTGGTCCGTTGTCCGTTGTCCGTGGTCCGTGGTCTGCTGCAACTGACAACTGACAACTGACAACTGACAACTGACCAAGAATCCTTTGGACGAGCAGGTCGACACTCGTAATTGCCGGTTCGGGTTCGCCGGCTTCGGTCTCGGGGCCTTTGAGGACCGTGGCCGGTACTTGGGACGGGACGCCGAGCCGGCCGCGGAGGATTTTCATGACCTCCGTGATTTCGCGGCGGGTCTTGGCGCCGACGCCAGGCATTCGATGCAGTCGCTTCGGCGGGAACGCCAGCAGGTCGCGGACACTCAGGACGTTGACGCGGTCCAAGGCGTTGCAGGCACGGGTGCCAAGCCCCAATTCGACAATCGGCGTGTCCGGCGTGGCTTGCTGGAGCCGTTTTTCGACCTCGGCCCAGTCTTCGTGACCCGCGGAGGCCGGCCTGTCGATGCCCTCGAAGGCGTGCCGCCACGCCCGGAGCATCTCCTCGGCGTTGTCGAACCGTTCGGCCGGGTTCCGCCGCAGGGCCTTGCGGAAGAACGCCCCCAGCGGTTCCCGCAAGTTGGGATCGAACAGTTCGGCCTCGATCGTGACTTCACAGTCCAGCATCTCCGGGGCGCTCTTGCCGTCGCCCCATTTCGGAATCGCTCCGGTCGCCAACTCGTACAGCGTCACTCCGGCGGCGTACCGCTCGGCGTACAGGTCCCAACGTGGCGGTCGGCGGCTGACGAGGAACGGCTCCAGGTATCCGACCGTGCCGGCCCGGATGTTCTCCGGCGGTGTGCGGGACAGCGAGAAATCGAACAACACCAGGTGCAGCTTGTCGCCCCGGCCCACGGGACCAACCGCGATGTTGTCGGGTTTGATGTCGCGATGCGGAAGGCCCTGCTCCTCCAGGAACCGCACCACATCCAGCAGGTCTTCGCCGAACCGCTGGAGCAGGTCCACGTGCAGCCGGCCTTCTTTCCGCAACCGATCCCCCAGCGTCTCCTGGCCGGCCCGCCGCATCAGCAGGCAGACCCGGCCGCCCATTTCCACCGTCTCCAGATGCTCCACGATGTGCTGGTGGCGGAGCTTCTGCAGCACCTCGCCCTCGTCGCGCAGCCGATCGTTGTGCTCCGGGGAGTTAGCCACCTTCAAGACCAGTTCCTGATCGTCCCGCGCGACCAACAGGGCCACGGAACAGGCGCCGGACCCCAGCCGCCGCTTGACCACCAATCCGCCGGCAAGACGGTCGTCGATCTGTGCCTGAGTCGGGTCTTCGACCACGTCGTGTTCCGCCTCGATCAGCTCATGCTGGACCTGATCAAGGTTCTCCAGGAACTCGCGCGCCGATTCAGCCCGGTGGCTGACGTCCGGGTTGGTGCTGAACTGGATCAGCTGCTGCAGGCTCTCGCAGGCCCCGTTCATGACCGAGCTGATCTGCAGCCCCTTGGACTGTAGGAGCTTCTCGCTCAATTCCAGGGCGTTGCCAGCCGGAGGCCGGCCGGAGAACAGGTGATAGGCGATGGCGCCCAGCGAGAAGACATCCAGGTGCTCGCCCGCGGCTTCGGGGTCCGCCAAGGCTTCGGGTGCCATGTAGGCCGTGCTGGCGTCCTCGACCAGTTGGTCGACGTGGACGGTGCCGGTGACTCGGCCACGCGAACCGCCCGTGGTGGACGCCCCCTCCCGGTAGCCAACCTGCCAGTTGAAGACCTTGATGTGCGGTCGCCCGAAAAAGGGGTCAGGACCCTTTTGTGCGAAGCACCCTCCGGGCCGTTCCGGCAAAAGGGTCCTGTCCCCTTTTCCGAGCGACTCCTCAGCCGCGTCAAGCACCAGGATACTCTGCGGCGACAGGGCTCGATGGACCACTTTCTTGTCATGGGCGAAGCGCACCACTTCAGCGACCTGCCGCAGCAAGTCGAGCCGTGTCTCCGGCGGCAGACGCTGCCCGACCTGGGCCAGGTAGTGGTCAAGCCGGATCGCCTTGGGGAAGTGCTCGAAGACGATCGCCGGCCCCAGTTCGTGTTCGGTGAACCCGTGCGTCCGCAGGATGCCGGGGTGCTGGAGGTTCTCCAGGAGTTGGAACTCCCGCAGAGCTGCTCGTTCGATGGTCTTCCGGTCATCGGCCGTTGCCCCAGCACGGACCAGGTACAGCCGGACCCGCCGCTTGACCTCATCCAGTTTGACATGCACGGCCTGCCAGTCCTGGAAACCGGGGCCTTCCATCACGATGTTCTTCAGCACGAAGTCGCCGACCTTGCGGGACCGCCGCGACGGGCGGATGCCGGCCTGCTCCAGGGCTTGGCCGATCGCCCTGGCAGTCGGCCGGTCGCCAAAGCCCCTGGGTTGTGCGTCCAGCCCCGCGCAGTTGCGGTGTAGAAGTGCCGCCATGATGCCCGGCTGTCCAGGATTGTCGGCCGTGGCTTCCCGATCCCGCAGGCAGACGCGGCAGCGGGCCGTGCCTTCGAGCAGCAGTTGCTGATCCGGGGCCGAGCAGAAGACCAGCACCTCCAGGAACGGCAACCGGCCCTTCAGGTTCTTGATCGCCTTCTGCTTCTCCAGCAGGGACTTCAGCTTCTTCGCCTTGCGGTTGGCGCCCAGGAGCGGGTTGTCATCGGTGAACGGCCGGCCCTCATGCTCCCATGTCCAGGTCCCGGCGTCGCCCCGCAGAACGCCCGGCCGACTCTTGATCTCGACCAGAAAGAATCCAACCGGCGTGAGCGCCAACAAATCCACCTCGTTGACGCTGCCGTCATCCGCGATGAACTCGAAGTTCGACCAAGCCCGGAAGGGGTCCTGAGCGGGAAACCGCCCGCGCACGAAATCCAACGCATCCCGTTCCCACGGGAACTGCGACTCGGCGACAGTGGTCCAGAACTTGTTCGTCATGGGTTCTCGGTTCTTGGTCCGTCGTCTGTTGTTCCTCGTCGGTGAAGCCAGTCACCGGGCAGCAATCGCTACCGCGGCCTCTTCGGTTTCCTGTTCCTGGATTCCGTCTTCAGCGATGCTTCGAGTTCGTCCATGATCGACTCCAGATCAGTCCGCTTGAACAACCGGTGGTTATTCACCGGGTGGCGGTACTCCGGAATCTTCTCCTTCGATCCCCAGTTGCGAATCGTGTTCGGCGAGACACCCAGTAGTGCCGCCGCCTCTCGGACCCGCACGTAGCCTTGATTCTTGAGCACGGCAATGACCTCCGATGGACTCGGATTTCCTCTCTCCGTAAGGAGTCGAGACTGAATTCACAAAACTTACCAACCGTTGCAGGCGTGTTCAAGAGTTGGTCGCCGAAGTCGTTGCCAATGCATTCGTGGCCTTCGTGCGACTTCTCGAACGCGGCTTGGTCGACATCGTCTACCAGCCGAAGCCCGTTTCTCCTCGTATTGTCCAAAGCCTTCCCGAACCCTCTGGCAGTGGCAATAAAGGCGGCTCCAGCAATGACGCCGAGCACTGGCAGAGCCACCGCAGCGACTTTCTTCAGCTCGTCTGCGAAACCAAAGTCCGTGATACCGCCCGCATGGCGAAGTTCAGCGATGGAGTGCCGAGGAACCTCATAGTCACCATCCAACTGATTTGCCTTCTTGAAGTCTGCAATCGCCCGCAAATACATCTTCTCAGAATTGCCGTTTACGGCGATTTCCCGATATGCACACGCACGGGCATAATAGGCATGAGCATTGTCAGGCATGAACGACAGCAGTTTGTTGATGTCGATGACCGCTTTCTCAGGGCGATGTAACCGTAGGTATGTTTCTCCCCGGCGAAGATAGGCAAGTCCGTCACGACCTCTTCGACTTCCGGCTCTTTTTTCTTGCCTCGTCAGCAGAATTCGTGGGTGAATTCTGGTTCGGGAAGATGCCCAAGTT
>CAZAQY010000165.1:0-18917 GCA_964486845.1 uncultured Pirellulaceae bacterium
CGGCAGGTCCGTGAAACCGGGTGATGTTTCCTGAGAGTCCCAGTCGTCTTTTGTGATCTGAATTGCCTTCTCCACCCAGCCGCTCGTTTCCTCGGCATTATCAACAACTGACCGAAGAAGGGGCAGCGTCGCAACATTTCCAACCTGAAAGTTGAACGTCGGATTCAACATTTGCATGAAGCCAAGGGCCACCTTCGAGCAAAGAAAGCCAGTGATGCAGTTACGTAGCCTCGGCGGCGGAAACGCAGAAGACCCCCCAACGTCGAACAAGAATCCAGGTCCGCACTGCCGTACCCCAAACGCACTTGTACTGACGAAGGACCACGTTATTGCGGGCCTAAAATAGAAGTCAGCGTTCCGGATCACGGATTGTGGCCGATTTCCAAACAACTCCCGGCCATCGTCTTCCCAGTTCACGACATGCTCGTTGTTACCGTACCATTTTCTAAACGACCCACCCTTGTTGTATGGAAACCACTTCCTTCCCGATTTTTTTGCCGACGCTCGGTCGCTGAATCCTATTCCGATGTTGGACAGCGGAACCTCAAACCAATACCGAAGAAACCGGTCGTTATCTCCTGTTGCCATCCCTTGGCGAACCGGAGCGACCTCCTCCAATGGCCGACCCCTCTGGAATGCCTCCCTAGTCTCGCTGCTGGCCCAGTAGGCAATAGGACTACCTGGAATGGCTGCGAATTCCGACTGCTGGACGACGAATTGATTCTCTCGTCGCAACAGTGCGGCTTGCTTGTACTCTTCGTTACCATCGACGAGTCGGAGGAAAGTGGGCCTGTACTCGGAATGGGCCTCGTTACCACAAACAAAAGCCACCACCTGTACAACTTCCCCGGAGATTGAACCGAAAGCTCTTGCCCCGAGATGCGCCATGGATTCGATTGTTTTCGTCTTTACGACCCGCTCTCGAAGTTCCTCCAGCGTGGGCAGGAACATCCAACTGTGCATGGTCACCATCGCATTACGACCAGAGGGCCGTGCAAAGAGGAATCCTCGGTCGATGAACAGAGCAAATAGATCCGTCTTACTCGCCGGATACGACTGTTCAGCAAATGACTTCAAAGCGGAATTCATACCGTTGCGGCGTCCCATGTACGGTGGATTCGCAACAACCGAGTCGTACCTGCCAGCGAGAAGAACGGCCTGCTCCACCAACGGCTTGACTGACACAGCCGCAGGTCGATTTAGAATGCTTCCGTGAGTCAGGAGTTCATCCACCCGTTGGCCAAGGGCAGGCAGCTTCTCAGTCAACCCTGCCGGAATTTGCACGAGCGAACCAACTGTCTTCGCATCCTCGAACAAGGAAACTAGGAGGGCGATGTCGGCCTGGGCGAAGGCTGTACCACGCACCTGCTCGTCATTGAGTGCCTCGGTGATCTCCTTCGCATCCAGGTCCTTGCTTTCCTGGATTGCCAAAACATGAAGCTGAACAGATGACTCGAAAATGCGCCGATCATCCGCCCGTGCCTTCATCATCAATGCGAAGGCCGCAAGCTGAGCGGCCCGGTCGTCGATCTCCAGACCGTACAGGTTTTTTCCCAAAATCAATCTGGGGATGTCCTTCGCACGGTACCCACGCTCCTGGTAGATTGCCTTCAGTAAGTCGTATGCTTCGACCAGGATGTGGCCTGATCCACACGCCGGGTCGAGTAACGTCAGTTCTTCAGGGTTCAGTTCCGTGAGCGTAATCGCCTTCAGTTGTTCCAGCACCTCGGGTGTTTGCTCGGCAGGTTCGATGTAATACCCCATCTGGCCCTTGAGCGGCGAATCCGGATAAGTCGCCATCCACTGCCGACCGAGGCTGTTTTGGACGAGGTACTTTACAATCCAATTCGGTGTGAACAACTGAGTTGCAGCGGGGATGTCTTCGCTCTTGACCACCTTGCCAATCACCTCGTCCTTCTTCTCGGAAATATAAAACTGGTACAGCCAGCCGATAATTTCGACTTCCTGCCAGTCTTCTTCGGGGATCTCGGCGACCAATTTGCGAATCAGCGAATCCGAGTGCAGCAGGTTGTCGGGGAGCAGCAGTTCGGTTTCGTCGTCGATGGGCTCGAACAAGAATGGCATGGCCCTGTGCAGTGCGTGGCACTGGGCCAGCAGCAGCTTGTCATAAAGTTCGGCTTCCTTGTTGCCCGCCAGCTTGAGTTCAATGACTTCTTCTTTTTTCAGGCCCGGCAGTTCAACATGTTCGGCTTGTTCGATGATCTCGGGCGTGGTGCCCCCGCCAGGGTTGCTGAGCACCCTGTAGCCGTGGTCCAGGTAGCCATGCAGTTCCATGTACCGAATGGCAACAAAGCGATTGAACCATGTGTAGGCCAACGCCTCCATGACCTGCTCGAAGCCGTTGCGTGCGATCCGCTGCTCCAGCAGTTTTCGGTTCGCCGCTACCGATTTTGGAAATGCTCTGCCACCGATAACGGCCACATCGCCTTTCTCGGTCACCGGCTCGATCTTGTCGGCGGTCAGGCCGTAGAAGGCAGCACGATCCGTGACGGCCTTGATGAATTCACGTCTGGCCTGCGGGGCGTAGGATTTTAATTTGTTGCGGTTCATGGTTTGGGTTCACCAGGGGGATGTCATTTAATCCTGATCCGCTGGCCGCTCGCCACGGCGGCGTCCAGCTTGGCTTTCAGTGCGGTCACGAAATTGGCAACATCTTGGCTGGTTTCCAAGTAGGGCGCAGTCACCAGTTCCGCTGGCCGGATCGTGCAGTGAGGCTTCACGGTCGGCTGGGGAGGCTTGATGCCATCTTCGGCAACGCCGTCAGGTTCGGGCTTGGGGGGCACCGCAGCCTCTTCGATCTTGGTCAGAGCGGCCTCGAACAAATGTTCCGCCTGCTGTGCCGCTTGGGTGATATGGGCGATGCTCTCCTGTGACTCGACGCCCGAGCGGAGCTTCGTAAGCGGGTCCAAGCATGACGACCGGAGCGTGGGGCTGGCTGCCGCCTTGTCCAACTCCGAAGTCACTTGAGCAACGTGCTTGTCAATTTCTGCCAGCGCCGCAGCACGCCTGCCGGAAACCAGCGCCGTGTTCACTTCGTCCACGGTTTTGATGAGCGACTCGGCGTCCTTGATGAGTCCGTAGGGGGCCTTGGCGGTCAGGATCTCTTTCATCCGCCGCATGGCCGGTGCCGCCTTTGTGTCCTGGTCCAATTCCAGGCGGTTGAGAGCGAACCGGTCGTGGGCCTTCCGCAGTTTGTCCCAGGTGGGCTTCTGGTGCTCGTAAAAATGTTCCAGATCATGGTAATTGTCGCAGAGGTCCAGCAGGTCCGGCTTGCGACCATTGAATCTTTCAATGAATTTGACACTGCCATCGCAGGCCAGCAGGGCGTTGATGAGGGTCAGCCCCTCCGTAATTTCATCTGCGCCGGGGTAGGTGCCGGTCTCGGCCAACGACTTGTAGCCGGTCAGCGACGTTTGCCATGTCCGCAGCCTGCCGGTCAAGAAATCGAACAGGGCATCCTCGCCGTCCGGCCCCATTTGCGAAAAAACGTCCTTCCCCAATGCCCGAGCGGCCTGGAGTGCCTTGGGATCGGTGGTGTGGCGTTTGATGACCGTGATCTTGCGCCATTTGGCCGAAGTGGAGATGGGGGCGTACACCTTGTCGATGGGCACGACGGCGGCATCCATCATCACGCTGACTTCGCCCAGCACGATCAGCCGGGCCAGCAGGATCAATGTCTGTTCTGGGGGCCAACCATAGGGGCGTCGGGCGTACCGGCCCTCCAGCATGTCGTGCAGCACGATCTGCTTGTTCGCCGCTGAACACAGTTCCACAAATTTGCGGATTTCATCCACCGCCTGGGGATTGCTCTCGTCCAAGGTCAGGTCGAGGGTCAATTGCGCCACATCGTTGCAGCGGAGCACGGCCTGGACTTCTTTTAGCGGATCGGGGTGCAGGTGCTTCAAATAGCCCATCTTGTTGAAGGTGTTGGTGACCAGATACTCCAGGGCTTCATCGAGCCGTGCCGCTGGGCTGGTGGCCTTCAACTTGGGCGTTTGACCGGCCACAAAATAATCCGCTTCTTCGAGCATCTCCGAGAGCAGCGTCGTCAAGAACCCACGCCGTTCACGATTGTCATCGGCATTGTCTCGGAGGATTCGTTTCGCCGACTCAGGCAGGCCGGTATCGCTCTTGGTTTTCAGATATTTTTCAGTCTGGGCATACGTGTGGACTTCCCGGCCCAGCCTATCGTTGTCATTCAACCGAATCAGCACTTGGCCGTTTTCAGCGGCGCTTTCCAGAATGCACTTGTTGTCGGCGTACATTTCGTATTCGTCGGCCAGGGGCGAGATCACCGACACCACGAGATCGCCTTCCACACGACCGCCGACTGGGTGCGTGTCACAAATGCGTGCGAACGTGAAGTCCATTTTGTTGGCCGGGTAGCGGTGCTTGCGTTGCCCCTTCAACACATCCTCAAAAACTAGCTCGCCCAGCAGCTTGGCTTCTTCGGCACCGCTGATGTCCACGCCTTTGATTTCCCGGCTGACATCTCGTTCCTCGTTCGTGAGGAAGAAATAAACGTCGCCGCTGCGATTGATGAGCGTCTCTTTTTCTAACCGCCCGAGGCTGTCTTCTATCTTGCGGCGCAGGCCCAGACGGTCGGCGTCGATTTCTTCGAGGCACAGCGTCACGAGATTGTCCACCGTGCCCTTCATTTCTTCGACGTAGCGGATCAGAAACAGCACCTTGAGCAGTTGGACATCGAACGGCTCCAGGCTGGCATTCTCACCGGCTTGGTCGATGGTTCGCTTGACCACCGTATCCAAGAAACTTTCGATGGAGGGGTAGAACTCGTACAGCGGCACCAGCACGCCAATTTCTTGTGTGGCAACCGCTTTGGCTGCGGACTGGAATGCGTCCAGCGTGGAGCGTTCGCCTTGGGATAAGTGCAGGCCGGTCGCTCCAACACGGCGGATCGACTCGAAGATCCGTTGAACAAGCTGGAACTGGTACGGAGCGAAGGGGTAATTGACCACGAAATCGTCGGCATCCCGATACGGCTTGAACGTCATGCCGCAGTCGGTGAACGTGAGTTGGTGCCGCAGGATGTCCCCCTTGGCCTTGAACAGCGCCCGCAGGTCATCGACCACTTCGTCGCATTTCGCCAGCAGCCGAGCCTGGATCACTTCGTCCGCATTGCTGCTGGACAGACGCAGCCGAGTGGGGAACCGAGCCTGGATTTTTGAGAAATCGTTCTTGGCAGCCGTCTTCAATTCGCCGATCACCTTGTCAATTTCTTCCTGGGACGTGACGACGACCCATGCCCGACCATCGCAGGCTGTGCCCAGGTCTTCGGCGATGGTCTGAAGGCTGAGCATCAGATGGCCGTCCGTGCCAATGAACTGGCCGATTTCATCGACGAAGAAAATCAGCCGGTGGTCCGGCCCTTTGGAGTCCAGGTATTCCCGCACCCACTTGCAGAAATTTTCCACGCTCAAGGCGAAGTTGGTCTCCGCATTGTCGATCCATTTGGTGCAGGCTTCTGGGCTTTGGCCCAAGGTCTTGGACAGGGCTTCGACCACTTGGTCCTGGTTGAATTCGTAGGCATCTCGCTCGCCTACCCAATTATTACCGGCCAGCGCCTTGTAGGCTGCGTGGAAGTCGGCCAGCTTGCCACGGCTGTCCAGGTGGCGCTCCATGTGGGCGATGTGCGGATGGTCGCCGTCGTATCCCTGCAACTCGTTCAGCACCTTCAAGAACACGCCCAGAATGGCTTCACGACCGGCCCGTGGGTCTGCTTTGGAGTCGATGTTAAAAAGGATCACATCCGTGTTGGACGCCACGGCTCGCTTCACGTCGCCGAGCATCATGGCATCTTCAATCTTGTCGTCGAAGAACTCGACCGCACGTTTGGTCTGGCCGTCATGGGAGTGCGGTTCGTTGTCCAGCAGGTAGGACAGGACTTTTAGGAAGTGCGACTTGCCGCAGCCGAACCACCCAGAGATCCACACGCCGATCTTGCCGGTGATGGCCGTCACGTTTTTGTTGTCGATGGTATCGAGGTAGGCCGTGAGGAACTTGCGCAGGTGCTTGTCGAGTTCTTTGGTAATCACGAACTCGTCCAACTCTTGCCAGACGGATGACTCGTCCAGTTCCTCGGCTTTGACCACGCCATTGATCGGGCGGAAGATATCTTTCTTGAACAGGTTCTTGATTAACATGCTTGGCCTCGTCTAGGGAACCAGCCGAAAGGCACGGTAGTAGTTGTAGCCTTTGAGTCTGCCGAACAATCGAATGTACTGGCCGTCGTACCGGCCTGGATAGAAAAACACCAGCGGCGTACTCTTCATCACCGGATGCAGATTGCTCAGCAGCGAGTGGGTGCGGACCAGCGGCCATACGCTGCCCACGCCGGTGACGAGCACCAGATGTTGATCGGTGGGGCGCACGAAGTCCACGAAGATTTGGGCCAGCTTCTCGGGCTTGAGGGGGCTGCGGAGTGCTTTCTCCAATGCAGCATCGCCCTTCTCACGCTGCATTTGGAAGGATCGCTCCAGCAGGTTCCGTTCCTTCAGATGGTCGATGATTAAGTCGAACAGATTGACGTGCGCCACACGCAGGTCGGGCTTTTGTTTGGGGATGTGCTCCAGCAGGAACCGGACATGATCTCGGACCCGCAGTTCGTCCTCGGGCGGGTAGTCGAAAATATAAAAGGCGATCTCGTTGCCCAGCCCCTTGCCCGCCAGAAAATCGTCGGACGTGATCTTGGGTAGGATCTCGTTGAGTCGGTCGGTCAGCCGGTCGCTCATGGTGCCACCTGGATGCAGCGGAGTACGTATTGCTCATTGTGCTTCTCCAGGTAGTTCGTCACCTGGGAGGCGATGTGGACGGTTTGCAGCGTTTTGGATTTCGTGTTGTTGATGTATCCGGCCTGGGCGAGGATTTGGAACACCGACGACCGCAAGCGGTTCCTGGTGGATTCGTTCCACACCGGCATGTCGGGGTCACGGCCTCGGCACTCGTCCAGATAGTCACCCCAGAGCTTGTCGGTCAGGGTCTTGGAAAAAAGCCGGTACTGGTCCCGCACGACCAGATCCAAGAAATCCCCCAGGAGCATGCTGTGTTTGACGGCGGTAGCCAGGACGGCGTGGATGGCGGTGTCCCCGGCCCCGTCCCGCACGAGCCGCCACAGGTCGGCATCCATCAGGGTCAGGCGTGCCCGGATCAGCCGGGCAAGACGGCGGGCGGTTTCGGCGCTGCGGGCCTGGAGAACGTTCTGGTCGAACACCGCCCGGTCCCAGTCGGAGCCATCGACACCACGGAGCAGAAGGTCAGCGATTACCCTACTTTCGGGCACCTTGAGCGACCCAGCGGTGATGTCAGCACGATACCGCATTACTGCACCATTTTCAGCGGCTCCGGTCAATTCGATCACGAAAGCTCAAATCATACCCCAGCCGGGTAGCATCCACAACCGACCAGCCATTCTAAATTCAATCCCGCCATAGAGTTAGATGGCGGAATTGGCCGGTCGGGCAAACGCTGCCGCCTCCCCAGCCCAAACGCCGCCACTTTACCAGACCCTCGTGACACGGTTGGTCACGACGGCTCGATTTTTTCAGTCAGCCTGGACGGGATCTGTCCACCCCACGCATTCGTCACCGGATTCACGGCTGGGCGGCGGGCAGCGGCATGGCGGTGCCACCGAAATCAAAAACAGGAATTGAAAATCATATTCGATTTATTCGATGGCAGGGCGGCAGGTGTTCCGGGTCGAGTTTTCCAAAATCTTTATTCTGCGTTTATTCTACGAATTGTTTTTTTATCCACCGGCCTGCCATCCCCCTCGCTGGACGGGCAAAGCTGGTGTTCACGGCCCGTTCCCCCTAGAAAACGACGCCCGGCACCACTAACTACCTTCATGGACCAAAACACGTATCGAGACGCACTCCTCGCACAAAACTCCACCAGCGTGGCCGGACTCGCTTTCCGGCTGGCCGAGATGGTGGAGGCGTTGAAGGGCCACGGCCACCAATCAGTCGCCCACAATCCTGCCGTTCGAGCCTTGATCTACCGGCTGGCATGGCTCACAGGCATGACGGAAGCCGAAGGGTACTTTGACGCCCTGGACCAATGCCTGGGCGAACTCAACCACGACGAGCAGCAGGCCGTGTTGGAAGCCATGCAGACCGACGCAGCGGAACGATTGGTCCGTCTGGGCTGATCGGCGGCACAGCCCTGGCCACCTCACGCCACCGCAGCCGCAGTTCCAAATCTTCGAGCCAAGGTCTGCTGCTCGCCCGCCATTGCTCGTTGGATCATCCGCAAGAACACGTCGTCGCCCCTGGTTCGAGCAAACTCAACGGCCAACTGCTTGATCGCCTTCACAACGGTCTTCACTGCATAGGCACTCGGCTCCCCAAACTCCGGTGCGCCGACTAGGGATTTTATTTCTTGCGCCGACAGTCGCTGGTTGAAAATTTCTTCGGCCAGAGCCCCCAGGCGATTTCGGACAAGCCTGCGGAAGTCGTCCACAACTTCTTCGTCTGCGGGCGCAGACCGAGCAGTAATGTCGTCGGCCCCGACGCCGCCCCGTTCACTTCCAATGGATGTGGATGGAATGCGGCGGCGTCTGGTCTGCCGCTTCTCCAGCAGATTGTAGATGGCGTTGCGAACGCTTGTCTTAAATCGTGCGTCGATGGGCGATTTGCCATCCCAGCCCGCAAACAACTGTCCTGGCCTAAGCAGGAGACGGATGACAGTTTCATGGACTTGTGGATCAACGTCTGCGCCCTGAAAACCTGCGTTTCTCAACGACCTAGCGATGTACCCCACCCAGTCGAAGTCGGACAGTTGTGCTGCCTGCTGCTGGGCCTCCGGTGTGTCCACCTGGGCCAACTGCTGTCGGAAGAGGCCGTTGTAGGCGTGCTTGGGAAAATCTCGGCTGACTTCGGTCAGGTCGAGCAATGCGTGCCGCAAAAGCCATGTGCTGAAGGGTTGCCATGTCATGCAGGTATGTAGGGGGCCTGCGTTTAATTTCTGCGGCCTTCGGCGGCACGCCGAAGGCCGCTGTGGATTCTGTAAAATTTTTCGTCTTTGATCCGGCTGGCCGCTGTCTTTTTCTCCGGATTCAGCAATCGACCTCCTGCACGAAAGGCCACTCCGGTGCCCACCAACGCCTCGATCCGCAGTCAAATCACCGAGCAACTTGTTCAGGCCATCGAAGGTGGCGTGCTGCCCTGGCGCAGGCCGTGGCGACGGTCGCCAAATTCTGGCCGAGCCGCCAACGTCGTGAGCAAGAAGCCGTACAACGGCATCAATCCCCTGCTGCTGGAATTGCACCGGTTGGAACACGACCTGGGCAGCCGTTGGTACGCCACCTATCAGCAATGGGAGCAGCTTGGCTGCCAAGTCAGGAAACGCCCGGATCATGTTGAGCAAGGCCGGTGGGGCTGCCGCATTGTTTTCTACAGGCCCGTCACGAAACGCCACGTTGATCCCACTACAGGCGACGAGTCGGAAGATCGGTTCTTCCTGATGCGCACTTTCGTCGTCTTCAATGCAGATCAAGTCGAGGGCGCTGACGAGTGGCAGACCAGTGACGACGACCCCGGCGTTGCCATGCCCGATTTCGAGCCAGCGGACGAACTGATCGGAGCCACCGGCGCAGACATCCGGCACCACGGTGATCGTGCCTACTACAAGCGGCCCATCGGTCCCTGGCCGCACCACAGCGACGGCGACTTCATCGTGGTGCCGCACAAGCAGCGTTTCGATCCGTTGGGCAGTTATTACGAGACGGTCCTCCACGAACTGGGCCACTGGTCTGAAGTTCGGCTTGGCTGGGACAACCAGCAGCAGGGCTACGCAATGGGCGAACTTGTAGCCGAGATGGCATCCAGCTTTCTGGCAACGGAACTGGGCGTGCCCCAAGCCGAGGGCCTCGAAAACCATGCTGCCTACCTTCAGTCATGGCTCAAGGAAATGAAGGACGACTCGGCGTTCATCTTCAGGGCCAGCACGCAGGCATCGAAAGTGGCCGACTACCTGCTGGGGTTCGTTGAACAGGAAGCAGCCCGGCCCGAACCGGCCATCGTGGTGTGAAATCGTCGCCTTTGTTGATCGTGGTGCCGGTATTTTTGTGCGAGTCCAACCATGAGCATCTTCCAGAACGCTATCGACATCCAAGAGGCCACCAACCTGTCCGGCGTGGTCCATCAGTTTTCGAGAGACATGAAGGTCATCTGCGAACAGGTCCGGGCCGCAGGCGGCGACACCAAACACGTCAATCACCACCCGGTCTGCCGCCTGTACGCAGAGGAGATTGCGTGGCTGGCCGGTGCCGGTACATGCGCCAACCACGGATCGTATCTGCGGGCGTTGCACGTCTGTAAGAAGCGAGCGGCTGAGGCGAAGGCGCAGGCCGACCAGGACGCCAAGACCAACACGTAAACCAAGGAACAGCACATGAACCACCGGCGCATCACCGTCGCCCGGCTTGGCAGTTCGGACTGGCCTCGGTTCGCCATTCAACGAAACAGACGCCGGTATTGGACTGGCAGCGGATGGAGCCATGCTCTACGTGACGCATGGCTCTTCCAAGACGAGCAGGAGGCCATCGGCCAAGCGATTGTGATGCAGGACCACATCCGGCCACGACGTTTTGTGACGACGGCCCTGATCGTTTTGGACGACGAACCTATCACAGTGCAGGATCTTCAGAAGGTGTTGGAGCGGTCCACCGTGACGCTGCCGGTGCCCGAGCATTCTGGCCTGGACGACTCCTACATCGAGATTGACCTGGATTGGACAGGGTTGGAGGAAATTCAATGAACGAACACGCCCCCACCGATCTTCGAGACGTGCAGCCCACAAGCTTCCGCCACATCATCGGCCAGCGCCACGTCACGCAGGCTTTGCAGATCGCCGTCGATGCCAGCTTTCAAGAAGGGAAGCGGCTGGACGAGACGCTTTTGTGCGGCCCGCCTGGATTGGGCAAGTCGGCGCTCGTCACCGTGTTGGCGCAGGAACTCGCCGTGCCGTTCAGCGAAGTGCTGGCGCAGTCGGTCACGAACACCGCCGAGTTGAACGCCGTGCTGCTTGGGGCATCGAATGGGATTTTATTCTTGGACGAGATTCACCTGCTCAGCCCGCAACTGCAACACGTTCTGCTCCTGGTTCTCGACAAGCGCCGGATTTTTCTCAGCGGCGGCAGGTCGGTACAATCCATCCCCGTCAACAGCTTCACGCTGGTCGGCGCTACGACCGACCCCGATGGTTTGATCCAGCCGCTAATTGATCGTTTCAGGATCATCCTGCACCTGGACTACTACAGCGAGGACGAACTGGCTCAGGTCGTGCGGCAGCGGTGCCAGGCGCTCGCCTGGGCGTATGATTCCCAACTGCCGGACCAAATTGCACGGCGAGGCCGTCAGACGCCCAGGATTGCACTCAGGCTGCTCCAAAGTGCTCGACGTGTCTCCGTGGCCGAAGGTGCCGCCAAGATCACGGTGGGGCATCTGGAGAAGGCGTGCAGCATTGAACGCATTTCGACCCTGGGCCTGGACAATGTGCAGCAAAAATACCTGCGCCTCCTGGGGCCGTCAGGGCAACGCCTGAACGTCCTGGCCTCGATGTTGGGGGTCTCGACCAAGGTGCTCCAAAAAACCGTTGAACCATTCCTGCTGCGATCCGGCCTCGTGGTGAAGACAGATGGTGGTCTGCGCCAACTCAGTCAGCAGGGCCGAGAGCATCTTTCCACTGTTGACGCTGAAACTTCTTAATTTTCGGCCAAATGTCGCCCTTCAATCGTACCGTTCCGGTTTCTTTTGTGTGTTGTGAGTGACCGCTAACAGTCCTGAAACGAACCCGGATCAATCCCATGTCCATCCCAGAACGGCCCACAAGGGCGGTAGTTTCGGTAGTGGAAATGTCCAACATGGTCGCCCTATCAAAATCCAGGTTTTACGCCCTGATTCAGGCCGGAATCTTTCCTGCACCGGTTCGACATCAGTCCTGCAAGCGGCCTGTTTTTGATCTGAACTTGCAGCAGAAATGTCTCGATATCCGGCGCACCGGCATCGGTGCCAACGGCCAGCCGGTCCTTTTCAATCGAAAACAAAAGGCGACGGCCAAGAGGCCCCATTCAAGCGCCCAGCGGTCCACGAACGGCCACGCTGACCTGATCGAGGCGTTGAAGTCGCTGGGGCTGACGACGACGGCAGGGGCAGTCGAAGAGGCGCTGGCCAAGCTGTTCCCAAACGGATGCGACGGCACCGACCAGGGCGAGGTCATCCGCCGTGTGTTTCTCCAGTTGCAGACCGGTAAGTGAAGCACCGCCCGGCCAGCGGCCGGGCGGTGCCTGCTATTTCGCATAATCAGCGGATCACGAAATTAAAACGACCTTTTGCCACCCAGGAGAGCCCAACCATGACCGGAAACCCTGCCAACTGCGCATCACAAAATGAAAAAGCGAAATCCGAAATCGTGGCTCAGGTCGCTCGGATTGTCCGCAAGCACGGCCTAAGCTACGACGATTGGCGGTACGTGAGCAAGCGAGTTCGGCAGGTGTGCGAACTGCGCCCGGCGAAGCGACCGAAGAAACTGCCCCGTGTCATGAACGGCGATGGATTCCGCCGCTTCTACCAAGTGGTCGATCAGGCCGACGACGTTCAGCACAGCCTGATGCTGCGTTTGGTCTTCTACACGGCGGTGCGTGTTTCAGAACTGTGCAACATCCAGGTGGCCGACGTGGATCTGGAAAACTGCAAGATCAGGATTAACCAGGGCAAGGGGTCGAAGGACAGGTACGTCTTGTTCGGCAAGGGCTTCGCCACGGCCCTTCGCACGCACGTTGCGGCTCACCCCAGCAACCGCTGGCTGTTCCAAACCAGACGCAACACTCGGTACTCCACTCGTCGTGTCCAGCAGATTGTCAAGAAATACGCTGCCCTGGCCGGTGTGGACGCCACGCCGCACACGTTCCGGCATCAGGCGATCACATGGCTGACTCGGCACAGTGGCATGGCCGACGCAGAATTGCAGTTGATTACTGGCCATGCCCGGCGTGAGACGCTGGCGATCTATCAGCACGTCGCCCTCGACGGTGACCTTGAGCAGAAGTACCAGGACGCCATGAGGGCGGTGGACCTGTAGGCTCCGATCAGCCATGCCGGTCACCGCAGATGCGGTGACCGGCTTCATTTTCTTGCCCTCCATTTCTTGGCGACGGTCACTTTGGTGAACACATCACTCACCAGGATCGCCGCCATGACACTGGAATTTTGGCCTCGTCACCTGCTCACGCCCCGGCCTGCTCCCCGTCCGCCGAAGCCCCGACGCCGCCGCTGGCCCCGGCTGCCGATCCCAGCGGGCAAGGCCCACCAGAAACTTTCGCAGGCCATCATCTGTGCCGACCACGAGTTGGCCTCGTGGCTCGACCGAGCCGTCAAATTGTGCATGGTCACTGGCAATCCGCAGTTGGTTCGTGAACTGCGGCAGCGCCTTGATGCTGTGATGGCCCCGTTGGCGGACGAAAGTTCTTCGACTTCGCAGCAGGCGTGACCGGTCTTTTTGGTGAACGACGAACACACCGGAGCCAGCACGATGGACAACCCGCAACTCGACATCCTGCTCTTGATCCACGAGGCCCTCGCTGTCCACGTCAAAGCCAACAAGCCCGACTGGTTGGCCGATGTGAGTTGCGACAACGACGCCGACTCTGGGGAAATCATCTTCGAGTTGACCGATGGCCGCTCGTTCGTCGTGAGCACGTCGAGTGTCCGTGAGTTGGACTAAGGACCACGACATGGCACTCGCACCTGGACATCGACGGAACTTCGAGGCGCTGCGACAGGCGTTCACCCACGGCGATGCGGCCTTGATGGAGTGCCAGTTGGCTGCCACTGGCGAAGTCGTGCCAGTCATCTGTGCGGCCAATCGGCTGCCCGATGGAGAAATCGAATTTGTGCCGTTCGGCATGCTGTTCAATGCGAACCCTTACGAACTGTTGAACCCACCGGACTCGGAAGGTGGCTTCTACGGCCAGGAGAAATGAAATGGGACTGACAATTCATTACGGCCTGAGCAGCACAACACGTTCGACCGAAAGAGCCAAGGCCCTGGTCGAGCGGATGCGTCAGTTGGCGCTGGACCTGCCGTTCGATTCGGTCGATCCGCAGGTCCGGCACCTTGGTCCCGACGTGTGCCAGCGCCCGCTGGACGACCTGCGCAGCGATCAGGCATTGTTCTCGACCATCCTGGACGCTTCGCAGCATGTGGCCGTGCCGTGGCACCGCAAACAACAGGCCAGCGTCACCGTGCAGCCGTTGGAAATCGTGTCCTTCTGGACCGTCCCCGGCCCTGGCTCCGAGTGGGCCAGCATTGGGCTCGCCCGGTATCCGGCTGAGATCGAAGTCACGTACATGCCCAGGGACGATGACAGGTTCATCAGGACCATCAAGAGCCGTGGCAGTACCAGTTGGTCGTTCGACTGGAAACGGTGGCGGCGCTGGCTGGTCGCCAACGGCTATCGCTCTTGGGAGCACGAAGACGACGAGAAGTTCCAGGAGCAACGGAAAATTAAAACGCACCTGGGCGGCTGGCGGTATTCGTCATTCTGCAAAACACAGTATGCCAGCAATCCGCAGCACGGCGGCGTGGCGAATTTTGTGCGATGCCACTTGTGCGTCGTCCACCTGCTGGACCGGATCGCTGCCCTGCCGACCGTGAAGGTCCAGGTGGACGACGAGGGCAAGTATGGCCGCTCGTACTACACCGACGACCCCTGGGCCGCAGAGCGTGTCTACACATGGCACGATGGCCTCCACGATGTCAAAGCCCTGGTCCAGGAAGTCGGCGAGTGGAACGAGATGATCGCAACCCGGTTTGGAGCGATCAGCGACCTGCTCAAGGCCAGCCGGTCGTCAATGGGCATCGAGTCCCCGATCACCGACTTCCCTGACTTCGAGCGGCTGGAATTCAAGGGCCAGAACCAGCCGCACCTCGGTCCATTCCTGGAAGCGATGCGGCAACTGGCTGAGCAGGAGCGAGCCAAGCAGGCGGCAAAGACGGCGTGAGCGACGACGTTCTTCTGCCCCTCGACCGGCGCTGGCCGTCCTGCAAAAACGGATTTGTGCGAATCAAGTTGCAAAATTTCGGGCCATACAACTGAAGTCAAAAAAACCTGGAGCCGGTTCCATCTGCCCCCCGGCCCGCAAGGCTGTTGAGCACCCTTTTTTTTCTTGGGACTCCTCCGAACCTTTCGTGCGGTCGCTGTGTACTAGGCGTGGCCGGTCCTGACTTGGGATCGGTCCAGTCCAAGCCTGCGGCAAGAAGGAATCGCCCGTGCCCACTCACCTCTCCAAATTTTTCCGGCAGCGCCGACTCGACTTGGGCCTACGCCTCCCAGATGTGGCCCGCCGTTGCGGCTACCAAAATCTGTCCAAGGGATCGAACAAGATCGACCGATTTGAGAACACGGGCGAAGTCCATCCCGCTCTGTACGTCAAACTGGTTGCGGCCCTGGGAATCGACCAAGAAACTTGTGACCGGCTGAACGAAGAAGACCGAAGGCAAGCCCGCCGTGAGTGGCTGGAATACATCAACGAGCCGGTCGAGCCTACGCTGGTATTTCGTGCGCTGCCCGGTGCCTACTTCGGCAAGGACTTGCCAGAGGGTTGCGATACCATCGAAGAAATGGAAGCGTTCGCCTCTGACTTCGCACGCAGGTCTGGGAAGCTCGTTTGGCTCATGGTCAGCCGCAAGCTCACCATTCGGTTCGGTACGGCTGGCGAAAAAATCTCGGTCGAAGAAGCCACGCCCGATCATCCCAACGCTCCGTACATGCGCCTGAAAGGAAGCAGGAGACCGTTTTTGTTTGGCTGTTACGGTGGCGGTGGTTTGACGCTGAAGCCGCTGCCGCAGGCACCCAAGGTGCCATCTGACCCAACGAACGACCACTAGGAGGGAGCACGCATGTGGATTTTTTCTCGCCACGGTTTTGTTGATCTGGTTCAAGATCCCCGGCCTGAGCACAACCACGAATTGGTGATCCGCACGCAGGTCGAAGCCAACATGACCGAATTTGTTCGACTGCTCGACGAGGCCGCAGGTCAGCCACACGCCGTCGAACAAACCTACGACGGCGATCTGCGATTCACGACGGTTGCGACCAAGGAGACAGTCGCCAAAGTCGTCTCGGAGTTGGTCGCCAACATCGACTACAAGAAGTTCAAACAGTCCGCAGTCCACTTCGACCTCGGGGCCAAATCGTCCTACGTGGTTTGGCTTGGGCCGACCGACCTCCAGGTGACAAAGTTAATGAGGGAACCATGATCGAACTGGGCGAAGTAATCATCCACGGCGAGGCAGAACTGGCGATCCAAAGAGCCCGGCAGACGGTCCAAGAATTCCTGGATCGGTTCCAGGCTGGTGACTTCGGGGACATCGACGCCGAGACACGCCAGTTCAACGAACAGGCGTTGAAGGATGGGGGCGACTTGTTGGGTATTTACGAAATTTGTAGCGGCTTGCAACTTTGGGTGATCGGCGACGGAAAGCAAACGGACGTGGCCCTGCCGTAGCGGACGAGGGAGAAAGCGATGAGCGACGACAAGAAAAAAGAACAGCCGGAAGTCGAAGAAGTCGTGACCGACTTTGGTGAGGTCCGTGTGCGCTCGGGGTTCCAGATCGAAGAACAGGTGCCGGGCGTGCTCGGCATAAACATTTTCGGCCCGGTGTTCGAGGTCGATGATCTGGACGACGACGATGACGACCTGGACCTGGACGACGAGGAAGAATGTGACGACCAACCGGAACCCAGACAACGCTGAAAACGATGCCGTTCTTGGTTGTGTCTGTGCTGCTCGCTGGGGACACCAAACATGATTCTTGAAATCCTTGCGGTGGTCGGCGGCTGCGCCACTTTGACCGCCTTCATCGAAGCCGCAGTTGGAATCCGAGACGAGATCCGCTGGCAGGCAAGTTCAGCCGCTGATGGTGATGGGGAGCAGGATGGTCTGCGTCCTGACGAGAAGCCGACCTTGCGGGTTGTCTGGCCGGAACTCCCAAGGCGATCTCGGGCAAAACGTTCTTCAACTTCTCGGACTTCCAAGACGTGAGCGTGTCTGAAATGAACGACGCAAGGGCAAAAAGCCGCAGAACGGAATTGAGTCGTGACCGTGCGACCGGACGCTGGTGCGCAAAATTAGGAAAAAAGAAAACCTGCAATGGAAAACCGGATGGGCACAAATTCCGATTCTCGACAGACGAACGAGAATCGGAACGTCGCAAGATGCGGATTCAAGATTTGTGGGATTCCTTGATTCAAGTACACGGCCCCGGCTACTTTTGGGACTCCGAGGCCCTCGCTGTTGCAATGGCACTCGCAGCAGGCGAGAACCAAGTCGCTTTCGCCATGGAGGAGATTGCGCCCTGGGAAGACATTCGCCGCAGGCCATATCCGTACAACATCCAGGCTTGCAGTTACGCAGAGCGACTGGCCCAGATCCAGCAGCGATTCCCTGGCATCGCCGTCGTGCCAATCCCAGAAGATCAGCCGCACGTTGAAAAAGGTATGCGGCTGATCGAGCAGCACGGACAAAAGGAAAT
Organism: uncultured Pirellulaceae bacterium; assembly: GCA_964486845.1. GTDB lineage: Bacteria > Planctomycetota > Planctomycetia > Pirellulales > Pirellulaceae > Anammoximicrobium. The sequence goes on from CAZAQY010000165.1 coordinate 17,575, forward strand.
TGACAGCGGACGACGGCATCTCCAGGGGATCGCCACCGTTGATTCGTCGGCAGCGAACGGCCCCACGGTGGCGCAGGCGCTCGATGCCTACGAGGACCACATCCGGACCAGCATGCTCGTTATTCCCGACCCGGAAGAGGGCATCGAAGGGCGGAGGCTGTCGGATACCGGACAGTCGTACTTGAAGCAGATCGCCCAAATCAGAATCCACAACGCAATGCAGTTGGAGTGGCCGCTTTCACGCCTCACATTTGAGGGCTGCGATGCGATGTTGGAAGTGTGGCGCAAGCGGCCCCGGCGAAGGGACGGCCAGGGCTCGTTGTTGCCAAAGACGTGTAGGGAACAAGCCAAGCTGCTGAAGCGGTTTTTCAAGTGGCTGTCCAAGTCCGACAGATACGATTGGAAGAAGCCAAGCGACTTCGATGAACTAGCAATTAAAATTCATCGAGCGAATCGAGAAAAGGCCGCACCGGTCACGTCGCTGGCGCAGCAGGTACGGACGTTCACGGTGGATGAACTAGGCATCTTGAATCAGTACGCAATCCCCTTCGAGCGGTTCCTTCTTTTGTGCGGATTGAACCTCGGTTTCAAGCGGATGGAATGTGCAACGCTTCGAGTGGGCGAGATCCAACTTCGGCACATGCACGAGTTTGCCAACTACATCGACTTCGAGTTCACGGCGGACTTGTCGTTTGTTAGGCGACTTCGCACGAAGACGGTAGTTTACAGCGAGTGGCTGCTTTGGCCGCTGACGGTGACCGCCATGGAGTGGGCACTCAATCGACGGAAGGGCCAGACTAAAATCACGATGGGTGATGGGACGGGCAGGCCCATCCCGTTCACGGCGGACGCACTTGTTCTGTTAAGCGATGCAGGGCACTCGTTCACAAAGCCAACGAAGAACGGCAATCCCAACCACCAGCTAACCAACATGTGGAATCGCCTGCTGCGGCGCATCCACAGGGATCATGCGGACTTCCCCCCGCTGCCACACGAGACACTGCGAGACACCGCCGCCAATTGGATTCGTGAGGAATTCGGTGGTGAAATCGCCGACATCTTCTTATCCCACGGTGCGCCGCTCGGAGCCCGCAGCCTCGTCGAGTGCTACACGAACAAGCCGTTCGGCAAGGTGTTCAGGGCGTTGCGATGGCTCGAAACCAAGCTCCAGCCCATGTTGGAGGCCACGCCCGCAAATCCCTTCCCCAGTGAGCGAAAGCTGGGCGGTGGTGGGCTGACACTGAAACAGCAGCAGGCGATTCAGCGCCTGGACCAGCAGGGCATCTCAGCTGGCGCCGGCGGGCGAGACGCCAACGTTTTCAGCGGGAAGACGATCAGCGCCG
>CAZAQY010000166.1:0-18901 GCA_964486845.1 uncultured Pirellulaceae bacterium
ACAAGTGCCGCACCGATGGCCTCGACTTCCTGGCGTAGTCCAGGAGGTCGCCTAGCAACTACGTCTCGCTCAAGCTTGAAGAGGACATGCGGGGTTACTTCCGGCACATTCGGCCTTTGCTTGACAGCATCCAGACGCGGGCAGCTCAACTCGGACTGGCGTAAGGCGACAACCATGGGAAGCAAACACAGCACTCACGACGGCGTTCACGGGTTGGCCTACTTGCCAGAATCTGGCGGCAGCGGTAACGTGAGAGGATCGTCTTCGAACCCCCGGCGATTTGGACCGTTTTTGGTTGGTGCACAACTGGTGCACAATTGGTGCACACGGGCGGCAAAAAACCGAGGCGGGAACCCTTCGCGGGTTCGGACAGGAAGGCGTGACGTAAACGGTTTTGATTCAATGGTTTTCGCACCGAGGCGAGGCGGCTCGCCGGCGTTGATGGGAGTGGGGAAGAAGCGGATTTCCAAGAGTCCTGTCCTCTCCGCTTTATTTTTTGACGTTGCCGTAAAGGCAATACTGGAAATGACTTACCGAGCTGAATACCCTTGCTCGGCGGCCTTTGTGGAAACTTTTGTGGAAAGTTTCGGCCGCAGGACCAAGCAGCTCGGAGAGTCATCGTGGCCAAAAAGCCAAAGCCTCCTGCCCACACCGGCAAGACCGGTAAGGGCCACACGCGGGACGTAACGGTCGATCGGATCGGCAGCGTCACCATCTTCAAGCGTGGTTCGACCTTCTATCTCTACTACCGGGAAAACGGCCAAACGAAGCGGCCGAAAATCGAAGGTAACTTGTCGGTGGCACGTGCCACAGCGGCCAAGGTAGCTGCCGCTCTAGCGGAAGACCGCCCATCTCCCGTCAGCTTTCAGCGGACATCCCCTGCGGAACTGGTCGATCAGTACCTGGACTACGCCGAGACCGTACAGTGTCTGGCGTGGCGTACGCTGGATCGTTATCGAGCCGCGCTGTCACACCTGCGCGACTTCTGGCATGAGCTGGGGCTAACCAAGATCGACGCCGTAAGCGTGGCGACGGTTGAGGACTTCGTCCGGTGGCTTCGCGGCCAGACTCGAACCCGGAATGGTCATCGAAACGGCAAACGCCGCCAGTACAAGCTTGCGGGCATCAAGTTCATCCTGAGTACGTGCAAGACGGCATTCAATTGGGGCTACCGGCGCAGGATGCTGCCGCCGTACGCGAGCAACCCGTTCAGCGAGTTCAGGGCCAGCGCCTTGAAGGATAACGAGGCGAACGACGAAATCGAACGAATCTTCACTCCCCAGCAGGAGCAGGATTTCTTCGCCGCCTGCTCCGAATGGCAGCGAGGTCTGTTTCTCCCGTTGGCGTTGCTCGGCATGCGGGCCGGGGAACTCACGCACCTGCTGATCAGCGACGTGGACCTCGATCTTGGGATCATCCACATCCGCAGCAAGCCGGAGATGCTGTGGCGCGTCAAGACTCGTCGCCGCCGTGATCTCCCGCTCGTTGGTGAACTGCGGGACTTGTTCGTGAAGCTGATCGCCGACCGGAAGTCCGGGTTCGTCCTGCTGAACCAGGAGTTTGCGACGGGTGAGCGAAAACCGGCGCGGCGGTTCAACTCGGACAGCGAACTTCGGCAGTACCTCATCAAGATGCTCGACAAGTACCGCGACGAACATCCGTCTGCCCAGGAGCGCGAGTTGCGCAGGCAGGCGGTGAAGTTCTGCCGGTCGATCGGGCAGATCCCGGTCAAACGCCTTCGCATGGAGTTCTGCGGCCTGACGGCGGCGATCGGCTGCCCCGAGTTCAGCCGGGTCCATGACCTCCGGCATTTGTTCACCAGCCGCGCCCAGGAAGCTGGTGCCAATCCGCTGTTCGTCCAACAGATTCTCGGACACACCACCCTCGACATGACCCGGAAGTACACGCACCTCGACGTGGAGGCTATGCGGCGCACGATCGAGCAACTGCCCGGAATGCCACAGGCCACGCCCAAATCGCAAGGAATTGACGGTGACATACGCCCTTCCCAATCAGAGTAGGACCCATGCGTAGGGAGAATCAGGTGTATCCGATGGCTAGAGTCGTCCCTCGCCCGAGCGTTTCGCCAGGTTGGTACGGGCGCTGGGCAAGTTTTCTGGAGTCACACGGCGACTGGTGGGAGCGACAATCCTCGTCGGGCGAGGCCGTGTACTGTCTTCCCGGACCAGTAATCGACGAACTGTGCGACTCACATTCAGCTCGCACGCCTCGGGGGCATCGGCATGAACGCATACTCACGGCAGGCCAGGAACGCAGCGAACGCGATTTTACGGATCTCTGCGCGTGGTGGTGTCAGTGGCATCAAGATGTCGTCGGCGTTTCCGATTGCGGCGTGCCAATCCCCTACCCATTCTTGAACGAGCAACTGGTTCACTGGCGTGCTGGCCGCCCCCCGGCGGGAAACCACTGGATCGACATGTTCGGCGAACTGCACCAGACTCGGCTCGCGATATGCCAGAGCCAAATGGTGCATGCTGCTTGGTTGATTCAGCAGCCGAAGTACTGGCATGATCTAACTGAGATCAGGAAGCGTTGGAGACGAATTCGACACCTGGTCACATTCAGCGAAGCGAGTGGCAGGTTGGTCCCCCTGGCTGCTCTTGCGATTCACGCGAGACGGGGAGACATACCGGACCAAACGGTGGCGCGATTCCATGAAGATGTGTGGGCGTTTGCCCGACGGTGGCACCTTGCCGGATGGATAACGTGGCATCTCCCACTGCCACAGTTGCCGTTGCTGGATCTGCCGGCAGAGATCGTCTACCACTGTCGATGCCGTGACGAACCCCGTTCAGCAATCCCTAGTTTCTATCCGCCTCAGCGTCTTTTTGGCGAGTGGAAGACCGTCTGGCAGTCACCGATCCCCGACCCGCGGCAGCTCAATCAAGGGCAATGTTCTCGTCGGGTGGCGGAAGCCTGTCTCCATAACGAACTTCCAACTTATGCACTTGTCTTGCGACTCTTTCTGGCAGAGCTAGCCGCGCGCACCCGATTCGGCGGCATGCTGCCGCGCGGCGTGACTGGCCGTCTGATGGCCGGCTTGGCGGACGAAGTCGGACGGGACGTTGAGCACGTGAAACGGATCCGGCGGCGGGTCCAGGTTGCTTTCTGACCGTGCTGCTTCCATCGGGAGACTTGGGGGCGCGAAGAAATTCTTTCGCGCCCCTGACCTTCTTCGTCATTCGCAGACAATTGGTCTCACTGTAGCTCCTGCTGGTGTAGGAGCGGTTCACGTCTGTGAAACAGGAGATCACTATGCCGCCGAAGCCTTTGGACCCTGTGGTCCTGACACCGTGGATGACGGCTGACCAGGCTGCCGCATACCTCGGAATTGCGGTGGGCACGCTAAGGAATTGGACCAGCGCGAAGTTCGTGCCATTCTCGCGACGTGGTCGCATTGTCCGCTACCACCGCGAGCAGTTGGACAAGTGGCTCGCAAGAGACTCCTGCCAGGGCAGGACGACGTTCGCCAATGCCACCCACTAATCGAGGATCGAGAAGACAATGAGCAAGAGAGCAAAGCCAAACCGCCGCCGTCGCCCTGCCCGGGTCGAGCGGTCCTTGACGTTCCTCGGCAGTGTCCGGGACCCTGCCGCTGCCCGTGCCGTCTGCGATGCTGAGGTCCTGGAGGACTACCATTGGCTCCTCGATCACCCGGAGGCCAATGAACGGCGTCGCCCAGCCAGTTCCCGGGAACTGGCTGCCTACGGCTTGCCGCCGGGTTCGCAAGTCATCGTGGTGCGCGGGCCGGCGGGCACGCAGTTCCACATGATGCGCCCACCCAAATAACGTGGGCCGGAGGTGGTTGCCGCCACCTGCCGGCCCTGTGTGTTGTCGGTCACCCCAGAGCGACCATAGGTCTGATCATTATGCCAGAAGAAGTCAGCGCAGGCAATAATCCACGCCCGCCGGCAGGACCCGCGGCCAATGGAAACGGCCAGGGTAATCCGTTCGCGGTGTCTGCCCCGCCAGTCCAGCCGCAAGACCAAACCGAACGCGAAGCACTGGCCAACCTGCTGAGGTCGAGGGAATTGCAGGCGGCCCTGCTCGGTGGTGTCGATCGGGTGGACATCTCGACAGCGGTCAACATGCCGGCTGCTCAGGCGGTTTTCGACACGGTCCAGTCGTTGTACGATCGTGATCACCAGCTTCCGAGTGATCCAAGTGTCTTGATTGTCGAAGTTGAACGACGCCTGCGAGACACGGATGAGTGGTCGAGCCAGGCCGGGGAGCAGGTGGGGGAGCTGGTCCGCTGGTGTTTTGGAGGAGACTCGGGGACCGTCAGTGCTGAACGCGGCCGTGAACTGTGGAGCGAGTTGATCCGCTCCCGGTTGCTCGCGTTTCGATTGAGAAACGCGTCCACGAATGTGATCACCTCTCCCGCGGCGACGACCACCGCGATGCGTGCCCTGAGCGGCCTGTGGGATTGGCTGCGAGCCTTCGAGCGAGGCGAGCAAACGCAACGGCTGCGCAGCTACAGTATGGCCGACCTGTTTGAGTTAGCCCGACCGCCGGAATGGCTGGTCGAACCGCTGATTGTGCGCGGGGCCAATGCGTACATCGGAGGTCCGTTCAAGAGTCTCAAGAGCGGCATCTCGCTCGACTTGGCTGTATCGCTGGCCGTTCCGTCAACGGGTGGTCAACGCACCCTATTTCTGAATCGCTTCCCCTGTGAGCCCGCTCGGCATGTGCTGGTCTTCACCGGGGAGGCGGGCATGTGGGAAGTCAGGCAGCGGATCGAGCTGATTTACCGGTCCAAGTGCATCCTACCCCGTGCCGGAAGTCGGCGGCACGCTGACAGCAACGGTCGTCCGACGGACGCACTCAACCTGCACGTGGTCTTCGATGCGTCGAAGATGTCCGTCACGGAAGATCAGCGATTCGTTAGGGAGGAGATCCGGCGCCACGAAGCGGATGTCGTGATCTTCGACCCTCTCTACCTTTGTGCACTGGGCGGCACCGATGCCGATGCCAGCAACGTGTTCGAGATGGGGACCATCCTCCGGGACATGGATGGCCTCCTCCTCGACGAGGGGGCGACTCCTATCTTCCTTCACCACTTCACCAAGAACGTCAAGGTCGGAGCCAAGCCCAAACTGGGAGACATGGCGTTCGCCGGCTCGGCGGAGCGGGCTGCCCAGTGGATATTGCTCAATCACCGCGTCCCCTTCGATTCGGAAACCGGGCACGCTCGGCTGATGATGGAGGTCGGCGGCCGAGCTGGCCAATGCGGATCGTACGGCCTCGACCTCATCGAGGGCCGTGTCAGCGCCGACTTTACCGGTCGGCGGTGGCAACCGGATGTCACTGGGTTGGCGGAGGCCCTCGATCGCGATCGCCAGGCCGGCGTCAGTGGCGGGGGGGCGGACCGGCGTGATCCCGAACAGCAACGTCGGGAGGCGGATGAGGAAGCGGCCGGCCAAATCCTCAACTACCTCACCGAGCATCCCGACGGGGACGTGATGTCCAACATCCGCGGCGCCGTCAGGCACGGCGCCGATCGTATTCAGCCGGTGCTGGACCGGCTTGTTGCCGAGGGACGCGTCGTGAGGGGCCAGGTGCGACGCCAGCGTCGCGGATACGAGGGATACCGCCTCGCCACCAACGGCAATGGGCAGTCTCGCCAGCAGAACAATTTGGAGGAATAGACGATTACTCGACGACTCGACGGGTTGACTCGACCGACCCGTCGAGTAGCCGCTCGACTACTCGACTACTCGACCGACCGCCCCTTTAAGAAAGGGGGCGGTCGAGTGGTCGAGTGACCAACGGTCGGGTAACCGGCAATGAAGTACCGGTCGAGTGAACAGTGTCTGTCGCGAGGCGACAGAGATCCAGGTTTTCAGCCATACGTTTTCCGCGAGTAGGGCCAGCACCTGCATCGCGGGGGAGGAGTTTCCATGCCGCTGAACAATCAGCTGTACGTCCGAATGAAAAAGCAATTCGGACGCGTTGAAATCGCCAACCAGGGCGACCTGCTTCTCGTCGCCGGTGTCGGCGTCTACCGCAACGGCCGGCCGGGATCGACGGTCACCCATCCGGGCGAGTATTACCGGGTGAACTGCCCGTTTTGTAACGACACAAGACAACGGCTCTGGATCAATCACGCTTACGGCAAGATTGACCCAGCCAATGGAAAGCCGATAGCTTTTTCTGCAATTTGCTTCAACGAGGACTGCTTGTCCGAGGACTCCAACCGCAAGCTGCTCCAGGAGATGCTGCTGGGCCTCCGAAACCGCAACGCCCGGGTCATCGACTGCATTACCGCCAGCACCACGGAAGTTCCAGGGCGGCAACTCCGCGAGATGCCTTGGCCCGGCGCCGTCACGCAGATCGAGCGTCTTGACGATCGTCACCCTGCCATCACGTATCTGACCGAGCGTGGCTTCTGCAAACATCAGCTCGCGGCCTTCGGCGTCATGTACTGCACCCAGGCGGATGGACAACATCCCCTGGCCGGCAACCGGATCGTCGCCCCGGTTCACGTGAACGGGGTGCGGGTCGGATGGCAGGCTCGGCATGTGGGCGAGCCGCGTTACAAGGACGTCCCGAAGTACTACACGTGTCCCGGCATGCCCAAAAGTCAGTTGCTGTACAACATCGACCGCGCCCGCTACCAGCCGTTCGTCGTTTTGGTGGAGGGAATCACCGATGTGTGGCGTGTCGGGGACCATGCCGTAGCCCTGCTTGGTAAGACGCTTTCTGCGGCCCAGTCCGCGCTGTTGAAGGACACGTGGCCCAACAAGCCGATCGCCGTGATGCTGGATGGCGAAGCCTACGACGAGGCCAAGAAGATCACCGATTCGCTTGCTGCTTCTGGCCGGAATCCGGTCGTCGCCATCCGGTTGCCCGTGGGAAAGGACCCCGCCGATCTTGACAAGGCCGTCATCTGGGACCTGATCCGCGACCAGACCCAGCGCGTCGGCATCCTGTTGACGTAGTGCCAGGCAGCATTTCGAGATCGCCAGACATGAGATATCAGCAGCCCGATGTGGAGGACCACTCACTTGGATCAACGGCTAGGCTGGGGATCCTGAAATCAGTCCTGCCAAATCAGGACGTATTTTACGGGCCGTGGGACTTTATGTCCCACGGCGTTAGTGCAAGGCACATTGGTGCCTCGCTTTCTACTTACGCTAAGGAGCGAAACGTGATTGCTTTACCCAACACCCCGCAGAAAGTGAAGATTGCGGAACTGAAACCCTACCCCCAGCAAGACACACTGTTTCGGCCGCCGAGCCCCGCCGAGATCCAACTGATGGCCGCCGACATGGAAGCGCGCGGACTTGAACACCCGATCGAGATCATGCCGGACTACCGGATCCTGTGTGGCCATTGTCGGGTCCGTGCCGCCGCGCAACTCGGCTGGGAGGAGATCGACGCCATCGTTCGGCATGACTTGGCCGACGCCGGCGAGGCGGAGATTGAGAAACATGTAATCCTCGACAACCTCCTCCGTCGGCAGCTCGAACCACTCCAACGAGCCCGCTGTGCCCAGCGACTTCGCGAGCTGTGTCACGGCGGCAACCAGCTCACCTACGACGAGCAGGACGACGTCTACATCCACACGCGTGACTGGATCGGGCAGGTGCTGAACATCAGCGGCCGGCACGTTAGCCGAATGTTGGCGGTGCTCGACACGCCCCCGGCCGTCCAACAAGCCTACGACGAGCGCCGCTTATCGCTGGAACTCGCCGCCAAAATCGCCAACCGCTCCCCCGATGTGCAGGCTGCGATCGCGAGGCGAATTGAACAAGGTGACGACCCCAAGGAGGTGGCCATCCGGTTCCTTCGTCGTCGTCGCTTGCCGACCAGTGCGGAGCGGGTCTACAGCCAGCTCATCACCGTCCTCGCCAAGTCGGCTGAGGCTTTCGAGGGCGGTTTTTCCGAGGTCGAGATTGTGGATACCGGCGATGATCCCGTCGCCATTCTGCGGCAGAGTCCACCCATGCTGGCGGCTCTGGCCGAGCACGTGGAACGTCGCAGGGAAGAACAGGCCGCGGCCTTGGCGGAGAAGCTGGACTCCGTTGCGGCTCTTGCGGACAGCATTGCCGAGACGGCATGACTTTGGGGCCGCGGTGCGCGGTAAGGTCCGTGCCGCGAGCAGTCCGGGAAATCGTCTGGTTGCACGAGGTGCGGGCATTGAAAACGGCTCCAGTCAACGCCACCCGCGACTGCTCGCGTCGGAGGGCTGAGTAGCTTTCTGGGCGCCGTAGGCCGCAGGGTGGCGACGGCGTCCGTCAGCACCGTTGGGACCTCTGGCCCGTAACCGGCGAAACAGATGTCAGTGCCGCGGACTACCCAGATTTCCCAAAAATCGGTCGGCTGGTGTGTCTGAACACCCCAATACTGTCCGTGGACGCCGCCACAGCCAGCTTCGGCCGATCGAGACGGGGGACGCCGTGCGGCCTGCGCCGCCCAACACCCTTTTGAGAATGGAGTTGCGCCGAACTTCCTTCGGTTGGACCTTACGCCCCGCGGTGTCCGCCGCGACGCAACAGACGCGAAACGCGGAATGTGGCTACAGTTATGGGCGCGAGACTAGCCGCCACGGGCAGCCTCCGGCACGGCGGGCAGGGGCCTCGGCCAGGGACCAGACAGCCATGCTGCCGCCGGGGCGACTGGGCCTGTGACCGTGTGGCTGGGACGCCGTCCACGGCCATCCCCGGGATAGCATCACCCTGGCCGTTCGGTTGCGCATCATCGTGGTCCCGCTAACGCCAGTCTTCGGCCGCGCCGCTTGCCGGTCGTGACACGACCGATATCGCACGCAAGACGCCAGCCACTTCGTGCCGGAAGGCAGTGCCGTATCGCCTGACAACCCGGTGCCGCAGCGGTTCAGGTTGATGCCGCTAGAATCCCGCTGTCTCGGTGGACGCACTAACGAGCCGCAGCCCGACGACGACGCTAATCGGTACGGCTACGGACGAAAACGGAATCGCAGGCGTGACCGTGACGGTGAGTGGGACATCAGGCCGCGAAGGCCGCAGCAGCCCGGCCCGCAGGGCACCGCCCACACTCGCCATTGACGCCCCGGAACCGCCTGACGAAAATAACAGCACGGCGGTGAACACTCACCCGGTACGGCCGCCTACGAACCAACCCGATGATCGACCATCCGACATGCCCAGCAGACTCTTCCACAGCATGAAGCCGAAGCGAAAGAACGGGCTGCGTCTCAACACCCGTCGTCTGGCGATTGGGGGCTTGGAAGATCGGAGGCTGCTGAGCATCATGCAGTCGTTTGACCTGGATCCGCTGCATCGAGCGGAGGCGATGAAGCCGGAATACGCTCCGGTAGGCTGGCTTGGCGGCCTGAATGAGGACGGCACAGTGCACCGCGGTGCATCAGCAGTGCTGATTGCGAACTCAGCGGGCAGCGTTGAGTGGGCGCTCACCGCAGCGCACCTCATCGACTACAACTTGAACCAGCCGGGGTTCGTCCAGATGCAGTTTGGTCTTGGACCCGACTTCTTTAACGACCCTGGCGAGACACGGTTGGTCGATGCCTGGTACGTCCACCCGGACTACTCGGCTGCTGCCGGAATTGGAACGACCCCAGACCTCGCGCTAGTTCACTTTACTGAACCGTTCGATGTCGATCCTGCTGTGTTTTACGCAGGAACGCTCGACTACGGCGATCCAGTCACGATGGTGGGATACGGTGCGCCAGGAACTAACGAGACTGGACAGCTTGAGTTCGATGGGATGCGACGCGGCGGAACCAACATCGTCGAGGGGTTTGGTGCAGATGGAAATGTCAGTTACTTGCGATACGCACCTTATTACGTGTTTAGCGAATTCGCTCATCCGTTTCTTGGCCCAACTCCTCTTGAATTTCTGGGGTCGAGTGGAGACAGCGGCAGTGGCTTCTTTGTCACCGACAACGGCCAGACCTACTTGGCCGGCATTAACATTTTCGCCTCTGGCCCTTTCTCTCCCGGCTTGATGTACGGTTGCTCAGGTGGCGCATTGATCCTCACACCATCCTTCCAGGATTGGATCAGCTCCACCATCAACACGGCGGAGCCGCTGGATGTGACGGTAGCCACCGCCGCGGCCCAGGCGCCGCTGACGAACGCCGACCCGGTCGTCTTCACTGCCGTCTTTTCTGACCAAGTGGCGGACTTCGACGCCTCGGACGTCATTGCCTCCGGAGCACCGGGAACGTTCAGCTACGTGGTCACCCCCGTGGGCACCGATGGGACGACCTACGACATTGCCGTCTCCGGGATGACTGGGGATGGGCAGGTTGTAGTGAGCATCCCGGCGGATGCCGCGCACAACGCAGGCGGAAACGGCAACTCCGCTTCCACAGCGCTAGATGCCGGCGTGACCTACGACGTCACGGCACCGGGAGCCTCGATCGTCGATGTGCTGACAAACGATGCCACGCCGCTGCTTGGCGGCACTGTCTCGGACGCAAACGGCGTTTCGGGTGTGTCGGTGACTGTCGGCGCTCAAACCTTCGCGGGTGTGCTGAATAACGCGGATGGGACTTGGAGTGCCGAAGTGCCGGCAAGCCTGCTTGACGGCGCGCACACGGCAACGGTGACGGTGACGGACAATGCTGGAAACGTGTCCACAGACACGGCAACGGTCACGGTGAACACGCACCCGTGGCACAATTTCGCGGACCCGTGCAACGTCGATGGTCGATCCGGCGTCGAGCCGGTGGACGTGCTGCTGATCATCAACTACATCAACGCCCACGGTTCGGGGCCTTTGCCGGAGCCAGGGCCAGTCGCTCCGCCACCTTACATCGACGTGAACGCCGACGACGAAGTGACGCCCACAGACGTGCTGCTGGTGATCAACTGGATCAACAGTCACCCCAACGGAGCCAGCGAGGGTGAATCGTTCCCGAATGCCGACGCCATCCCGGTGTTCACGTCGCCCGTGTTGGAAGTGAACGGCATTTCGCAGGTGTCGTCGGAACTTGGAAAGGCAACCGGCAACGATCCGGGGAATGACCACCGGGCAGCGGTGTGGAGCCCGCGTCGAATCACACGCTCTGACTCCTCCTTACTTACACTGCACAATCGCTGCGCGGAACCGTTGGCGGGCGGGGGCACCGACGTACTCGACCTGGACTCGGTCCTGACCGAGATCGCGTCGGACATCGCCCACGGCTGGACCGACGCGGGGTGATCCGACAGGGGCTGGGCGTCGCCACCCACACGGCATCGGGCAGCCGGTCATTCCCGTCCCGCGTCCCGCCGTTCGCCCGTGTGGCTTTCACGGTCGTTGCGGACTCTAAGCCTGGCATCGTGACGCACCCACCTGGCCGTGATCCGACAGGCGGGCGAACAGGGATCGTGTCCCTTGCGCCCGCACGACCCCGACTGGCCCGGCACCGGCCCCGGCGCCGCGACGTGAACTCGGAAGGCCACCGGGCCATGATTCCGCAGGCGCTGACGCCACCGCCTGGGGGCCTGCCGCCCATCGTTGGGCAATTTGCCCTCGCCCGGTTGCATGTCGGAAGCACCTTGTCCAAAATACTGAGGTTCCGGAGTGTCCGGGACATCCGTTGAATAGCCATTTGGAGAATCAGAAACCAAACGGCCGCCGCCGAAATCGCGGTGACCGACAACTCGAAATGACGCGCGAGCGTCAAGCTCTGCTTCCCGAAAAACCGCCAACCTGAGTCCTCGGACTCTTGTACGACAGAAGCAGCACCTTGAGCCGCGCCCCGTATGGGGCGCTGGCCATGTGCTGTTCTGTCGTGCCCCTTGGCGGGGGCTTCGGGAGCAGTCGTGGTTCGGCGCCTCTTTTTTGCGCCGACACGATTCCTGAGTTCGCGCTCGTAACAAGGAATCGAACATGACGCTAATCACCTGTCCCGCCTGCACACAGCAAGTCAGCGATCGGGCGGCAACGTGCCCGAAGTGCGGGCATCCGATGGCAGGTCCAGCAGAAAAGACCGAGTCAGCGCCCGCCGAGGTCGGCCGAGCCCGAAACGAGGCGTCAGCCCCGAAGTTACCAGTCGTCATCGGGGTGGCGGCGATCATCCTGGGGGTCATGGCTCCCTGGTTTTTTGTGGCGTTTGCCTTGGCCTCCAAGGACCTTCCCGTTGAGACTACTCATGTCGCCGTTGGTCTGCCGGTCCTGATGGCGATCCTGGGCTTCGCCCAACTACCCGCCGGCATCGGTATCCTGCTGCACAGGAGCTGGGCACGACGCCTGGCCCAATCAGCCGCGATGGGGTTGGTTGTTGTTGCCGGATTGTGGTTCGCCTATTACCTCGTCTTCTCGGTAACCCAACAGGCCGGCATGGTAGGCATCGGACTCGTAGCCGGGGTCTGGGCAGTCGTCATCAATCTCGGCTTGAACGCCAAGTCAATCAAACAGCTTTTCGCCGGAGAACAATCGTCGAAGTGAGGGCGTTTCCATGTCGCTTATTCCCTGCCCCGAATGTGGGCATCAAGTCAGCGCTGGCGCTTCGGCTTGCCCTGAGTGCGGGTTTCCGTTCGACGAGGCGTCGGCCGCCAACGAAGCCCGTCCCTCGATGCCGGTCGGTCCAGCAATAGGAAACGCCTTGCCATTACGTGTTGTTCTCTGGAACTTCTTCGAGAAATGGCCACGGACGTGTGTCATTCTCTTGCTCATCCCCCTGATCATTGTGGTAGGAATCTGCGAATGGTGGGGCGGCGATGGCAGGGAGTACGCGAAGCCTGGGCAATCTCCTGACGCAACTCGGACGACTATAGAAAACGGAAAAGCTGCTTTGGCAAGCGGCAAGTATGACGAGGCAATATCCCACTTCACAGAGCTAATCGACACGAAACGCGGTGGGGACGAAGCACTACAACTCCGGGCACAGTCCTACATCGCAAAACGCGAATATGCTAGCGCCATCGCAGACTTGTCGGTCGCGATTGCCGGGCAACCGAAGGGACCGGCTGGCAACTCGGCTAGGCTTTGCCGTGCTTTCGCGTACTTCCACATTGGCCGATACACGGAATCCAAGACTGATTACGACGCTGTTGTCGGCGCCCTCAATCCCACGGGTCCCGCGAAGCCCCCTACACTTGATTTGGTCCATGCGATTATCGGACGGGCCGCGGCGATGATTCGACTGGGACAAGCCGCAGGGGCTGCCGAGGATCTGAATTGGGTTATCGGCACTCGTGTCCCAGTCAGCGAGGTCGCCGGGTCTACAATGCAGGTCTTACAGAGGCACACCTACGTCGGAACCGGTCCGGCAAGAAGACAAGTCACCATGCCCGAGTTGCGATCGGTGCCGACATCCTGGTTCCACAAGGTCTATTCCTTCGACGTGCCAGCTCTGAAAATCCGCGGGGATGCTAAGTCGCATCTTGGTGATTGGGATGGCGCATTGGCTGACTACGAGCAGGCCCTGCTACTCGCCAACGACGATCCCGAGGTGCTTGCCCGCCTCGCCAATGCGTATTTCGAGCTTGGCAGACACCAAGAGGCTGTTCAGGCACGCAGCCGTGTCCCAGGCTCGGTTACGGAAATAGTCAATGGCTTGCCGTCCATCGTACCCGAAATGGTCAGCTCAGAATTCGTTGGCGACCGTCCTTTGACGTGGCACATTGAGGGAAAGAAAAAGGAGAGGCTGACAGAAAAAGAGGAGCGGCAACTTATTCTCGATAGCCTGAAAACGCACTCAACAGTGTCCGACCAGCAGGACAAAAGGATGCCACCGACAGAACAGCGAAAAGACAATCCTGAGTGAGCTGGGCAGTGACCAAACCTATCGCACGGCAAATCCCCAAGCCTGCGTCCCGAAGGAATGAACACGATGGCGCTCATCACTTGTCCAGAATGCAGTCGGCAGATTAGCGATAAGGCCCGCGCGTGTCCGGGCTGTGGTTATCCGGTCGAATCGGCCAAGCCGGAAAGAAAGACCGCCTTTGACAAGGGCGTCGCATCTCATCGTCACGTTGAGTCGGATCGTGGCCAGGGCGTAGCTCCGACCGGCGGGACCTGTGGCTCGACCGGCGCACCAAGCCGACCGCAAAGACGAACTGAATCTGACAGTGGCCGGCCTGCTGATGCCACGCGGTCTCGGAGCACCCCGTCCACACGTCATGCAGGCTACGAGGGACTCGATGTCCTCGGTATTCTCGATCGGGCGAGACGCATGGACAGCCGCGAGTGGCAGCGTCTTCTTCAATCGAGCCTTGGGCGTTTGATCGGAGCCGTGGGACTCGCCGCATACTGGCTCATCGTCCTCATTCTCCTCCTCGGAGGTGCGGTCTGGACGGGACTTGCCTTCGCAGAAACAGGCATCAAAGACCTTCCTGGACTGACCATTAGCATCCCGATGCTCGTTGGGGGTGTGTTTCTGGTTGTCCTGGCAATCTTCGTGCGGAGAAAGGCCGCAAAGGTGCCTGCGGTTGCGAGTGCTTCGCAGCAACCGCGTGTTGAACAACCAGCCGCCGATCCGACATTGAGAGACCGGCCAATCGAGAAGCGGGACTCGCCGGATCAGTTCAAGATCAAGGTCATACGATGTCTTGGCGCCAGCTTCGTCACAATACCGGGGGCTTTGATTTTGGGGAGGCCACAGTCACTTAGCAACATGGAATGTCTGGTGTTCGGGGTGATCGCGGCGTTGGTCGCCGGCACAACGTCACAGTTGAAGTGGCCCACCGGTAAACCAACCAAACTGATGAAGTTCCGTGCGCGTTCGGCCAAAGAGGCGATCATCGAGGGCTTGGTCGCTGGGGTCATAATCCCCGCAGCTCTCGCGCTGTTTCTGCTCGCAGCCTTGGCTCTTAGAGAATCCATCAATGGCGGAGGACACTAAGTCACTGAGACCGGGAAGATCGAGGTGCATTTCGGCAAATGCTAGGGAGAACTTGCACGTAGCAAGCAGACATGGCTCTCCTGGTGTCCCCGGGTGCTTGGGGGCACTACGTTGGTCCAGGCTCCCTCGGCAAGGGACTCTACGTCCGGAACCCGATGTTCGGATACCTAAACAAAAACGCCCCGGCCCCCGGCCGCAGCCGGGGGCTGAGAGGCGTTTGTCGTGACGTCGTACTCCTGATTTCATTCCTATCCCCGCAGCTCGCCACTGTGAACCGTCGGGCTCACCGTGACGTCGGTACTAGCTCAGCCGCACCATCGCCGGCAAGCATCCCGAAAAGGGCAACCGCCGCAGCTCATCACGGAAGGTGCTGGGTAGAAATTCCCGGTTTCGATTGCCGACCAGACGCGTTCCACGACACGCTTCGTGCGTTCGGCGCGGCGCGGGTCAAACCTGAGCGAGTGCCGTTCAACGACGGGCTCCTTGGTTTTGGTCACAAGCACGAACCGGAGGCCGATGTCCTTACTCGGCACCAACTCCTGCACCAGGTTCGCGTACAGGATCAACTGCTCGGCGGCGTCCTCTACGTGCTCCTGGTTCCAACGACTACGTGAAGTCTTGAAATCGGTGATCTCCAACTCGTCGCCGGTATCGACCAGAAGGTCCACCCGTGCCAGCAAATCCGGCACGCCGGGTACCAATTCGCCCTGGAACTCCTCCTCGATGCCGATTATCGTGCCGCCGGGTAGCGCCGCGTCGCTGGCCTGGAAGGCCCGCAGCATCCGCTCCGCCAGTTGGTGAAACGACACGTGGGATTCGTCCTTACCGAACACGACCTCCGCATCGTTGCGGGCTTGGCAGGCATCGTCGTAGGCATCCAGCAAGCTGCTGATGTCGGGCGGCGGGTTGCCGTCAAGCAATTCGCGGAAATGGTGTTCAACCGCGGCATGGATTGCCCCGCCAAACACCAGACTGGCCGCAACGGTCGGCTCCGGTAGGCGCTCGACATACCGAAAGAAGAACCGGAGCGGACACTGCTGGTAGGTCGAGATCGCGGACCACGAGATGTAGTCCCGGCCGATGAGGTCGAGTGCCACATCGGCGGGGTTGAGTTGCATGGTCGCGATCATTGTCGCCCTCCGGCACCGGCGGTTTGCGGCTTGATCGCGTCGATGAATTCGCTGTGGGACAAGCCGCGGATACGCAGCGATTCGGCGCTGGCCAGAAACAAGGCCCGCTGGCCGAAGCCGCCGTACGCCTTGCCGATCCCGGCGCGGCGAAACATGGCCCGCAGTTGACGGGCGAGCAAACGACTGATGGTGATCAATGTGGGGACTCCTGTGCAGGAAAGCGAAACAGACACGACTCGCTGGTGGGCGCGTCGTGCCGGTGCAGGGGCAATTGCGACTTGGGGCAAGGGATCGCGATGGTAGGCAGAAGGGGAACGCGGCACGATCCGGGGCTTACGCACACACGGCACGGCGACGACGAAACGGGCGGACCGGCTGCATACTGTGGATATGATCCCAGTCAATCCACTGCGGCACGTCGGTCGGCTCGGGGTCAAAGTTCACATCCAAAGGGTCGGCGAGTCCGAAGCCAAGGCGGCTGATCTTGACCGTGGATTCACCGGTGACGGCGGCGACGGCGCGGTTGATTTCGGCTTGGGTCATTGCTTGCAGGGTCCTTTCTGTGCAGCGGTGAAGTGGGTAAAACGCTGCAAGCCCGCCGAACCTAGGCCAGCGGGCCTGCGTCAGAACTGAGGTCCGTTGGCTTCATCAAACCCGAAGGAATCCCCACGCTATGCAGGACATCCCCTGGGCGCAGGAATTCCCCGGCAGCATCACTGTCTGCGATGCTGCGGGGGTCATTTTGGATCTGAACGACCGGGCAGCAGAAACCTTTGCGAAGGACGGCGGACGGGAACTGGTCGGCAAGAACCTGCTGGATTGCCACCCAGAGCCGTCCCGCACCAAACTGCATGGCTTGCTGGCATCCGGTCAATTGAACGCCTACACGATCGCGAAGGGCGGCCAGAAGAAGCTCATCTACCAGGCACCCTGGTACGTGGACGGAGAGTACCGCGGACTGGTCGAGTTCGCCCTACCGCTGCCGGACCAGCTACCGCACTTCGTCCGTGACAGTGCGTGAAGCGGCGGCCGGCTGGAGCCAGTTCCGCTCCAGCCAGTTGCGTTCTTCGGCCAGAGCCTCGCTGCGATGGCCAAAAGGCCCCAACTTCGGCCCGGACACCGGGGACATATCCGCCCACCACACCCCGACCTCATCTGGTTCCACGTGGGACGCGCGGCGGATTACCAGCTTGCCGAGCAAGGTCAGGTCTAGGGCTTCGTCATAGACACACCGCAGCGAACCGTCCGGTCGGATCACGATGTTCATGGCATCCTCACTTGGGCCGGCGGAGGATGTTTCGCCGCGGCCTGTCCACCAGAAGCGTATCCAGCACGTTCTCAACCTGGGACAACTGGGTGGCAACTCGCTGCCGCACGCCCTGGCTGTCCCGCAATGTCTGCGGCTCCACGCCGCGGACGATCTGCTGGCACTGGACAACCAGGGCGTCGAGCTGATCGTTGGACCGGACGTTCAGCGACCGGAACCGCTGAAAGAACTCGGTCAGGTTCGTGATCGCCGAGTCCCTGAATACCTTCGGACGACTATCCGTTTGGCCGGTCAGGCGTTCCGTAAGGTGCGACACCAAGGCTTGAAGCTCCTCGACGAATGCCTGTTCGGCGAGTTGCACCGCCTCGTCGAAACGGCGGGATACCCGCTCAGACTCCTGCCGAAAGATGTCCGGGCTGAGTTGCTGCAAATACTCGGGCGGTTCCAATGCGGGATAGTCCCAGGCAACTTGGAAAAGCCCCAACAGGCTCGTCGGATAATCAGCCGGATTGTACAGTGAACGGGATGTCGTTCTTCTGCAAGAACGGCTCCAGCACGTCGAACTCCCCGTAACTGGCCTCATCGTCGCAGAACCAAAGCAGACGCACGCCCTGAGCGTTTTCCTTCATGGCGTCGGTCAGATCATCGGCTCCGGCCGGTCGAACACGAGCGTCGCCCCATTCCAGGCAGATGCCTTCGTCCGCGATGGCGGCGCAGAGGCCGGGGACCAGGGATGCAGCGATCTTGCCCCCGATCCAGATCTCGGCCGGGATGCGATCAGACATGGACCTCCTCCTGCGTGTAGAACCCGCCGCCGGGGTTGGGCGGATTGATGGCGCGGTAGGGGTTGTCGGCGAACAACATGGCCAGGGGGACAAACTCGGCGCCGCCTCCGGTCAGCCGGTTGGCGGCGCAGATCACCGCCACCGGGGAGCCAGTGGCTACGGATTGGCACTCCAGCAGGGCGGCATCCCCGGCCTGCATCGCCCGGCGCAGGGTATCGAAGTTCTGCTTGTCACCTACGGAAAGCGGCATCTGTCAACTCCTCATGTGTGGATGCGTTGTCGGTTGAATCGTCGGCATCGGCCGCCGGTAGGCCGTCAATCAGCGGAGGTTGCCGGCTCGCCCAGCACTCCCGCGCAGCTTGGCAGGCGTCGCAGGGACACAAGGCCCGATGCCCAAGCGGCAGACCATTCGGATCGAGCATGACGAGAACCTCCAGGGTGAATGAGCAATCGGACGATAAAGCGGTTCCGTCAGGGCGACCGCCCTACCCTCCGGCCGCTGCGGGCGCCGGCTGGCCGTTCGCCGCGAGTTGGGCGAAATCCGCGAATCCGGCAACCGGCGACTGGACCGTGTTGCCCAACAGGGATCGCAACCCGGCGACCTCCTGGGCGATGGCCTCGTTCCACTGACCCACCGCGCGGGCCAGGGTGGGGACATCGTTGCACTGCCAGAAATCCCCCTCGTCGTAGACCTCGTCCAAGATGCCCAGCGACTGGGCGTGCCGGAGCATGACGATCACAGCCAAGTGGCAGCGAATGAAATTGGGCACACCGCCGCACTCGAGATTGCCGGCATACTGGGTTTTGCAGAAGCTGCCCCAGCACCACGGGCCGAGATGGGTGCGGATCTTCCGCTGCACCCAGCGGCCGACTTCGATCGTCGCCGGATACCGGCACAGGCCGTAGTTGGCTTGTTCGC